>DATLFP010000252.1:0-136782 GCA_035540955.1 Acidimicrobiales bacterium
CGTAGACGGCGTGATGCGGGCCGCCGTGCACGTGATCGCCGGCGGGAGTCGGGCGCATGTCGGATTGCCGGTCACCCGCGAGGTTGGTCTCGCTGAGCCGGAGCTGATCGGTGTCGACAGGTCTCTTGTCGATGCCGCTGACGATCTCACCGCCGTCGTAGCGAAGCAGCACGGCAGGCTCTCCGACGTTCACCGACACGATGGTGATGACTGAGTCGAGCGCCATGGGTCGCCAGGATGATCTCAAGCCGCGAGCGAGTCGAACGAGTTCGCGGGCACCGATCACGCTCGCCGCGTGCCGGACATCGCAGTCGCCATCGGTTCTGCAGATCGGCGCTTCGCGGGTGGGCCGCGTTCAGGCTCGGGCACGCAGAAGTGGCGTGTAGGGCGCCGGGCCCGGAAGCGGATGCCTCTGCCCGTTCATGAACTTGCTGCGTATCCCGATCTTGTCGAGGTGCTCGATCTGGCGGAAGCCGCAGCGTTGCATCAACCGCTCGATCTCCCGGGGCTCGTAGTAGCTGAGCCAGGGCTCGCCCGCCTTGCGAAACGACTGCGCTGTCGAAGTCGACCGGTACGAAGGTGACGGCGTCGGGTTCGAGGATGCCTGCTTCGGCGAGGCGCTCGCGTTTCCACGCCTGCGTCGCCGGGTGATCGACCTCAGAGACCCGGAGGTCGCCAGTGTCTGCGTTGTGCCGATAGGCAAAGGAATCAAGTCCAGCGCCGAGCAGCACGTACTGGTCGACACCCTCGCGACGCGCCTCTTCGAGCGTGTCCTCAGCCCATCGTGCCCGGGCTGCGAAGTGGAAGCGACCGAGGTTGGAAAGCGGATCTGCTTCCACGGCGCGAATCGTCTGCTCGCCGAGTTCGCCAGAAAGCAGCCTCGCGAGGGAGTCCGCAAGGATCACTGGCTTGTCCTGCGCGACATGTGCGGCCCGATTGGCGGCCGCGATGAGCGCCGTGCGGCTGGCCTCGGAGCCGAGCATCGCGTCAGCGTCGCGGACCGAACCTCCGCTCGCGAACCAAGCGAACCTGTCGATGTCAGGCGTCCCGAACGGCGCGTCTCGAGCGGAGGCTGGTCACGGTGTCTGGCTACCGTCCGGTCATGCCCACTTCGGACGCAGCCATCGAGACGCACGAGGACCTCATCAGCGCACTCGGGACCATCGAGGGCTTGCGGGACAAGGGCAAGGTACTTCCGCTCCCGCGCCTTCCTCCACTTCCATGACGGTGAGAGCGGCAGGTACGCGGATGTCCGATTCTCCGAGGACTGGGAGCGGGCCCCGGCGGCGACTCCTCGGCAGCGCGCCAAGCTGCTCGAACGAGTTCGACGTCACGTCGAGCGCCGGAACCGGACATGACCCCGATTCAGATCAGCGGGCCGAGCGTCCACGCGGAGTCGCCGAGTAGCGAGCGCTCCCGGCGCTGCTAGAGCTCGAGCCCCGCGGCCGCGGCAAGCGCGTCCCGCGCCTCGGCGACGAGCGCGCGCACGATCTCGCCGGCGGG
Source organism: Acidimicrobiales bacterium (assembly GCA_035540955.1). GTDB lineage: Bacteria > Actinomycetota > Acidimicrobiia > Acidimicrobiales > CADCSY01 > DATLFP01. The sequence continues at coordinate 1,504 of DATLFP010000252.1, forward strand.
TTGGACATCCCTGATGAGCCCGGCGCTCTGACCGCCGACGACGAGGAGGTCTTCTCGGTCGCCGGCGGCGTCAGCCTCGGAGAGCTCGGTCAGCGCCGGCGTCGGGTCGGTGGCGAGCTCGCCGGCTCGCTGCTCCCAGCGCTCGACGAAGTCCGTGCGCAGCAGCCGCAAGCGCGTTCGATAGCCGACGGTTCCGGGGTTCGGGTTGAGCACGTTGATGAAGCCGGCCTGCAACCAGTCCTCAGACGGGCGTGTGATCAGTGCACGCTTCCAGCGCTCTCCGACAGGGGACTCCGCTGAGGCGAGGAAGCGGCTGCCGAGGTTGACGCCGGCCGCCCCGAGCAGCATCGCCGCCGCCATCCCTCGCCCGTCGGCGATGCCACCCGCGGCCAGGACCGGGATCGGGTGAACGGCATCGACGACCTGGGGGACCAGGGCGAGCGTGCTCACCGACCCGCCATAGCCGCCGGCCTCTCCACCCTGGGCGACGATGATGTCGGCGCCGCCTTCGGCCGCGCGCTGCGCCTGCTGCACGGTGTTGACCTGCTGCATGACGAGGCTGCCGGCATCGTGCACGCGCTGGATCAGGTCACCGGCGTGGTCGAGCGCGAACGAGACGACAGCGGGGGCGCGCTCCAGCGTCGCAGCGAGCGCTTCAGCATTGACGTCCGGGACGACGTGGTTCACGGCGAACGGACGGTCCGTCAGCTCACGCAGCTCTGCGAGCTCGCGGCGGAGCTGGTCCGGCGGGCGGTTCCAGGCGCCGAGGCTGCCGAGCGCGCCGGCGTCCGAGACGGCCGCCGCCAATGCTGGCGACGTGAAGATGCTCATTCCCGCCTGGACCACGGGAGCGTCGATGCCCACGAGGTCGCACAGGGTCGAACGCATCTCGACCACCTCCATCGTCTCTGGTGCGGTGCCGCCAACCTACGCGCCAACCACGGCGGACCGTCGGCGCTCGAGGGGTCGCTCCCGCGGCTGCTCCGGCCACACGTCGCACGATGTGGGAGCGCTCTAGCTCAGGGCCTTCTCCCAGGTCAGGAAGGTGTCATCGACATCGATCGGCCCTGTCCGAATCATGACCGTGCCTTGCACGCGCTCGGGAGGCAGACCGGTGTCGCGGTAGCCGCACGCGTGGTACAGCGCCTGCGCGGCAACGTTGTCGACGCTGACGGTCAACCGCAGCCTGCTGAACCCGCGCGCCTCGACCTCTCGCTCAGCTGCCGCCGTCAAGGCTCTCGCCACACCACACCTGCGATGTCCAGGGCGGACGAAGACGTCCTGGAGCTCGGGCGGCTCCGTCAACGCGAGGTGGAGATGACCGATGGGCTCCGCGTCATCCCAGGCCACGAGGTAGAACCCGTCCCCCTGGTTCAGCCGGGCGAGACCGAGCACGAGACCGACCCGTTCGGCCTCCTCGGACCGAAGCTGCCGAACGACGCTGCTCATGTCTGAACAGTCTGACCCTTCCGACTCTGCGGCGCCGACTGCGCGGGCAACGCGTGTGAGCGGACGGGTCGGTTGACGGCGCACTTGCCCGCCAAGCACGGGCAATCTGTACGTGTGCGATCCCGAAGCTGGTAAGGGTCGGCCTGACCTCATCGCCGTCGTGCATGCTCGCGCGCGTGGCAGACGAGCTCCTGGGTGACGACCGCGCTGCGGTGGCGTGGGCGGTGTTCTCGATGTTGACGCCCGCGGGAAGGCGCGTCGCGGAGCGAATGAGCCGGGGCGAGCGGCCCCCGGTGACCGATGAGCTGCTCGTCGCCATCCGCGAGGAGTGGCGAGCAGCCGGCCAGCCGACCGTTCGCCCGCACGCGCACCGCGACGCCGTGACGTTCGTCGACGGCACGACGGTCGTCGGAGCCAGGTTCCTCGTCGAGGATCCCTACGCGCAAGACGGCGCGCCGGCGTTCGGGCTCTACTTCGACGAGCACTGGGCACCGCCCTGGGACCACGCGCATCTGCCGTGGGTCGACTTCGGCGTCCCCGATGCCACTGCGCTGCGCGTTGCCCTCGAGGACGTGCTCGACCGAGCGCGCCGTGGCGAGAAAGTCGAGGTCGGTTGCCTCGGCGGGCACGGGCGCACCGGCACCGCGCTGGCGTGCCTCGCCGTCCTGACCGGCACGCCGCCCGGCGAGGCGGTCGCCTGGGTGCGGGCCGCGTACTGCGAGCGGGCGGTCGAGACCGACGAGCAGCGGGCGTTCGTCGCCGCGTTCTGAACGACGCCGCGGGTGCTCAGGACCGGAAGGCCTCGTCGTAGACGGCTCGGAGCTCGTCGGTGGCCGGGCCGCTGAAGCCGCAGAAGCTGACGGTCCCCTCGGCGGCCGAGACGAGATACGCCTCACCCTCCGCGAAGGTGAATCCGTCGATCAGGGCCTCCATGCCCGACTGCGCGTGGATCACCACGGTGCCGGCGTCGCCGCCGGCGTACCACTCCTCGACGGTGAGCGTCACCGTGTCGCCCTCGACGGCCGTGGCTGTCCCGGCGAACGCGACCGGCATGTCGGCCAGGATCTCGGCGTCGACCGGGAGGCAGCTCGCCATCGCGTCCGAGGCGCCGAGGGTCAGCTCGACCGGCGGCCCGCTGGCCACCGGGGACTCGTCACCGCCGCGGGTGAGGACGACGCCGCCGGCAACGGCGACGGCGACAGCAGCCGCGGCCGCGAGCAGCAGCGGCCGGCGGGCCGCGCCTGGCGTCGACGGGCGGTCGGTGGTGACGTTCGGGTCGGTGTGCATGATGCGCTCCAGTCGCGATCGGGACGACGACGTCGTCGGCGGTTCGGTCGCCACGTCGTGGGCGGGGTCGATGGCGGCCAGCCGATCTCGCAGCTCGTCAGCGGTCATCGTCCGTGCTCCTCGCAGCTTCCGTCCCGCTCCTGTCCGGAGGGGACCCGATCCTGTCGAGACAGCTCATCGGCCAACCGGCGCTGGATCCGACCGAGCCGCACGCTGACGGCGTTGGGCGTGGTGTCGAGAACCGCCGCGATCTCCCGGGGCTCGAGTCGCTCCCAGGCCCACAGCCGGATCACCTCGCGGTCGCGCTCGGGCAGCCGGTCCAGCGCTCGGTGCAGCGCCGCGTCCGCTTCCGAGGTCCAGTCGGGGCCGGTCGGCTCCCGGAACCCGGCGCCGACCCGCTGGAGGAGCCGGGTCCGCCGTTGACCGGCGCGCCGGTGGTTGGCGAGGCAGCGGCGAGCGACCCCGTAGGCCCACGGAAGCGCGCCGTCGGCGGGTACGTCCTCGAGGCGGCGCCACACCACGAGGAGCACCTCGTCGAGGAGATCGTCGACATCCTCGGGCGCCGAGCGGCGACGGAGGTATCGCTGGAGAGGCTCGTACACCTCCCCGACGACCGCCCGGAACGCGTCCTGGCGGGAGGCGGTGCGCGCTCGTGTGGCTTCCACGGTCCGTCAGACGCCCGCCGCCCGTCGGTGGTTCCGGAGGTGGGCCGCTACGGTTGCCGCCGTGAAGAAGCTCCTGCTGCTCCTGCTCCTCCTCGGCCTCGGCGCGTTCGCGGCGAAGAAGCTCCGCGAGGCATAGAGGGCCAGAGCCGGGCCATCCGGCCCGGCGGCGGCGCCGGCGGATCGCGCCGCAGCCGCCACCACACGATGGCGGCGGCGGCCACCAGCGCGCCCACCCCGCCCCCGGCCGCCGCGGTCTGCGCCGGCGAGGGCATCGGGACGCGGTCGCGCAGGCGGACGGGCTTGACGAAGCGCACGACCTCCCACCCGCGCTCGGTCGCCACCCGCAGGAGCGGCCGGTCGGGGTTCACCGCGACCGGGTGGCCGACGAGGTCCAGCATCGGCACGTCGGTGACCGAGTCGGAGTAGGCGTAGCACTCGGCCAGGTCGAGGTGCCGGGCGGCCGCCAGCTCGCGGACTGCGTCGGCCTTCGCCGGCCCGTACGCGTAGCGGACGAGCTCGCCGCTGTAGCGGCCTTCGTCGTCGACCTTCGCCTCGGTGGCGACGGCCAGGTGGGCGCCGAGGTGCTCGGCGAGGGGTTCGACGACCTCGACGGGCGCGGCCGACACGATCGCCACCAGACGACCCTCGGCGCGGTGGCTGCGGATGAGCTCGAGTGCCTCCTCGTAGACGATCGGTTCGATCACCTCTTCGATCGCCTCCCGCACGATCGCCCGCACCCGCTCCTGCTCCCATCCGCGGGTCAGCTTGAGGGCGGCGTCGCGGGTCTTGGTCAGCTTCTTCTCGTCGGCTCCCAGCCAGAGGTAGACGAGCTGGCCCCACAGCGCGCGGAGCAGCACCCACCGCGAGAGCAGGCCGGCCCGCTGGAACGACGAGCTGAACGCCACCATCGAGGCGCGGGCGATCACGGTCTTGTCGAGGTCGAAGAAGGCGGCGGCGTTCGGGGTCGCGCTCCCGTGCTCGTCGGTCACCGCGACCGAGCCTACGAGCCGACCCTTGCCGGTCCGTTTCGTCCCGGTTAGGTTCGGGAGCGCTCGTCCCGGCTTCCCCCGTCGATGCGAACCCGAGAGGGTCCGGCTCCGGAGGAACCCATGCTCGTCGCCTGCTGGTCGGCGAAGGGCGGCTGCGGCACGACCGTGGTCGCCGTGTCACTCGCGTCCCTGCTCGCGCGCGCCGGTGGCGCGCTGGTCGCCGACCTCGCCGGCGACGTGCCCGCGGTGCTGGGCATGCCCGAGCCGTCGGGTCCCGGACTCGCCGACTGGCTCGCGGCCGGCGAGAGCGTCCCCGCCGACGCGTTGGCCCGGCTCGAGGTCGCCGGACCGGCCGACGTCCGCGTGCTGCCCGCCGGCGGCTCCCTCGACGGCGCCCCCGACGGCCGGGGCGAGGTGCTCGCCGCCCTCCTCGGGGCCGACGCCCGCCCGGTCGTGGCCGACTGCGGGTCGATGCCGCGCGGCCCGCGCCTGGCGGTGGCGGCGGCAGCCACCTCGTCGCTGCTCGTGCTCCGACCCTGCTACCTCGCGCTGCGCCGGGCGGCGGCATTCCCGCTCCGGCCCTCGGGTGTGGTGCTGGTCGACGAGCCGGGGCGCAGCCTCACCGTCGAGGACGTCGAGGCGGTGCTCCAGGTGCCGGTGCGGGCCGTCGTGGCCGTCGATCCCGCCGTCGCCCGGGCCGTCGACGCCGGGAGCCTCGGTGCCCGCGTCCCCCGCCGGCTCCAGCGCTCGCTCCGCCATGCCGCCTGACGCCGCCACCGTCGCCCTGGCCGAACGGGTGCACCGCCGGCTGCTCGACGGCGGCGAGCGAGGCGGTGACCTGGCGGCGGCGGTCGAGGCCATCACCCGCGCCGAGGCACCGCTGCTCGACGGTCCCGCTCTGGCCGAGGTGGTCGAGCGGGTCACGGCGCGGGCCCGGGGCCTCGGGCCGCTCGAGCCGCTGCTCGCCGACCCGGCCGTCACCGAGGTGATGGTGAACGGTCCCGGCCCGGTGTGGGTCGAGCGCGGCGGTCGGCTCGAGCGACTCCCGCTGCAGCTCGACCGGCCCACCATCGAGCACCTCGTCGAGCGGGTGGTGGGCCCGCTGGGGCTGCGCATCGACCGGTCGTCGCCGCTGGTCGACGCCCGCCTGCCCGACGGGTCGCGGGTCAACGCCGTGGTCCCGCCGCTCGCCGTGGACGGGCCGTACCTGACGATCCGCCGCTTCTCGGTGCGGGGCATCCCGCTCGAGGCGATCTGCGGCGCGGCGATCGCCGAACTGCTGGTGTGGGCCGTGCAGGCCCGACTCAACGTGATCGTCTCGGGCGGCACCGGGGCCGGGAAGACGACCCTGCTCAACGCCCTCGCCGCCCACATCCCCGCGCACGAGCGGGTCGTCACCGTCGAGGACGCCGCCGAGCTCCGCCTCGAGCGCGACCACGTCGTGCGGCTCGAGGCCCGGCCGGCCAACGCCGAGGGCGCCGGGCACGTGTCGGTCCGCGACCTCGTGCGCAACGCGCTTCGCATGAGGCCCGATCGGATCGTCGTCGGCGAGGTCCGCGGCCCCGAGGCGCTCGACATGTTGCAGGCGATGAACACCGGCCACGAGGGGTCGCTGTCGACCTGCCACGCCAACAGCCCGGCCGACGCCCTGCGCCGGTTGGAGACGATGGTCCTCACCGGCGACGTCGCGCTCCCACTCGACGCCGTGCGCGACCAGCTGGCGGCGGCCGTCGACCTCGTCGTGCAGATCGCGCGCCACCCCGACGGGCGGCGCGCCGTCACCGACGTGGCCGAGGTCGTCGCCGGTCCCGAGCGGGTCCGCGTCGTGGGTGAACGAACCGCAGTCACCCGGCCTCCGAGGTCGCGGTGATCGCCGCCGCGCTCGCCCTGGCGCTGCTGACCGCGACCGCGGCGCGCGCCGCCGTCGCCGCGGCCGGCCACCGCGCCGCTCGGCGGCGCGTCGGGAGCCGCCGCCGCCCACCACGGTTGCCGCCGGCCGTCGTCGACGCTGCCGACCGGCTGCTGCGCCACCGCCGTGATCGACAGGTCGACGAGGCGCTTCCCGACGCGCTGGATGCCATCGCCCGCTCGTTGCGCAGCGGTGGCTCCCTGCGCCAGGCCGTCGAGGAGGCAGCGGGCGCAACCCGCGGGCCCCTGGCAGCCGACCTGACGCGGGTCGTGACCGAGATCGGTGCCGGCGCGCCGCTCGCCGCCTCCCTGGAACGGTGGGCGGCATCGCGCCCGCTGCCGGGCGTCCGGCTCGCCACCGCCGCCCTCGGCCTCGGTGCGGAGACGGGCGGAGCCTCGGCGCAGGCCATCGACGGCGTCGCCGCCACCCTGCGCACGAACCTCGGGATCAGCGGCGAGGTCCGGGCGCTGTCGTCACAGGCGCGGTTGTCGGCCCTCGTGATCGTGTTGGCCCCGGTGGCGTTCGCGCTGCTCGCGGCGACCGCCGACGGCGCCACGCTCTCGTTCCTGCTGGGCACGCCGCTCGGGCTCGCCTGCCTGGGGGGCGGGCTCGGACTGGATGCCCTCGGCTGGTGGTGGATGCGCCGGGTGATCGCGGTGGTCACATGACGGTGCTGCCGCTCGCCTGGCTGGCGCTCGTGCTGTGGGGGGCGTGGACCGTCCGGCCTCGACCGGCGCGACCCGTCCATCCCGTCGCCGGACCGCCGCGCCGGCCCGGCCTCGTCCTCACGCCGGTGCTCGTCACGCTCGCCGCGGCCGTCCTGCCGCTGCTGCTGGTGCCACTGCTCGCGTTCGGGTGCTGCGCCGTCCCGATGATGCGGGCGCGACGAGCGAGCCAGCGCCGAGCCGAGGAGGTGGTGCGATCGCTCCCCGAGGTCGTCGACCTGTTCCACCTCGCGGTGGCCTCGGGGCTCACGGTCCCCCTCGCGGTCGACGCCGTCGCCCGCCGTGCCCGGGGGCCGCTCGCCGGCGAGCTCGAGGCGGTGCTCGGCGAGGTCGCCCTCGGACGCCGCCTCGGCGATGCCCTCGCCGACATCCCGGTCCGGGCCGGTGAGGTGACCCGGCCGCTCGTCGCCGCGCTCGTCGCCTCCGATCGCTACGGCGCCCCGCTCGGCGACGCGCTGGAGCGACTGGCCGCCGAGGTCCGGGCCGACCGGCGCCGGCGGGCCGAGGAAGCGGCCCGCAAGGTCCCGGTCAAGCTCCTCTTCCCCCTCGTGTGCTGCGTGCTGCCGGCCTTCGGGCTGCTCACCGTCGCACCGCTGATCGCCGGTGCCATCGCGGCGCTGCGCCTCTGATCCCCAACGACGAGGAGAGCCCCATGCTCGAGCTCGTGGTGCGCGTGCACCTGCTCGCCCTGTCCGTCCCCCACCGACTCCGCGACCGCCTCGGCGACGAGCGGGGCCAGGCCACCGCCGAGTACGCCCTGGTGCTGCTCGGTGCCGCGTCGGTCGCCCTGCTGATCGCCATGTGGGCCAAGTCGGGCGGCAAGGTCGGCCAGCTGCTCGACACCATCTTCGACTCCCTCGTGAAGATGGTGAAGTCGTGACCCGGCGGGAGGGCGGGCAGGCGGCGGTCGAGCTGGCGCTCGCCCTCCCGCTGCTCGCCCTGCTCGCCCTGCTCCTCCTGCAGGTCGGGCTCGTCGTGCGCGATCAGGTGCTGCTCACCCACGCGGCGAGGGAGGCCGCCCGGGAGGCAGCCGTGGCCGACGACCCCGACGCCGGCCGTCGCGGGGCGGAGCAGGGCAGCCGCTTGGACCCCGATCGGCTCGACGTGGTGCTCAGCGGCCGGGGCGGGGCCGGCAGCCGGGTCACCGCCACCCTCAGCTACCGGTCACCCACCGACGTCCCGGTGGTCGGCCGGCTGGTGGGGGACGTCCGGTTGCAGGCGACTGTGACGATGCGTGTCGAGAGTTAGACGATCCGTATGACAAATCCATGACGGACGAAACATTTCCGAAGGACCGCGTCACCGACCGCCGAATCTCACGTCTGTTCGGAAGACCGGGCCATTGACGCCATGGTCATGTCCACTCAGTCCCACTCCCGGACGACGGCGTTCGGGCGGAGCACATCGGAGCACGTGCATGCGGAAGCACTCTCGTCTGGCCCTCCTCGGTCTCTCGGTCCTTGCCACCACCGCCATGGTCGGCGGCGTCGCGGGAGCGCAGGGTGCGGCCACCGGTGCCGACACGTACGGCGCCCGGGCCAACGCGGAGGCCCTCACCATCTCGATCGCCGGCAACCAGCTGACCGGGAGCCGGGTCACCGCCGACCTGAACAACGACCCGTCTTCGGCGGCCACGGCCAGCATGCTGCTGCTGCCGGGCCTCGCCGACTCGGGGATGCTCGAGGCGACCGCCTCCGGCGCGAACAGCCCCGGCCAGAAGGTCCAGCCGGAGTCCTGCCTGCTCGACGAGCTCGAGGCGGTCCCCGGCGTCGCCCGGATCGACGTCGTGTGCCCCGAGGTCGAAGCACGCGTCGATGGCGCCCTTCCCTACGCCCGCGGCCTCGGCGCCCAGGTCGTGCTCGAGCCGTCGGTGTCGCAGGTGCTCGACACCCTCGGCCTGCAGGAGCCCGTGGTCGACGGCGTGAACCAGGTGTTCGAGGAGGTCCTCAACCCGCTGGTCGAGGCGCTCACCGGCAACCCGATCGGCGACCTGGTCGACGACACCGTGACGACCGTCCAGGACGTCCTGAACGACACGTTGACGCTCAACTCCACGGCCCGCATCGTGGTGGCGCCGGCGCTGGCGGAGGTGACCTCCACCGCCGAGACCATCTCGGCCCGGGCGCACTCGCAGGGCATCCGCATCGAGCTGCTCCCGGTCAACGAGCTGGGCGCCACGAACGGCCTCCTGCCCGACGACCTGCTGCCGGGTGAGCCGCTCGTGACGATCACCGTTGGTGACGCGAAGTCGGTCGCCAGCTACAACCGCCTGACCGGCGAGCGCAACGCGCCCGAGTACTCGGCCTCGGCGGTCACGATCGCCTTCGGCTCGACGGCCCTCACCGATGCGCTCGGCCTGTCGGCCGAGCCGATCACCGTCGCCCCCGGCGTCGAGCAGTGCATCCTGACCGACACCCCGCTCGAGACCTGCGTCTCGGTGGCCACCGCCGGCACCGACGCCGACGGCAACCCCTACGCCACCAGCACCAGCATCTCCCTGTTCCGGGGCCTGCCCACCGGCGGCATCGACATCGCCACCGGTGGCGTGACCGCCGGCTCCGGCGGTGCCCTCATCCCGGCCATGGCCCTGCCCGCCGGCGATCTCCCCCGGACCGGTTCCGACCCGGCGCTGCCCATCCTCGGCGCCGGCCTGCTGGCCCTGGCCGTCCTCGCCCGCCGGGCGCTGATCGGCCGGGCGTAGCCCGAATGACGGGACGCCCCGGAGCGCGGCTCCGGGGCGTCCCGCTCCACCGTTGGTTCACTCTCACATCCCACCGTTACCGTTGAGGAACCCATGATCCAGATCGTCGCCATCGCGCTGGTCGCGGTCGTGTTCGTCGCCCTGCTCGTGGTGGCGGGTCGGCGCTCGCGCAGCCAGATGCACTCGGTGCTGAGCGAGCCCGTCGAGGCGATGCGCCCGGCACCGACCGACCCGCTCGGCAAGGTCGTCGACGTCCTGCGCCGCCGGCGGTGGGCCCGCTGGAGCCTGTCGGGGGCGTCGCTCGTGATGGTGGCCGTGGCGATCGGGCTGCTCGGCTATCCCTTCTACACGAACCTCTACCAGGCGAGGGTCCAGCAGCGGCTCGACCGCGAGCTGGTCAGTCCCGAGCTGGAGCAGGCCTACCGCGCCGGGGCGGTGGGGACCGGTGACGCCCTGACCCGGATCAAGATCGAGGCCATCGACGTCGACGTCGTGGTGGTCGAGGGGACCACGATGAGCGCGCTGCGGGCCGGTGCCGGCCACTACCCGCAGACACCGCTGCCCTGCGAGCCCGGCAACGTGGGGATCGCCGGCCATCGCACGACCTACGGCAAGCCGTTCCACAACCTCGACCTGCTGAAGCCGGGCGACACCATCGTGCTCGAGACCCCGATCGGGTCCTGCACCTACCGCATGACCAAGCCCCCGTTCGTCGTGATGCCCGGCGACACGCACGTGGTGGGCCCGACCCCGGTGCCGACGCTCACGCTCACCACCTGTCACCCGAAGGGCTCGGCCGCGCAGCGGCTGATCGTCCAGGCCGAGCTCGTGGGCGAGACCGTCGCCGCGTGATGCGCCGGCTGCTGCTCGCCGTCGCCGCCATGGCGGTCGTCGCGATGCCGACGGCCTGGGCCCAGGAGGGCTACTCCGGCGGCTGGAACGACCCGGCTCCGTCGGGCGTGCGCGACGGCAAGCCGCTCGCGTACCTCCAGCAGGTCCAGCGGCTCAGCGGTCACGTGAGCCATCCGAACGGGATCGCCTCGGTGAACGCCTTCCTCGTGCCCAACCTCGACGCGCCCCCGCCATCGGACTGCGAGGCGAGCGCCGAACCCTCGACCGCCACGGAGCCGTCCGGCAACGGCGTCATCTTCCACCTCACCGCTTCGTTCCCGTGCAACCTCGTCTACGAGGTGCGGGCCAACGCCCAGGCCAACGCCAGCGGCGGGATCGGCGGCGGCTCGCCCCCGCCGCACGTGATGCCGCTCTTCGTCGCCGTCGCCATCCCGCCGGCCCCGGTCGCCTACGTCGACGCCGAGCTCGAGATGGTCGGTGACGCCGGTCGCGTCGTGCTCAGCTGGCCCGGCGGCACCGAGCCCGACCTCCTCGGCTACGTGATCGCCCGTGACGGCGAGCCGCTCGGCCAGCTCGACGCCGGGGAGACCACTCGCTTCGTCGATCCGGAACCGCCGACCGGTGGCACCAGCCGCTACTCGGTGACGGCCGTCCGCCGCGGTCCCGACGACACCGTGCCCCAGGTGTCGTCGCGGCCGACCACCGTCTCGGTCGACGTGCCGGCCACGCCGGACGACGATGCGGCCGCCGGTGGGGGCGACGGCACCGGTGCCGGTGCCGACCCGCAGATCGCCGGCGAGGCGACGACCGCGGAGACGCGGGGCGCCCCCGGGTCCGGTGGCCTCTCCTCCGTGCGGTCGCGGGCGCAGGCGCCGCCCCGACTCGGCCCGCCGACCACGATCGACACCGGCTTCGACGAGACCTTGCCCTTCGACACCACCCGCGCGCAGGCCGCGGCGCCGACGGCGCCTCCGGTCGGCGACCAGGCCGTCGTGCGGGTGTTCGACGAGGACGAGCTGCTCGACGAGAAGCAGCGGCTCGCCTTTCTCGCCGGGGGGCTGGCCGTGCTCGTGGGCGCGGCGGTGATCATGCACGTCACCCGGCGCGCCGCGCGCGAGGCCGCGTACGAGCCGTTCTCGCCGTTGACCGGGAGCCCGAGCGGGAACGCTCGTTCGGGATAGCGGTTGGCACAGATGGGTACCGTGGGCTGGTCACGCGCCCTCTCGGGCGCCCCATCGCCGCGACAAGGAGCAGCAATCGAATGGATCTCGGTCTCGACGTACAGGAGCGCGACGGGTTCGCGGTGCTCGCGGTGTCGGGCGAGGTCGACGTCGCCACCGTCCCCCGCCTCCGCGAGCAGCTCCACGGCCTCGTCGCCCAGGGCAGCAACCAGATCATCGTCAACCTCGATGCCGTCGACTTCCTCGACTCGACGGGGCTCGGCGTGCTGGTCGGCGCGCTGAAGCGAGTCCGCTCCAACGACGGCGACCTCTACCTCGTCTGCACGCAGGCGCGCATCCGCAAGGTGTTCGAGGTCACCGGCCTCACGAAGGTCTTCCAGCTGTTCGACACCGTCGACGACGCCGTGGCCGGCGCCGGCGCCGCCACCGCCTGAGGAGGCGGTTCTCCGCTCAGAAGCGGAGGACGGCGCCGAGGTTGCGGTCGAGGACCGCCCCCGGCACGATCCGGACCTCGGCGCCCGAGCCGAGCGCGGCGCGGATGCACACGTCGATCGAGCGCCCCTCCCGCGGCTCGTCGACGCCCATCGCCCGGACCGTCGCCTCGTCGATGCCGACCTGAAGCGGTTCCGGACCGAACCACGCGGTCCGCACGTCCTCTGGGTCGTCGTGCACGAGGAGGGTCTGCACCTTCGCCCACTGGAGCGACTCGATGACCCGCGCCGGTCCGTCGGCGGCGCGGTCGCCCTGGCCCCGCTCCTCTTTGAACGCGGCCAGCAGCTCGGCCGTCTCGGTGGCGACCACCGTCTCGACGAGGCGCTGCACGTCGTCGACGACGTGGTCGGCCCCGCCGTCGGGATGCCGGGTGGCGCCGTCGATCTCGCGCACCAGCGGCCGGATGTCCTTCGGCAGCGCGTCCTCGAGGAACCGCACGGCGTGCACGTCGCCGCCGACGAGCACGAGGCGGGCGTCGATGCGCTTCGCCAGGCGGGCCGCGTCCTCGGCCACCTCCCCGGCGTTCTCCTCCCAGGTGTTGACCGCGCGCTGCTGGATCCGGCGTTGGGACCAACCGCCCGACACGACCTTCTGCACGTTCTCGGCGTCGCCGTCGCCGGCCTCGATCACGATCGACCGGCCGGACGCCGTGACCCCGAACAGGTCGGCGCCGGTGCGGTCGGCGAGCACGAGCAGGTGCGGCAGCTGACGCTGGCGGGCCTCGATGAGCGTCGCCAGCCGGGGCAGCTCGCCCAGCCATCCGGCGTCGGCGCGCGGCGGGTCCGGGAGGTGGGCCTCGACGACGACGCCGGCGTCCGTCGCCACCAGGGCCAGCGTCGAGCCGGCGGCGTGGTCGGCGGCGTCGAGGGCCCCGTCGAGGGCGGCGAGCACCTCGCCGGAGGCCCCCTGGTCCTCGAGGCCCCGCCGGACCGACTTCCAGCGGGTGCCCAGCTCGGCGCCCGCCTGCGGGATGTCGCTCCGGGTGGTCAGGTACACGGTGGCGAAGGGTCCGCGCAGGGTGGCGAGGTCGGCAAGGTCCATGCCCTGCCGGTACCCACCCGGCCACCTGCTCAACAGCTCGGCGGGGCGGGTTCGGCGCGCCGCCCTTTGACCCGTCATGATGTCGCCCGCATGAACGAGGTCCGGCACACGTGGTCGCAGTCCAACCGGTTCGTGCCGCGGGCCTTCGTGCGTCCCGCGCAGCGGTTCATGCGGATCGAGGCCGCCGGCGGCGCCGTGATGATGGTGGCGGCGGTCGCCGCTCTGGTGTGGGCCAACTCGCCGTGGAAGGAGGCCTACGAGACCCTGTGGGCGACCGACCTCGAGGTCGCCCTCGGGGACCTCGCCCACGTCCACCTCTCGCTCCGCGGCTGGGTCAACGACGCGGCGATGGCCATCTTCTTCTTCGTCGTCGGTCTCGAGATCAAGCGCGAGCTCCGGGTGGGCGAGCTGCGCGACCCGCGCGCCGCCGCGCTCCCGGCGGTGGCCGCCATCGGCGGCATGGTGGTGCCGGCCCTGATCTACGTGTGGTTCAACGCCGGGCAGCCGGGCAGCAACGGCTGGGGCATCCCGATGGCGACCGACATCGCGTTCGCCGCCGGCGTCGTGTCGCTGCTCGGCACCCGGGTGCCGTCGGGAGCGAAGCTCTTCCTGCTGACGTTGGCCATCGTCGACGACCTCGGCGCCATCGTGGTGATCGCCGTCTTCTACACCGCCGGGCTGTCCTTCGAGTGGCTGCTGTTCGCGGTGTCGACGGTGGTCGTCGCGTACTGGCTCAAGCGGGTGCAGGTCCGCTCGCTGGTGCCGTACATCGCGCTGGGCGTCGCCTGCTGGTACGCCCTGCACGAGTCGGGGGTGCACGCCACCCTCGCCGGGGTCGCCTTCGGCCTCCTGTGCCCGGCGTGGTCGTTCTACGACCCCGCCCGGTTCGCCACCAACGCCCGCCCGCTGGTCGACCAGGTCGGCGCCGCGTTCGCCTCCGGTCCGGCCGCCCACGACGAGCACGAGGAGAGCGAGTCGAGGCTCCGCGAGCTCGGGCGTCTCGTCACCGAGACCTCCTCGCCGCTCGATCGCCTCGAGCACGGGCTCGCACCGTGGGTGAGCTTCCTCATCGTGCCGACCTTCGCCCTGGCCAACGCCGGGGTGGAGCTCGGCGGCGCGTCGTTCGATCGCATCGCCCTCGGGGTCGCCGCCGGTCTGGTGGTGGGCAAGACCACCGGCGTGTTCGCCGCCACCTACCTGGCGGTGCGGCTGGGGGTCGGCCGGCTGCCGTCGGCGACGACGTGGAGCCACATGTTCGGCCTCGCCATGGTGGCCGGCATCGGCTTCACCGTCGCCCTCTTCGTCGCCGGCCTGTCCTTCGACGTCGCCGCCCTCAACGACGAGGCCAAGCTCGGCATCCTCGCCGCCAGCGTCGTCGCCGGCACCGCCGGCTACACCTGGCTCCGCCTCACCGGCCGGCGGCCGACGGCGCGCTGATTCGCACGTTCGAGACGGCGAAACCTAGTTTTCGACGTCTCGAAGACATGGATGCGACTGTCACGAAGTCCGAGCGCGAGACGCTGAAGGCCATCTACCGGCTGACCCGCGATCGCCCCGAGGCGCAGACCGGTGCGCTCGCCGAGCAGCTCGGCGTCGCCCCCGGGACGGTCACCATGACGGTGAAGCGCCTCGCCGAGCGCGACCTGGTCGACCATCGCCCGTACCACGGCGTCGAGCTCACCGGCACCGGTCGCCGCCTCGCCATCGCCTGCATCCGCCGGCACCGCATCGTCGAGCGGTTCCTCGCCGACATGCTCGGCTATGCGTGGAACGAGGCCGACCGGTTGGCCGGGTCCTTCGAGCACGAGCTGCCCCAGGAGGTCGAGGACCGGATCTACCGCGCCCTCGACCGCCCCGAGACGTGCCCGCACGGCTTCCCGATCCCCGAGCTCGAAGCGGTCGACATCCCGTCGATGCCTCCCCTCTACGCGCTCGAGCCCGGCGCCGTGGCGGTGGTGGCGGTGCCGGGGAGCACCGACCCCGAGGTGGTCGAGTTCCTCGACACGCTCGGGCTCCGGCCCGGTGTGCGGGTCGAGGTCATCGAGAAGCACCCCTTCGACGGCCCCCTGGTCCTGCGGGTGGCGGGCCAGGACCGCACGCTGGGGGCATCCATCGCCAACCAGGTCTTCGTCCAACCCGACGACCGCTCGAGCTGAACCGGCCCCCGTCACCGCCCCTCACCTGGGGATTTGACCTTTCAGGGTCGTGAAACGTTAGTTTCCGTCAGTCCAAAACCCCGGCGCGGTGGCCCGACCGGCCGGTCGACGACCCTCAGGAGCGCGTGTGGACGCCATCCCGTACATCTCCGCTGGCACGGCGATCGCCGGTCTGGCACTGGCCGCCTACTTCTACACCTGGGTGAAGAAGGCCGATCCCGGCAACCCCCGGATGGTCGAGCTCATGACCGCCATCCAGGCCGGGGCCCGAGCGTTCCTGCGCCGGGAGTACACCTGGGTGGCCGGCTTCGTCGTGCTGATGACGGTGCTGATCGCCGTCTTCCTCGACTACGGCCGGCCGTGGGGCGCCATCGCCTACATCACCGGCGCCCTCCTCTCCGGCCTCGCCGGCTTCATCGGGATGACGATCGCCACCCTGGCCAACGCCCGCACCGCGGAGGCGGCCCGGACCGGCGCCCAGAAGGCGCTGCCGGTCGCGTTCCGGGGCGGCGCCGTCATGGGCTTCACCGTCGCCGGGCTGTCGCTGCTCGGCATCGCGCTGAGCTACCTGGTCTACGTCGAGTGGCTCGAGGTCGACGATCCGTTCAGCGTGATCACGACCTTCGGTCTCGGCGCGAGCTCGATCGCGCTGTTCTCCCGCGTCGGCGGCGGCATCTACACGAAGGCCGCCGACGTCGGTGCCGACCTCGTCGGCAAGGTCGAGGCCGGCATCCCCGAGGACGACCCCCGCAACCCGGCCACCATCGCCGACAACGTGGGCGACAACGTGGGCGACGTCGCCGGCATGGGCGCCGACCTCTTCGAGTCCTACAGCGGCTCGATCATCGCGCCCATCGCTCTCGCCGCGTTCATCCCCGTGCTCGTCGTGAACGGCGTGAGCGTCCCGGTCACCCTCGACCGCGTACCGGAGCTGTTCCTGTTCCCGCTCGCCATCGCCGCCGTCGGCATGGTGGCGTCGATCATCGGCGCCTTCCTCGTCAAGTCCTCGGGCAGCACGAACGTGCACGACCTCAGCAAGGCCCTGCACCGCGGCACCAACGTCGCCGCCCTGCTGACCGTCGCCGGCGTGTTCGGCCTGGCCGCCGTCATGCTGAACGACAGCGACGCCATCGAGAGCTGGTGGGGCCTGCCCATCGCCGTGATCGGCGGTCTCGCGGTCGGCTATGCCATCGGCAAGGTCGCCGAGATCTGGACCTCGGACCACTACGGCCCGGTGAAGAAGATCGCGGCCCAGTCCGAGACCGGACCGGCGACCACGATCCTCGGCGGCATCTCCGCCGGCATGGTGTCGGTGGCGGCGTCGGTGATCCTCGTCGTCGTCGGCGTCGGCGTCGCCTACTGGGGCGGTGAGCAGGCCGTCGAAGGCCTCGGCATCTACGGCATCGCGGTGGCCGCCATCGGCATGCTCGCCACCACCGGCGTCGTCGTGTCCGTCGACGCCTACGGGCCGATCGCCGACAACGCCGGCGGCATCGCCGAGATGGCGCACATGCCGCCCGAGGTGCGCGAGGTCACCGACAGCCTCGACTCACTCGGCAACACCACCGCCGCCGTGGCCAAGGGCTTCGCCGTCGGTTCCGCCGCGCTCACCGCGCTCGCGTTGTTCAAGGCCTTCGAGGCGTCGCTGCTCGTCGAGGGCCACGTCCTCGACCTGAACGTCGGCAAGGTCGAGGTGTTCATCGGGCTCTTCCTCGGCGCCATGCTGCCGTTCCTCTTCGCCTCGCTGACCATCGATGCGGTCGGCCGCGCCGCCAACAAGATGATCGAGGAGGTGCGCCGCCAGTTCCGCGAGATCCCGGGCCTGCGCGAGGGCGCCGAGGGTGTGGTGCCCGAGTACGCCAAGTGCGTCGACATCTCCACCGCGGCCGCGCTGCGGGAGATGCTCATCCCCGGCGGCCTCGCCGTCGCCGTCCCGCTCGTCATCGGCTTCGTCGACGTCAACGCCCTCGGCGGGTTCCTCGCCGGCGCCCTCGTCGTCGGGTTCTCCCTCGCCATCTTCATGGCCAACGCCGGCGGCGCCTGGGACAACGCCAAGAAGTACATCGAGGCCGGCCACCACGGCGGGAAGGGCTCCGATCCGCACAAGGCCGCGGTGGTGGGCGACACCGTGGGCGACCCCTTCAAGGACACCGCGGGGCCGTCCATGAACATCCTCATCAAGGTGATGACGATCGTCTCGCTGATCTTCGCTTCGGCGTTTGTCTAGTCCGGCGATCTGGTCCCGGCGCTTGACAAGAGGCGTCGGGACCTGCTTGCCATTGAAAAGGCATGACGAAACTTGCGATCGTCGAGTCGCCCGCCAAGGCGAAGACCATCAGCTCCTTCCTCGGGTCGGAGTGGGTCGTCCTCGCGTCCTACGGGCACATCCGTGACCTCCCGACCCGGGGGCTCTCGGTCGACGTCGACAACCACTTCAAGGTCGACTACGAGGTCAGGGCGCGCAAGGACGTCATCGCCGACCTGAAGGCGGCGCTGAAGGACGCCGACGAGCTGTACCTCGCCACCGACGAGGACCGCGAGGGTGAGGCCATCGCCTGGCACCTCCAGGAGGTGCTGAAGCCGCGGGTCCCGGTGCGGCGCATGGTGTTCCACGAGATCACGCGCGCCGCCATCGACGAGGCCATCGGCAGCGCCCGGCAGGTCGACATGGGCCTCGTGGACGCCCAGGAGTCGCGGCGCATCGTCGACCGGCTCTTCGGCTACCCGGTCTCGGAGGTGTGCTGGCGCAAGATCCGCCAGGGCTTGTCGGCCGGGCGGGTCCAGTCGCCGGCCGTCCGCCTGGTGGTCGAGCGGGAGCGGGAGCGGATGGCGTTCGTCAGCGCCGGCTACTGGGACCTCGCGGCGCAGTTCCCGACCACTCCCGAGTTCAAGGCCACCCTGCAGGCGATCGACGGCGCGCGAGTGGCCAGCGGGAAGGACTTCGACCAGACGGGCGCGGCGAAGGCGGGCGTCGTGGTGCTCGACGAGGCCGGCGCGCGCGAGCTCGTGACCGCGCTCGACGGCTCGACCTTCACGGTGCGGTCGGTCGAGTCGAAGGAGTCGAAGCAGCGGCCGCGGCCGCCGTTCATCACCTCGACGCTGCAACAGGTCGGAGGGAGCCGGCTGCGCATGAGCGCCCGGCAGGTGATGCAGGTGGCGCAGGGCCTCTACGAGCGGGGCTACATCACCTACATGCGGACCGACTCGACGACGCTCTCGGGGGAGGCGCTGGCCACCGCCCGCAGCATCGTCCAGGAGACCTTCGGCCGCGACCACCTGCCGGACCAGCCCCGGGTGTACGCCAAGAAGGCGAAGAACGCCCAGGAGGCGCACGAGGCGATCCGGCCCGCCGGCGACCGGTGGCGGTCGCCCGAGCAGCTCGACGGCGAGCTTCGCGGTCACGACCTCACCCTCTACCGCCTCATCTACCAGCGCACGCTCGCCTCCCAGATGGTCGATGCCCGGCTGAACACCGTCACGGTCAAGATCGACGCGCCCGCCGCCGGGGGATCGAGCGCCGCCGCCCGCCACACCGAGTGGAGCGCGTCCGGCCGGACCGTCACGTTCCCGGGGTTCCTCGCCGTCTACGGGTTCAGCGGCGAGGACGCCGAGGAGGAGGGGGACGACCAGGCCCGGCTGCCGGCACTCGCCGAGGGCGACGCGCTCCCGGCCCCAGAGCTGGCGGCCGACGGCCACCGCACGCAACCCCCGGCCCGGTACACCGAGGCGACGCTGGTGAAGACCCTCGAAGAGCTCGGCATCGGCCGGCCGTCGACGTACGCGTCGATCATGAGCCGCATCCAGGACGCCGGCTACGTGTTCAAGAAGGGCCAGGCGCTGGTCCCGACGTGGGACGCCTTCGCAGTCGTCAACCTGCTCACCGGCCACTTCGCCGAGCTCGTGGAGTTCGACTTCACGGCGAGGATGGAGGACGACCTCGACGAGATCGCCGCCGGCCGGCAGCAGCGGGAGCCATGGCTGCACCGGTTCTGGTTCGGCAACGGCACCCCCGGTCTCACCGATCTCGTGCAGCGGGCGCTCGCCGAGGCCGACCCCGCCCTGATCAACGCGGTGGCGATCGGCACCGACGAGAACCGCGAACCGGTGGTCGTCCGCAACGGCAAGTTCGGGCCCTACGTCAAGCGGGGCGACGACACGGCGTCGGTGCCGCAGGACCTTCCTCCCGACGAGCTCAGCTTCGAGAAGGCGATGGAGCTCCTGGCGGCGCCGAAGGGCGACGATCCGATCGGCACCGATCCCGACAGCGGCCTACCCGTCTACGCCAAGCTGGGGCGGTTCGGCCCATACGTGCAGCTCGGCGACGCCGACACCCTGCCGCCGAAGCAGAAGCCGAAGATGGCATCGCTGTTCAAGGACATGGCGCTCGAGACGATCACGCTCGAGGACGCGCTGCGGCTGCTCTCGCTGCCGCGCGTCGTCGGCGTCGACCCCGCCGATGGCGAGGAGATCACCGCCCAGAACGGGCGCTACGGGCCCTACATCGCCAAGGGCAAGGAGACCCGCAGCCTGGACACCGAGCCGCTCCTGTTCGACCTCACGCTCGAGCAGGCGCTCGCGCTCTTGGCCCAACCCAAGCAGTACGGCCGCCGGGGAGCGCCGAAGCCGCCGTTGCGCGAGCTGGGCGATGACGCGGCCACGGGTCGTCCGATGGTGATCAAGGACGGGCGGTTCGGCCCGTATGTCACCGACGGGGAGACCAACGCGTCGTTGCGAGCCGGGGACACCGTCGAGGAGATCACCCCCGAGCGGGCGATGGAGCTGCTGCAGATCCGCCGCGACGCGGGCCCCGCCAAGAAGAAGGCGCCGGCCAAGAAGTCGGCCGCGAAGAAGTCGGCCACGAAGAAGTCCGCCGCGAAGGAGTCGGCGGCCAAGGCGAGTGGGACGACCAAGAAGCGGGCCCCGGCGGCGAAGAAGTCGGCCTCCGAACCGGTCGGCGACACCGCCACCGAGCACGCCGACTGACCGTCGGGGATCCCGGCAATCGGGTCGTGCGCCCACCTACCGTGGTCGAGTGGCCCTCGCTCGCGCTGTGGTCCGCCGGTCCCGGGGGAGACTGACGGCCGTGCCTCCGGACGACGACGAGGTCACGACCCAGCCCCTCGGCGCGGTTGCTCCCACCCCCGAGCCCGGCGTGCCCGAGCCCCCGTTCGAGCGCCCGTCGGCCGTCGTGCGGTTGTTCGGGTCCGACGACTTCTTCCGGCTGTGGCTGGCCCAGGTCGTGTCCGCGCTCGGCGACTGGATCGGCTTCCTCGCGATCATCGCCATCGCCACCCGCATCGGCGGCGACTCGCCGGCGGCCGCGGTGTCCCTCGTGCTCTCGGCCCGCATGATCCCCGGCTTCTTCCTGGCGCCGGTCGCGGGCGTGCTCGTCGACCGCTGGGACCGCAAGAAGGTGATGGTCGGTTGCGACCTGGCGCGCGCCGGCGTGCTGCTCACCCTGCCGTTCATCGACCACATCTGGATGCTGGTGCTGGCGTCCTTCGCCCTCGAGGTCGGCACGCTGCTGTGGTCACCGGCCAAGGAGGCGTCGGTCCCCAACATCGTGCCCGCCAGCCACCTCGCCACTGCCAACTCGCTGTCGGTGGTGGCGGCCTACGGCACGTTCCCGATCGCCACGCTCCTGTTCGCGTTCCTGGCCAAGGTGGCGGTCTGGCTGGGCTCGATCGACTCGCTCGGCTTCCTGAAGATCGACCAGGAGCTGGTCGCCGTCTACCTCGACGTGCTCACATTCTGCCTGTCGGCGTTCCTCATCTCGACGCTGTTCCTGCCGCGGCGGGCAAGGCGGCGGGCGGCCGGCGAGCGCGTCCGCATCGACTTCTACTCGACGCTCCGCGAGCTGCGAGAGGGCTGGCGGTTCATGTTCGTCAACCCGACCGTCCGGGCGGTGATGGTGGGCATCAGCACCGGCCTCATCGGCGGCGGGATGGTCGTCCCGCTGGGCGACATCTTCTCCCGCGGGGTGCTCGGGGGCGGGTCGGCGGGCTTCGGCCTGCTGCTCACCGGCATGGGCTTCGGCATGGCGGCCGGGGTGCTGCTCGTCACCACGATGCAGCGACGGCTACCCAAGGCGCGCGTGTTCTGCTGGTCGGTGGTCGGCGCCGGCGCGGCCATCATCTGCGCGGCATCGATGAGCACGCTGACCACCGCGGTGCTGTTCGTCGCGGTGCTCGGGATCTGCGCCGGCTCGGTCTACGTGCTCGGGTTCACGATTCTGCACGAGACGGTCGTCGACGAGCTGCGCGGCCGCATCTTCTCCGCCCTCTACACCCTCGTCCGGTTCTGCCTGCTCCTCTCGTTCGCGGTCGGGCCGCTGCTCGCCGAGACGCTCGGCCGGCTGTCGAACGAGCTGTTCGACGGTGCGGTCACCGTCGGCGGGTTCGACATCGACCTGCCCGGGGAGCGGCTGGCGCTGTGGCTGGCGGGGGTGGTCATCCTCGGCGCGGGCATGGCGGCGTTCTCGTCGCTGCGGGCCGGTGAGCGCCCCGTGACATCGGTTGACCAGGGGTAGCTTCATCGCCCTCGAGGGCGGTGAAGCGAGCGGCAAGTCGACCCAGGCGGCCCGGCTGGCGGCTCGGCTCGACGCCGTCCTCACGCGTGAGCCGGGTGGCACGCCGATCGGGGAGCGCATCCGGGCCCTGCTGCTGGATCCCGGGACCGCCGTGGATCCCCGCGCCGAGGCGCTGCTGATGGCGGCGGCCCGCGCCCAGCACGTCCACGAGGTGATCGAGCCGGCGCTCGCCGCCGGCCGCCACGTGGTCACCGACCGGTTCACCGCCTCGTCGCTCGCGTACCAGGGCTTCGGGCGGGGGCTGCCCGCCGACGAGGTGCGGGCGCTGAGCCGCTTCGCGACGGGTGGTCTCGAGCCCGACCTCTACGTCCTGCTCGACCTGGCCCCCGACGTCGCCGCCGAGCGGCGCTCGCGAGAGCACGACCGGATGGAGGCGGCGGGCGAGGCGTTCCACCGCCGGGTGCGCGACGGCTTCCTCGCGCTCGCCGACGAGCGGTGGCTGGTGGTCGACGGGTCGCTGCCGGTCGAGGACATCGAGGCGACGATCTGGTCCCGAGTGGCCAAGATGGTGCGGTGACGATCTGGGAGACGGTGCCCGGCCATCCCGACGTGGTTGCCGCGCTCCAGGCTGCCGCCCGCCGGCCCGTGCACGCCTACCTCCTCGTCGGACCGCCGGGAGCCGGGGCGCGCGCCGCGGCAACCGCGTTCGCGGCGGCCCTCGTGTGCGGCGACGGGGGCTGCGGCACCTGCCGCGACTGCTCGCGGGTGCTGGCCGGAGAGCACCCGGACGTCCTGCGGTGGGAGCCCGAGGGGGCGGCCATCGCCGCCGAGCAGATCCGCGACGAGATCGTGCCCATGGCCTACGGCACCCCGCTCGAGGCGCCCTACCGGGTCGTGGTCCTCGGGGAGATGCACCGCGCGGTCGTGCAGGCGCCGATGCTGCTCAAGACGATCGAGGAGCCGCCGGCGTCCACGGTGTTCGTGATCCTCGCCGACACCGTCACGCCCGAGCTCGTCACGATCGCGTCGCGCTGCGCGCGCCTGTCGGTGCCGCCCCTGCCGGTCGAGGCCGTCGTCGACGCGCTCCTCGCCGCCGGGGCCGAGCCCGACCGGGCCCGCGCCGCGGCCGCCGCGTCGCTCGGCGATCTCGACCGCGCCCGGGTGCTGCTTGCCGACCCCGCGCTCGGGCAGCGGCGGGAGGCGTGGTGGCTCGTGCCGGAGCGCCTCGACGGCACCGGTGCGGCGGTCGTCGCGCTCGTCGACGAGCTCCGGAGCCGCATCGAGGACGCCGGCGACCCGCTCAAGGAGGTCCAGGCGACGGAGGCGGCCGAGCTCGAGGCGTGGGTGAAGGAGAACGGCGAGCGGGGCTCCGGGCGCAAGGAGCTGGTCGCCCGTCACCGCCGCCAGGCTCGACGTCACCGCTTCGAGGAGCTGCGCTTCGGGCTCGCCACGCTCACCGGTCGCTACCGCGAGGCGCTCGCCGACGGGACGGGTCCCGACGCCGGCGCGGTCATGACCGCCACCGCCGCCATCGACGACGCCGCCGAGGCGCTCACCCGCAACCCCAACGAGACGCTGCTCCTGCAGTCGCTGCTGCTCCGGCTGCCGTCGCTGGCGACGACGGCGCGGTCGTGAACGCCGTCGGGGCCGGGAAGGGCCGCTGGTAGCCTGGCCGGTCCCGCGCCCGAGTAGCTCAGTCGGCAGAGCATCTCACTCGTAATGAGAAGGTCAAGGGTTCGATTCCCTTCTCGGGCTCCACGGCTGGCGAGTCACCGTTCCGTGTCGATCTTGCGTGCCGTCGGCACGCAACGGCGACACAGAACACCGGACTACGGCTCGACGACGATCCAGCCGCGGCGTTGCAGCTCGGCGGCGAGCTGTTCGGCGGGCAGGTCCCGCAACGTCCGCTCGACGGCGGTGAGGCGCACCACCGGCGCCGGGGTGGCGGGCTCGCCGCTGCCGCTGCCGCTGCCGCTGCCGTCGCCACCGGCCCCGCTCGCCGCCTCCTGCAGCCGCTCGATGAGCTCGGTCGCTTCGTCGCGGGTGAACTTGCCGCCGGCCTGGCGCTGGGTGAAGCCCATCGGGCCGCGGGCGTCGCGGAAGTCGACATGTCCCGCCTCCTGGAGGAGCGCGAGCAGCTCCGCGACCTGTCTCGCCGTCGCCGGCGGTCCCGACTGCTGACCGAACGCCATGGGTCGCAGTCTGGCACCGGGGTGTGACGGTCTCGGCGCCGAGGTCGGTGCGCTGCCGGGTGCGGGGTACGGTCCCCCTCGATGGCCGACCAGGAGCGGTTCGCCGACCAGGCGATGGAGCACATGGACTCGCTCTACGCCGGCGCGCTCCGGATGACCCGCAACCCGGCCGATGCCGAGGACCTCGTGCAGGAGACGTACCTGAAGGCCTACCGCGGCTTCGGGGGCTTCCAGGAGGGCACCAACCTCAAGGCATGGCTGTTCCGGATCCTCACCAACACCTACATCAACCGGTACCGCCAGCAGAAGCGCCGCCCCGAGGAGACCGACCTCGACGACGTCGAGGACTTCTACCTGTACCGCCGGCTGGGGGGCATCGACGAGGCTCGCATCAGCAAGAGCGCCGAGGACACCCTGCTCGAGCTGTTCACCGACGACGAGGTGAAGGACGCCCTCGAGTCGCTGCCGGAGAGCTTCCGGATGGCCGTGCTCCTGGCCGACGTCGAGGGGTTCGCCTACAAGGAGATCGCCGAGATCCTCGACATCCCGATCGGTACCGTCATGAGCAGGCTGCACCGAGGAAGAAAGGCGCTGCAGAAGGCGTTGTACGACTTCGCCGTCGACCGAGGCCTGGTCGACCGAGCCGACGACGAGCACGCGGAGGAGCCCGCAACCCGTGGCTGAGCCCGATCCCAAGCCGGAGTGCCGCCAGGCGCTGGAGGAGCTCTACACGTTCCTCGACGGCGAGCTCACCGCCGAGAGCCGGGAGCACATCCGGGGCCACCTCGACGACTGCAACCCCTGCCTCGAGGCCTACGATTTCGAGGCCGAGCTCCGCATCGTGATCTCCACCAAGTGCCGGGAGTCGGTCCCCGAGTCGCTCAAGGAGCGGATCCGAGCCCAAATCCTGCGCGAGTCGTAGACCTCTCTAGGATCGGGACCATGGTTCTCGCCGGGGAGGTCTGGCACTACTGGATCGGGGTCCCGCTCGCCGTGGGCGCCGTCCTTGCGGTCATCGCGACCGTCATTGGGTACTTCGTGAAGATGAACTCGCTCAAGTACCCAAGGAAGTAGTGGATCCCGTCGCCTGGGACCTGGCCGAGCGTGTCGCCGTCCGGGTCGCCGGCCGGGAGCCCTTCGCCGATTCGTACCACCACGACTCCCTCGTCCCCGACTTCGCCGAGCTGACCGCCGAGGCCGAAGACCTCGTCGCCGAGGAGACCGGGCTCCGGTCGCTCGCCGGCCCCGCTCGGGCCCGGGTCACCGACCGTGCCGGCTGGGTGCGGGCCAACCTGACCGCGTTCCGGCGGATGCTGTTGCCGGTCACCGAGAAGCTGGCGTCGCGGCTCGACGAGGAGGCGCTGAGCGCCAAGGTCACCCGGTCGGTCGCCGGCGTCGAGATCGGCACCCTGCTCGGCTGGATGTCGACCCGCGTGCTCGGCCAGTACGACCTCCTCATCGTCGAGGAGGAGGGCGACGCCGATCAGGACTTCGTCTACTACGTCGGCCCCAACGTGCTCGCCATCGAGAAGCGCTATGGGTTCCCACCCCGCGAGTTCCGGCTCTGGCTCGCGATCCACGAGGTCACCCACCGGGCTCAGTTCACCGGGGTGCCCTGGCTGCGCCCCCACTTCCTCGGCCTCGTGCACCAGACCCTCGACAGCGTCGAGCCCGACCCCCGCCGGCTGCTCGAAGGCATCCGACGCGCCGTGAGCGAGGTGCGGGCCGGGCGCAACCCGCTCGACGAAGGCGGGCTGGTGGCGCTGTTCGCCACCGACGAGCAGCTGGCCGTCATCCAGCAGATCGGCGGGATGATGAGCCTGCTCGAGGGCCACGGCGACGTGACGATGGATCGGGCCGCCCGCCATCGCATCCCGTCGGCGCCGCGCTTCAGCCGCGTGCTCAAGCACCGCCGGGCGAGTGGCTCGCCGGGGGCCAAGCTCGTCCAGCAGCTCATCGGTCTCGAGGCGAAGCTCAACCAGTACGCCCAGGGCGAAGCGTTCATCGCGGCCGTCGAGGCGGCGGGTGGGCGCGCCCTGCTCGACACGGCCTGGGAGGGGCCCGACCGGCTCCCGAGCCTGGCCGAGATCCGAGATCCGCGGCAGTGGATCGAGCGCGTCGGCGAGCGTGCCGCGTAGCCTGGCTCGGCATCGTCAGGAGTAGCCCAGAGAGGCTGTGGTGGCAACGATCCTCGTGGTCGACGACGAACCGGACATCCGCCAGCTCGTCCAGCTCAACCTCGAGCTGGATGGCCATCGCGTCATCACGGCGGGCGACGGCAACGAGGCGCTCAAGGTGCTCGAGACCGAGATCCCCGACGTGATGCTGCTCGACCTCAACATGCCCGAGCTCGACGGCTGGGCGGTCCTCCAGCGCATCAAGGAGGCGGGCGACACCGACATCAGCCGGATCCCGGTGCTCATGCTCACCGCCTACGACACCGCCGACAACCGCGTGCGCGGCGGCATCGAGGGCGCCATCCGCTACCTCACCAAGCCGTTCTCGCCCGTCGCGCTGCGCGACGAGATCCGCGGCGCGCTCGAAGGCGACCCCGAGCCGGTCAAGCGCCGACGGGCGCAGCAGGCCGCGCTCGAGCAGCTGGCACGCATGGAGAAGGGTGCCGACCCGCTGGCGGGCTCGCCCTTCACCCGCACCCGCCTCACCCGGCTCGAGCACCGCCCGACCCCGGCACCGGAGCCGAAGCTGGTCACCGACGCCCGCCACAAGCTGGACGACCTCACCGAGAAGCAGCGCGATCTCCTCGAGCGGCTGTCGTCGGCCGCGTCCGTGAGCGATGCCGCCACCGACCTGGGGGTCAGCCGGTCGAACGTCTACGCCAGCCTGCGCCGGATCAGCCGGAAGCTCGGGATCGCGTCGGTCCCCGACCTGCTCGTCCTCGTCCGCGACGGCTCGCTCCTCGGCGAGGCCTGACGACCCGTGGCGGTTCGTGTCGGCTGCCGGCACGAAGCGCCGTGAAGCGCGGCGCCCTGCTCGACCGGTGCACGTTCCCGGCTCCCGGCTCCACGGCGGTCGCCGCCGTCTCCGGTGGTGCCGACTCGCTGGCGCTCCTCGCCCTGGCCGTCGACGCCGGGCTGCGCGTCACCGCCGTCCACGTCGACCACGGCCTCCGGCCGGGCTCGGCCGACGAGGCCGATGCCGTGCGGGCGGCGGCGGTCGAGCTCGGCGCGGCGTTCCGGGCCGAGCGGGTCGAGGTCGAACGGGGACCGAACCTCGAGGCGCGGGCCCGTGCGGCGCGACAGGCGGCGCTCCCACCGGGCGCGATGACCGGGCACACCGCCGACGACCAGGCCGAGACCGTGCTGCTGAACCTGGTGCGGGGAGCCGGCACCGACGGCCTTGCCGCGATGCGTCAGGGACCGACCAAGCCGATCCTCGCCCTGCGACGGTCGGAGACCCGCGCGCTGTGCGCGGCCCGGGGCTTCACCCCGCTCGAGGATCCCAGCAACGCCGACCCCGCGCACCGGCGCAACCGGATGCGCCACGAGGTGCTGCCGCTCCTCGACGACGTGGCGGCGCGGGACGTCGCCGCCGTGCTGGCCCGCGGGGCGTCGCTGCTGGCTGAAGACGCCGCCCTCCTCGACTGCCTCGCCGAGCGGATCGACCCCACCGACGCCGCCGCCCTGGCGGAGGCGCCGCCGGCGCTGGCGCGGCGGGCGCTGCGGCGCCTGCTCGGTGGCGACCACCCGCCCGACGCGGCTGCCGTCGAGCGGGTGCTGGCCGTCGCCCGCGGCGAGCGGCTGGCCACCGAGGTGGCCGGCGGTCTCCGAGTCCGGCGCACCGCCGGGCGCCTCGTACTCTCTGCACCGTGACCCGCCGCCTCCCGCCGCCCCACGACGAGAACCCGCGACTGGGCGAGCTCGTCATCAGCGAGGACGACCTCCAGAACCGCATCGCCGAGCTCGGGAAGCAGCTCACCGCCGACTACGCCGGCCGCCCCCCGCTCCTGGTCGGCGTGCTCAAGGGTGCGTTCGTGTTCATGTCGGACCTCGCCCGGGCCATCGACCTCCCCGTCGAGTTCGACTTCATGGCGGTGTCGTCCTACGGCAGCGCCACCAAGACCAGCGGCGTCGTCCGCATCGTCAAGGACCTCGATCTCGACCTCACCGGCCGCCACGTCCTGCTCGTCGAGGACATCGTCGACAGCGGCCTGACCCTCGCCTACCTCCGCCGCAACCTGCTGGCCCGCGGCCCGGCCAGCCTCGAGGTCTGCGCCCTGCTGGTGCGCGAAGGCAACGACAAGGTCGATCTCGACCTCAAGTACGTCGGCTTCCGGATCCCGCCGGCGTTCGTCGTCGGCTACGGCCTCGACGTCGCCGAGCAGTACCGGAACCTCCCGTTCGTGTGCGTCTACAACGAGGAGCCGAGGGGCGCTGTCTGAGGGGGCGCCGGTACCCTGAGGGACTCTCCGACCCTCGAGGTGCCCCGGTTGCCCAAGCTGTTCCGAAGCGTCGCCTTCTGGATCCTCGTCGCCCTCGCCGTCCTCTTCGGGGCCACCCAGCTCTTCGGCGGCGGTGAAGGCCGCGAGTCGCTGCGCTATGACGAGTTCGCGGCCTACGTTGCCGCCGGCGAGGTCACCGAGGTCGAGATCAAGGACAGCAGCTCCAAGATCCACGGCCAGCTGAGCACCGGCGAGCGGTTCGAGACCACCTTCGTGGCCGAGGCCGGCGACCGCGTCACCGCCCTGCTCGACGATGCCGGCGTGCCCTACAAGGTCGACGGCAGCGGCAGCTCGCTGTGGCTCTCGCTGCTCTTCAACTTCGCCCCGATCATCCTGCTCGTGGTCCTGTTCTTCTTCCTCATCAACTCGATGCAGGGCGGGGGCAGCCGGGTCATGCAATTCGGCAAGGCCAAGGCCAAGCAGGTGTCGAAGGACGCGCCGAAGGTGACCTTCGCCGACGTCGCCGGCTGCGACGAGGCCGTCGAGGAGCTGCAGGAGATCAAGGAGTTCCTCGAGTCGCCCGCGAAGTTCCAGGCCATCGGGGCGCGCATCCCGAAGGGGGTGCTGCTGTTCGGGCCGCCGGGGACGGGCAAGACGCTCCTCGCTCGGGCGGTGGCCGGTGAGGCCGGCGTGCCGTTCTTCTCGATCTCGGGGTCCGACTTCGTCGAGATGTTCGTCGGCGTCGGCGCGTCACGGGTGCGCGACCTGTTCGAGCAGGCCAAGACGAACAGCCCCGCGATCATCTTCGTCGACGAGATCGACGCGGTCGGCCGCCACCGCGGGGCCGGCCTCGGCGGCGGGCACGACGAGCGCGAGCAGACGCTCAACCAGCTGCTCGTCGAGATGGACGGCTTCGACGTGAAGTCGGGCGTCATCCTCATCGCCGCCACCAACCGACCCGACATCCTCGATCCGGCCCTGCTCCGGCCCGGGCGGTTCGATCGTCAGATCGTCGTCGACCGGCCCGACCTGGAGGGTCGCAAGGCGATCCTCAACGTGCACGCCAAGGGCAAGCCGCTGGCCAAGGAGATCGACCTCGACGTCCTCGCCCGGCGCACCCCCGGCTTCACGGGCGCCGATCTCGCCAACCTGATGAACGAGGCCGCGCTGCTCACTGCCAGGCGGGGCGGCAAGACCATCTCGATGCGGGCCATGGAGGACGCCATCGACCGCGTGATCGCCGGCCCCGAGCGCAAGAGCCGCGTCATCTCCGAGGAGGAGAAGGCCGTCATCGCCTACCACGAGGCCGGCCACGCGCTCGTCGGTCACGTCCTGCCGAACACCGATCCCATCCACAAGGTGTCGATCATCGCCCGGGGCCGGGCCCTGGGCTGGACGCTGGCGCTGCCCACCGAGGACAAGCACATGCAGCGCCGGAGCCAGCTCACCGACGAGCTGGCCATGCTCCTCGGTGGCCGCACGGCGGAGGAGATCGTCTTCGGCGACCCGACCACCGGCGCCCAGAACGACATCGAGCGGGCCACCCAGATCGCCCGGGCGATGGTCACCGAGTTCGGCATGGCCGACACCATCGGGCCCCAGCAGCTGGGAAGCCGCCAGGGCGAGCCGTTCCTCGGGCGCGACATGGGCGGCTCGGCAAACTACTCCGACGAGATCGCCGCCCTCATCGACGACGAGGTCACCAAGCTCATCGACGGCGCCCACACCCAGGCGGCCCGCATCCTCACGAAGCACCGGCGCGTGCTCGACAGCCTGGCCGAGGCCCTCATCGAGCACGAGACCCTCGACACCCCCGAGCTCATGGAGATCCTGGAGGTCGCGGGCAAGAAGGTCAGCGCCGTGACCGCGCCCCGTCCCGCGCCGCGCCCGGTGCGGGAGGCGAAGCCGGTCGCCAAGCGGCGGCCGGTCCGCCGCCCGCGCCCGGCCGCCGGGACGGCGTAGCGGTGGCCGTCGATCGCGCCCGCGTCGAGGCGGCCGTGCGCGAGATCCTGCTCGCCGTCGGCGAGGATCCCGACCGCGACGGCCTGCTCGACACGCCCGCCCGCGTGGCTCGCATGTACGACGAGGTCCTGGCGGGCATCGGCCAGAACGCCGAGGCCCACCTCGAGGTGACCTTCGACGCCGACCACGACGAGATGATCATGGTGCGCGACATCGCGCTGGTGTCCAACTGCGAGCACCACATGATCCCCTTCATCGGCAAGGCGCACGTGGCGTACATCCCGGGCAAGGACGGCCGCATCACCGGGTTGTCGAAGCTGGCCCGACTCGTCGACGTCTACGCCCGGCGCCTGCAGGTGCAGGAGCGGCTCACGTCGCAGATCGCCGACACGCTCGAGCGCGAGCTCGAGCCCCGCGGCGTGTTGGTGGTGATCGAGGCCGAGCACCTGTGCATGTCGATGCGCGGCGTGCGCAAGCCGGGTTCGACGACGGTGACCTCGGCGGTGCGGGGCCTGTTCCGGGAGAGCGTCGCCACTCGGGCCGAGGCGATGAACTTCATCCACCGTGGAAGCTGAGCCGGACCTGACCGACCCGGCGAGCGGGGATCCCAACGCCCGGCGCATCGCGCTGGCGGTGTCGTGCCGCGACACCGACGTCATCCCGAAAGTGGCAGGCGCCGGCGACGTCCGGGACGGCGTCCAGGTGATGCACAACGGCCTGCTCGTCGAGGCCGACGGCTACCAGGGGCCGTGGATGACCGAGATCATCCGCCGGCTGCGCGGCCACCACGAGCCGCAGGAGGAGCTCGCCTTCCACGCCGTGATCGAGCGGCTGGCGGCGTCGGAGACGAACCCGGCGGTGATCGAGCTCGGGTCGTGGTGGGCGTACTACTCGCTCTGGGCGCGATGCCGGATCCCGGGCGCCCGCTCGTTCTGCGTCGAGCCCGACCTGCCCTACCTTGAGCTCGGCCGCCGCAACTTCGAGCTCAACGGGCTCGACGCCGTGTTCCACCACGCCGCGGTGGGCCAGCTTTCGCAACCGCCGCAGCCGTTCTTGTGCGAGAGCGACGGCCGGGACCACGACGTGCCGTTCGAGAGCCTCGGCTCGTTGCTCGATCGCTTCGGACTCGCCCGCGCCGACCTCGTGCTGGTCGATGTCCAGGGCGCCGAGACGCCTCTCCTCGACGGCGCCCGCGAGCTGCTGCGCGGCGGTGCTGTGCGCTTCATGGTGATCTCCACCCACCACCACGCCATCAGCGGCGACCCGCTCACCCACCAGCGCTGCCTCATGCTGCTGCGCGAGCTCGGCGCGCACGTCGTGACCGAGCACACTGTGGCGGAGTCCTTCACGGGCGACGGCCTCATCGTCGTGTCCTTCGACGAGCGCGACCGCGACCTCACCGTCGTCACCTCCCACTGCCGGGTCGGCGACTCCCTCTTCGGCGACCCGCTGTGGGACCTGGCCGGGGCTCGCGACGAGGTCGCCGGCCTCCGCGCCCAGCTCGCGACCGCCGCGGCCGAGCCCGCGCCGGCTCCCGCTCGCCGCCGGTTCCGGCGACGATGAGCGTCGGCGATCGCGGCTGCGTGGTCATGGGGGTGCTCAACGTCACCCCCGACTCCTTCTCCGACGGCGGCCGGTACCTCAACCCCGAGGCGGCCTTCGCCCATGGGCTCGCCATGTGGCGCGACGGGGCGGCGTGGATCGATGTGGGGGGTGAGTCGACCCGGCCGGGCGCGGCGCCCGTCGACGCCGCCGAGGAGGCTCGGCGAGTCGTGCCCGTCGTGCACGCCCTGGTCGCGGCGGGCGCGCGCGTCTCGATCGACACTCGCCGGGCGTCCGTCGCCGAGGCGGCCATCGCCGCCGGCGCCGGCATGGTGAACGACGTGTCGGCCTCGCTGCACCGCGTCGCCGCCGCCGCCGGCGTCCCCTGGGTCGCCATGCACATGCAGGGCGAGCCGGGGTCCATGCAGGACGAGCCGCGGTACGGGGATGTCGTCGCCGAGGTCGGCACCTTCCTCCGAGAGCGAGCCGCGGCGGCGCTCGACGCCGGCGTCCCCGAGGTCTGGATCGACCCCGGGATCGGCTTCGGCAAGACCGTGGCCCACAACCTGAGCCTCCTCCGCCACCTGCCCGAGCTGGTCGAATCCGGGCATCCCGTCCTGGTCGGAACCAGCCGCAAGCGGTTCATCGGGGCCCTCACCGGCGGCGCCGCCGAGGACGATCGCCTGGAGGGAACCCTGGCAACCTGCGTCTGGGCAGCCGCCGCAGGGGCCAAGATGGTGCGGGTCCACGACGTCGCCCCCACGGTGGAGGCGATGCGGATCACCCAGCAGGAGGTCGACCTGACGTGAAGGGGAAGTGGGCGGCGGGGATCGTGCCCCGCTACTTCACCTGGATCATCACCGACCACCTCGCGATCTGCGAGCGGCTCGGTGGCTACGGCTCCAACCACCGGAAGGTGCGGCGCCAGGAGGAGATCATCTGGGTGCGCGAGCAGGGGTTCACCCGCATCGTGAGCCTGCTGCCGTCGCCCCACAACCTGCATCACTACGAGGAGCTCGGGGTGGCGTACCGGCACCTGCCGTTCGGGCCCCACGACGACCCGACCGAGGTGCTGCCCCCGATCTGGGACGACCTGCAGGCGCAGCTCGCCGCCGGCGACAAGCTCATCGTCCACCACGACGAGCTGGGCGATCGCCTCCTCGGGGTGATGGGTGGCTACCTGATCCGCACGGGTCTCGTGCCCGAGCCGCCCCGGGCCACGGCGATGATCGAGAAGCTCGTCGAGCGCCAGATGGGCCCGGCGGGCCGCGAGCTGGTGGCGGTGGCGGCTCGTGGGCGGCCCTGACCACATCGAGCTGCGGGGCCTGCGGATCGAGGCCATCTGCGGCGTGCTGCCCCACGAGCGGACCACGCCCCAACCGCTCGAGCTCGACGTCGACCTCGAGGTCGACCTCGGTCCCGCGGGGATGACCGATGACCTAGCGGCGACCGTGGACTACGGGGCGGTCACCACCGAGGTCGAGCGGGTGGCGACGACGGCGCGACCGCAGCTGCTCGAGCACCTCGCGTCGCAGGTCGCCGCCGCCGTCCTCGCCGGCGACCGCCGGATCGCGGCGGTGACCGTTGCCGTGCGCAAGCTCGAGCCGCCCGTCGCCCAACGGCTGTCGACGGCCGGGGTGCGGATCCGCCGGGTCCGGTGACGCGCGCCTTCCTCGCCCTCGGGTCGAACCTCGGCGACCGCGGGCAGCACCTGCGGGACGCGGTGGCGGCCATGCCCGACGTCGTGGCGGTGTCGCCGGTCTACGAGACGGGCCCGGTCGGCGACCCCGACCAGGGTCGATACCTCAACGCGGTGGTCGAGCTCGACACCGAACGCACGCCGAGGCAGCTGCTCGAGCTGTGCGGCGAGCTAGAGCGCGCGGCCAAGCGCGTGCGCACGCGCCGCTGGGGCCCGCGCACGCTCGACGTGGACGTGCTGCTCGTCGGCGACGAGGTCGTCGACGAGCCCGACCTGCAGGTCCCCCACCCGCGGATGTGGGAACGGGCGTTCGTGCTCGTGCCACTGGCCGACCTCGCGCCCGATCTGGTGCCCGATCCGCCGACCGACGAAGGAGTCGTGCGGGTCGACGGGGTACTCTGAGGGGGAGCGAACGGCACCCACGACCCGGGTTCACCGGGCCGGGGGCCGGAACGTGGAGAGGAAGCCCGTTGCCCACCCTGCGCGTCATCGGGCCCGGACGAGCCGGGACCGCGGTGTCGAGAGCCCTCGAGGCGAGCGGCTGGACCGTCGCGGCCCCGCTCCGGCGGGGAGAGGATCACCGCGCCGCGGCTCGCGGCGTCGACCTCCTCCTCGTCGCGACGCCCGACGCCGCGGTCGCCGACGTGGCGAGCGCCGTCGCTCCCGAGCCCGAGACCGTCGTTGCCCACCTCGCCGGCAGCCTCGGTCTCGACGTGCTCGCGCCCCACCCCCGGCGGGCGTCGATCCACCCGCTCGTGAGCATCCCCGCGGGCACCACCGATGTGCGGGGCGCGTGGTTCGCCGTGGCGGGCGACGACCTCGCCGGCAAGGTGGTGGCCGACCTCGGCGGCCGGCCCGTCGTCGTCGAGGACGCGGCTCGAGCGACCCATCACGCGGCCGCCTGCATCGCGTCCAACCACCTGGTCGCCCTGCTCGGACAGGTGGAGCGGGTCGCGGCCGAAGCGGGCGTGCCGCTCGAGGCGTACCTCGACCTTGCACGACAGTCCCTCGAGAACGTCGCCGCCGTCGGGCCCCGAGCAGCCCTGACGGGGCCGGTCCGCCGGGGCGATCACGAGACGGTCGAGCGTCATCGGGCTGCCCTGGCCGCCGACGAGGTGCCTGCGTACGACGCCATGGCCGCGCTCGCCCGCCGACTGGTGCCCGGCACGTGATCGAGGTCCACGAGACCATCGCCGACCTGCGGGCGGCGCTGGAGTCGACCCGCCGCGCCGGGCGCAGCGTCGGCCTGGTGCCGACGATGGGCGCCCTGCACGCCGGCCACGCCTCGCTGATCACCCGGGCGGCATCCGACTGCGACGTGGTGGTCGTCACCGTCTTCGTGAACCCGCTGCAGTTCGGTGCCGGTGAGGACCTCGGCGCCTACCCGCGCTCGCTCGCGGCCGACATCTTCCTCGCCGACGAGAGTGGCGCCGCCCACGTGTTCGCGCCGTCCACCGGGGAGATGTACGGCGCCGGCCCGGTGACCACGGTGGCGGTCGACGGGCCCCTCACGAACGTGCTCGAGGGTGCGAGCCGGCCCACGCACTTCGACGGGGTCACCACCGTCGTCGCCAAGCTGTTCGCCATCGTCGGAGCATGCAGCGCCTACTTCGGTGAGAAGGACTTCCAGCAGCTCGCCGTCGTGCGGCGGATGACCGCCGATCTCTCCTTCCCCGTGCGCGTGGTGGGCTGCCCGACGGTGCGCGATCCCGACGGGCTCGCGCTGTCGTCCCGCAACGCCTACCTCGAGCCCGACGAACGCCGCGTGGCACCGCTCCTGCACCGCTCGCTCGTGGCGGGCGCCGACTGCATCAGGGGCGGCGAGCGCCAGCCGGCCGCCGTCACCGAGGCCATGGCATCGGTCATCGCCACCGAGCCGATGTTCGACCCCGACTACGTGGCCGTCGTCGACGCCGCCACCTTCGAGACACCCGATCCACTCGAGGGGGACCTGCGGCTGCTCGCCGCCGCCCGCCTCGGCAAAGCCCGACTCATCGACAACCTGGGCGTGACCGTCTCCGCCGGCCCCAGCGGCCGACTCAGCGGGCAACACGGCGCGCACCGATAGGGGGTACCTGCCATGCGCCGGCGCATGATGAAGTCCAAGATCCATCGAGCAACGGTCACCGGAGCCGACCTGCACTACATCGGGAGCATCTCGCTCGATCCCGACCTGATGGCGCTCGCCGACATCCGCGAGCACGAGCAGGTCGCGGTCCTCGACATCGACAACGGTGCCCGGTTCGAGACGTACGCGATCGTCGGCGAGACGGGAGAGGTGTGCCTCAACGGCGCCGCCGCCCGGCTCGTCGCGCCCGGCGATCGCGTGATCGTGATCACGTACGCCGACTACGAGGACGCCGAGCTCGACGGGTTCGAGCCGACCGTCGTGCACGTCGACACCGACAACCGACCCGTCGATCCCAGCCTCGTGCCCCGGTCGCGCACGTACGTCGAGTTCCACGCGTGACCGGGTGCGGCCGGACGCTCCGCGCGGCGGCTGCGAGCGGGACCGGCGGCGCCACTACCGTCGCCCCGTGCCCGCCCCGCTCGACCTGCTGATCCTCGGCAGCGGCGTCGCCGGGCTCAGCGCCGCGGTCCGTGCCGCAGCCGGACCCGGCATGCGGGTCGGGGTCCTCGCCAAGGCCGAGCTCGAGCAGACCGCCACCCGCTGGGCGCAGGGCGGCGTGGCCGCCGCGCTGTCGACCGAGGAGGACTCGACCGACCTCCACCTGGCCGACACCATCGCGGCCGGCGCCGGGCTGTGCGACGTCGACGCCGTGCGCGTGCTCGTCGAGCAGGGGCCGACGCGGGTGCAGGACCTCATCGCGCTCGGCGCCGTGTTCGACACCGACAACGAGGGCAACCTCCTGCGGGCGCGCGAGGGCGGTCACTCCATGCCCCGCATCGTCCACGCGGGAGGTGCGGCCACCGGCTGGGAGATCGAGCGGGCCCTCGTCGCCGCCGTGCACGAGACGGCCGCCGCGGTGTTCGAGCGATGGTTCGTGCTGGACCTTCTCGTCGAAGGCGGTCGGTGCCGCGGCATCGTGGCCCTCGACGAGCACGGCGGGCGTCAAGAGGTGCGGGCGAGCAACGTGCTCGTCGCCACCGGCGGCGCCGGCCAGCTGTACTCGGTGACGACGAACCCGGTCCAGGCCACCGGCGACGCCGTGGCGATGGGCCTGCGCGGCGGGGTCGCGGTCGCCGACATCGAGTTCATGCAGTTCCACCCCACCGCGCTGCACCACCCGTCGATGCCCCGTCCGCTGCTGTCCGAGGCGCTGCGGGGCCACGGCGCGCTCCTCCGCGACAGCGACGGCGAGCGGTTCGTGGACGAGCTGCTGCCGCGCGACCAGGTCAGCCGGGCGATGACGGCCCGCATGCTGGAGCACGGGGTCGACCACCTCTGGCTCGACGCGACCGGCCTCGAGCAGTTCGGCGCCCGGTTCCCGACGATCAGCGCCACCCTGCGGGAGGTGGGCCTCGACCCCGCCACCGACTGGCTGCCGATCGCCCCGGCCGCCCACTACGTGTCGGGCGGGTTGGTCACCGACCTCGACGGGGCCACCTCGCTGCCGGGCCTCTGGGCCGCCGGCGAGGCGGCGTGCACCGGCGTGCACGGTGCCAACCGGCTGGCGTCGAACTCGCTGCTGGAGGGGATGGTGTTCGCCCCCCTCGTGGTCGAGGCCATCGACGCCGGGCGGGACGGGCCGGTCCCGACCGGGGCCATGCGAGCGGTGTTGGGCGGCGACCAGACCGCCATCCCCGGCCGGCCCCTCTCGGTGCGCCTGCCGCGTCCGGTCGACGTCGACGCCGCGCCCGAGGCCGCACCGAAGCTCCGTGACCGGCTCCAACGGTCGATGACGGCGGGGGCCGGCGTGCTGCGCTCGGCGGCGTCGCTCGCCGCGACGCGGGCCGCGATCGACGAGATCGCTGCGGCGATGCTGGCCAGCGGCGAGACTGCTCCCGAGATGGCCGAGCTCCGGAACCTCCTCGACGTGGCCGCCGCGCTGGTCGCCGCCGCCGATGCCCGCACGGAGAGCCGCGGCAACCACTGGCGGTCGGACTACCCCGACACCGATCCCGCGCTGCGGGCGCGTCTGGTGGCGTCGTGAGCCGCGAGCCGAACGAGCTCGACCCCCCGGTCACCGCCGTGCGCGCCGCGGTGACCCGGGCGCTGGCCGAGGACCTCGAGCCGCTCGGTGACGTCACGTCCGCGATCCTGCCGGCCGACCTGGGCGGCGGCGCCCGCATCGTCGCCCGCGACGAGGGCGTGCTGGCGGGGACGGCGAGCGCAGAGGAGACCTTCCGCCAGGTGGACCGCCGGATCACCGTGGAGTGGACCTGCGGGGACGGCGCCACCGTGAACGCCGGCGAGACCATCGCCACGGTCATCGGGCCGCTCACGTCGATCCTGACGGCGGAGCGCACGGTGCTCAACTTCCTCGGTCACCTCTCGGGCATCGCCTCGCTCACCCGCCGCTACGTCCGTGCCGCCCACGGCGGGGCCCGCATCTGGGACACCCGCAAGACGACACCGGGGCTGCGGGCGCTCGAGAAGGCCGCGGTGCGGGCCGGGGGCGGCATGAACCATCGCGGCAACCTCTCGGAGTGGGTGCTGATCAAGGACAACCACCTCGGCGACATCACCATCGCCGAGGCCGTCCGCCGGGCCCGGTTGCGGTGGCCGGGACGCACGGTGCAGGTCGAGGCCGACCGGCTGAACCAGGTGCGGGAGGCCATCGAAGCCGACGCCGACATCGTGCTGCTCGACAACATGGCGCCCGACCAGGTCACCTTCTGCGTCGAGCTGCGCGGCGATCGCTCGCGACCCCTGCTCGAGGTCTCCGGCGGCGTCACGCTGCAGACGGTCTCGGACTACGCCGCGTCCGGTGTCGATCTGATCTCGGTCGGCGCGATCACCAACTCCGCCCCCGTGCTCGACATCGGCCTCGACCTCGACCACTGACGGTGTTGATGGTCTCGCTCCGCAGGCTCCGCTCGACTGCCGGACCGCCGTCCGGCCCTGCAGTCTGCGCGCCGGAGACTGGTCACTGATGCTCCTTGCGATCGATGTCGGCAACAGCGAGACGGTCATCGGGTTGTTCGAGGACCCGCCGTCCTCGGAGCTCGTCGACCACTGGCGGGTGGCGACGATCGTCGAGCGCACCT
This sequence comes from Acidimicrobiales bacterium, assembly GCA_035540955.1. Classification (GTDB taxonomy): domain Bacteria; phylum Actinomycetota; class Acidimicrobiia; order Acidimicrobiales; family CADCSY01; genus DATLFP01. Next base: position 40,446 of record DATLFP010000252.1, read on the forward strand.
CCGACGAGCTCGCGCTCCTCGTCCAGGAGTTCCTCGCGTTCCACGGGTTCAGCTTCGACACCGACGTCGCCGGTGTGGCCGTGTGCTCCGGCGTTCCCCGTGTCACCGGCGCCCTCCGCCAGATGACCGAGCGCTACTTCGGGTTCCCCGCGGTGGTGCTCGAAGCGGGCGTGAAGACCGGGATGCCGATCCTCTATGACAACCCCAAGGAGGTGGCCGCCGACCGCATCGCCAACGCGGTGGGCGCCCTCGAGCGCTACGACCCGCCGATCATCGTGGTCGACTTCTCCTCGACCGCCACCATCTTCGACGCCATCTCGGCCAAGGCCGAGTACCTCGGCGGCACGATCATGCCGGGTGTCGAGGTCTCCCTCGACGCGCTCGTCGGCCGGGCGGCCATGCTCCGGCGCGTCGAGCTCGTCGAACCTCGCAGCGTGATCGGCCGCAGCGTCGTCGAGTCCATCCAGGCCGGCGTCGTGTACGGCACCGTCGATGCCGTCGACGGGGTGGTGCGCCGGTTCCAGGCGGAGCTCGGCGAGTGCACCGTGGTGGCCACCGGCGGGCTGGCGGAGCTGGTCGGACCGCTGTCGGGCACGATCCAGCATCACGAGCCGTGGCTGACCCTCCTCGGTCTCCGCACCATCTTCGAGAAGAACACCTGACCGTGACGCAGCCGTATCGCTTCGACAAGACCCACGACGTCGCCGCCGTGCGCGCCGCCCACGGCGGGCTCGAGCCGGGCGTCGAGACCGGCGAGACCGTCACCGTCGCCGGTCGGCTGATGCTCCGGCGCGAGCAGGGGAAGCTGGCGTTCGGCACGCTCCAGGACGCCACCGGTCGCATCCAGCTCTTCGCCCGCAGCGCCAGCTCACCCCGGTTCGAGGCGTTCACCAAGCTGTCGCTCGGCGACTGGATCGGCGTGACCGGCCAGGTCATGACGACCCGCCGCGGGGAGCTGTCGGTCTCGGTGGACGACTGGACGATGCTGGCCGAGACGAAGCGACCCTTCCCCGACAAGTGGCACGGCATCAGCGACACCGACATGCGCTATCGCCAGCGCTACGTCGACCTGTGGGTCACCGACGAGGCGCGCGAGGTCTTCCGCGTGCGCAGCGAGGTGATGCGTCTCACCCGCCGGTTCCTCGAGGGCCGCGGCTTCGTCGAGGTCGAGACGCCGGTGCTGCATCCGATCCCCGGTGGGGCCGCGGCCAAGCCCTTCGTCACGCATCACAACGCTCTCGACGAGGACCTCTACCTTCGCATCGCGCCCGAGCTGTACCTCAAGCGGCTCGTCGTGGGCGGCTACGAGAAGGTGTTCGAGCTGGGGCGGGTGTTCCGGAACGAGGGCATGGGCAACCGGTGGAACCCCGAGTTCACGATGCTCGAGCTCTACCAGGCGTACGCCGACTGGAACGACATGCAGTCGCTCACCGAGTCGCTGGTGGAGCACCTCGCACGGGAGATCACCGGTGGCACCGTCGTCCAGTGGGAGGGCAAGGACGTCGACCTGGCGGCGCCGTGGCGGCGCGCCACCATGAGCGACCTGATCGAGGAAGCCACCGGTGCTCGGGTCGACGTGCGCATGGACATCGACGAGGTGCGCAAGGTCTGCCTCGAGCACGGCGTCACCTTCGACCGCAACGACGGCATCGGCAAGCTCATCTACGAGCTCTACGAGAAGAAGGTCGAGACCGACCTCTGGCAGCCGACGTTCGTGCTCGGCTACCCGAAGGAGGTCTCACCGCTCTCACGTGACCATCGGGAGATGCCCGGTGAGGTCGAGCGGTTCGAGGCGGTGGCGACCGGTCGCGAGCTGGCGAACGCCTTCAGCGAGCTCACCGACCCGATCGACCAGCGGGCCCGGTTCGAGGAGCAGGCGAAGGCCAAGGAGGCGGGCGACGAGGAGGCGATGTCGGTCGACGACGACTACATCCGAGCCCTCGAGTACGGGTTGCCGCCCACCGGCGGGATGGGCCTGGGCATCGATCGGGTCGTGCAGCTGCTCACCGGCACCACGACGATCAAGGACGTGATCCTCTTCCCGACCCTCCGGCCCGAGCGGCCGTCTGAGCGGGAAGCACGACCCGAACAGCACGACTGACTCCGTTCTGGGACCGTTTCGGTACGCCGGGGGATGGTCGAACGGTCCCAGTTCGGCGGTCGGTGTCGGGCAGGGCCTAGGTTCGCTGCATGCGAATCGGGTTGGGTGCGGGCGGAGGGTCGATCGATCAGGCCGTCGAGAGCGTCAAGAAGATCAAGGCCGACGGGTTCAGCTCGGCGTGGTTCAGCAACATCTTCGGCCTCGACGGGATGACGGCGTGCGCCGTCTCGGGCCGCGAGGTGCCCGACATCACGCTCGGAACCTTCGTGGTCCCCACCTACTCGCGCCATCCGCTCTACATGGCCCAGCAGGCGATGAGCACGCAGTCGGCATGCGGTGGGCGCTTCATCCTGGGCATCGGCCTGTCCCACCAGATCGTGATCGAGGGGATGCTCGGCCTGTCGTTCGAGAAGCCGGCCCGTCACATGCGGGAGTACCTCGAGGTCCTGATGCCGCTGCTCGAGACCGGCACCGTCGAGCACACGGGCGAGGTGTTCAACGTGAACAACACCTTCGGGCCCATCGAGCGGATGGGCACCACCACGCCGAAGGTCGTCGTCGCGGCCCTGGGCGAGGTCATGCTGAAGCTCGCCGGCCGGATGGCCGACGGCACCGCGACGTGGATGACCGGTCATCAGACGCTCGAGAGCCACGTGATCCCGACGATCAGCAAGGCGGCCTCGGACGCCGGGCGGCCGGCGCCGATGATCATCGCCGGCGTGCCGGTGTGCGTCACCGATGACGTCGACGCCGCGCGCGACCTGATCAACAGCTCGCTGCAGATCTACGGCACCCTGCCGAGCTACCGGGCCATGCTCGACAAGGAGGGTGCCGCAGGCCCCGCGGACGTCGCCATCCTCGGCGACGAGGACACGGTGCGTGCCGGGATGCAGCGCTACGCCGACATCGGCGTCACCGACTTCCAGGCCGCCATCGTTGGCACCCCCGCCGACTCCGCCCGGACCCTCGAGCTCGTCAAGTCCCTGACCTGACAGGTTCTGGGAGCACTCAGGCGCGTAGAGCGCGCACCAGTGCTCCCAGATCGTCAGGGGGGAGGTCGAGGTGGAAGGTGTCGTGCAGCAGGGCGCCGTAGTCGTCCGGGTCGACGGGCGTCACCGTCATCGACGCGTCGGGCCTGCGCTCGGTGAGGTCGGTGCCGTGAAGGGTGAGCTGGCGGCGGTCCTCGCTGCGCTGCACCGTGGGCGCCTGCACGAACACCGACATCGGGTGGGTCGACGAGAAGTGGTTGGGCGTCACGTAGTCGATGGGGTGTCGCGGCTCCTCCGAGAACGTGTAGAGCAACACGTCGTTCACTCGCATCGCCCACACCTCCTCGCCCTCCGGCGCCACCAGTCGCGCCGTGCTCCACGTCCACGCTCCGTAGGTCGCTGCTCCATCCAGCGGTACGGGTCCGAGCGGCGTCGCGGATCCGAACCCGACATCGACCACGACGCGCTCCGCGTGCGAACCGGGTGCCGTGCCACCGACGAAGAGCACCATGTGCGTCGCCGGCCGCGGGTTGACCGGATCGCCGAGGCGAACCCGTCCGAGCAACCTCGTCACGCTGAAGCCGAGGTTCTCCAGCACGGTCGCGAACAGCAGGTTGTGCTCGTAGCAGTAGCCGCCCCGCCTGCCGTCGACCAGCTTGGAGACCAGGCTGTCGATGTCGATGCGGATCTCGCGGCCGAGGTGGATGTCGAGGTTCTCGTACGGGATCGACTGCACGTGGGCGCGGTGCAGCGCCTCGAGGGACAGGTCGGATCCGTCGAGTCCGACCCGGGCGAGGTAGCGATCGATCAGAGAGCGGGGACGGTATCGACCAGCCCGGCCGCTGCGGTCGCGAGGGCGTCGATCGCCTCGCGCCGACCGGTGACCGGCGCCAGCGCCTCGACCGCTTCCCGGCAGTAGGCGGCGGCGAGCACGAGCGAGTCCTCGATCGCCCCATCGGCGCGCACCAGCTTGCGAGCGTGGTCGACGTCGTCGCGCCCGAGCGGGGAGCCGAGCAGCCCCCGCAGCTCGCCGGCAACCGCGTCGCCGCGGCGCAGCGCGCGGATGACCGGGAGGTTGTAGATGCCCTCGGCGAGGTCCTGGCCCGACGGCTTGCCGAGCTGCTCGTCGGTGGCCACCACGTCGAGGATGTCGTCGACGATCTGGAACGCCATCCCGTAGCGGTGGCCGTAGAGCGTGAGCGCCTCCACCTGGTCGCGGGGCAGGTCGGCGACGATGGCGCCGATCCGGGTGGCGGCGGCGAAGAGCGATGCGGTCTTGCCGGCGATCGCCGACAGGTACTGCTCCTCGGTGCGCTCGGCGTTGAACGTCGTCTGCAGCTCCCGCACCTGCCCCTCGCACAGGGCCCCGATCGTCTTGGCCAGCAGCTCGGCCACCTCCACGCCGAGCGACGCGGCGATCTCGGACGCCTTGGCGAGGAGGAAGTCGCCCGACAGGATCGCCCGCAGGTTGCCCCAGCGGGCATTGACCGACTCGACGCCGCGCCGGGTCAGGGCCTCGTCCATCACGTCGTCGTGGTGGAGGGAGCCGACCTGGACGAGCTCGACGGCCACGCCCCCGAGGACGACCCCGTCGGGCACCGGGAGACCGGTGCGGACCGCCCCGACCGCCACCGAGAACGCCGGCCGCAGACGCTTGCCGCCGGCGCGGATCAGGTGGGACGCGATCTCGGTGAGGTAGGCGTCGTCGGCCACCACCGAGGAGCGCAGGGCGTCCTCCACCCGGGTGAGCTCCCCGGCCATCCCGTCGAGGGCGAGCAGGGGTGACGGCAGGGCCACGAAAACGACGCTAGCCGGGCCCCGCCACCTGCTCCGCTTCGCAACCCGGCCCCCCAGAGGCGCCTGCCCGGAGCGAGACGAAAAACGCGGCGTAGAGTGGGGAGCGATGTTCGAGAGGTTCACCGACCGAGCCCGCCGAGTGGTCGTCCTCGCCCAAGAGGAAGCACGCCTGCTCAACCACAACTACATCGGCACCGAGCACATCCTGCTCGGGCTGATCCACGAGGGCGAGGGCGTGGCGGCCAAGGCCCTCGAGTCGCTCGGCATCTCGCTCGAGGCCGTCCGCAGCCAGGTCGAGGAGATCATCGGCCAGGGCGGCTCCAGCCCGTCGGGTCACATCCCGTTCACGCCTCGGGCCAAGAAGGTCCTCGAGCTCAGCCTGCGCGAAGCGCTGCAGCTCGGACACAACTACATCGGCACCGAGCACATCCTGCTCGGGCTCATCCGCGAGGGCGAGGGCGTTGCTGCCCAGGTGCTCGTGAAGCTGGGCGCCGACCTCAGCCGGGTCCGCCAGCAGGTCATCCAGCTCCTCTCCGGGTACTCGGGCTCGGCACCCGGCGGCGAGGGCCAGGGCAAGGCCGGCCAGGCCGCCGGCAGCCAGACGGGTGAGTCGCCGTCGGGCTCGCTCGTGCTCGACCAGTTCGGCCGCAACCTCACCCAGCAGGCGCGCGAGAAGAAGCTCGATCCGGTCATCGGCCGCCATCGCGAGATCGAGCGGGTGATGCAGGTGCTGTCGCGCCGCACCAAGAACAATCCCGTCCTCATCGGCGAGCCCGGCGTCGGCAAGACGGCGATCGTCGAGGGTCTCGCCCAGAAGATCGTGGGCGGCGACGTGCCCGAGACGCTCAAGGGCAAGCAGCTCTACACCCTCGACCTCGGTGCGCTCGTGGCCGGCTCCCGCTACCGCGGCGACTTCGAGGAGCGGCTGAAGAAGGTCCTCAAGGAGATCCGCACCCGCGGCGACATCATCCTGTTCATCGACGAGCTGCACACGCTCGTGGGGGCCGGCGCCGCCGAAGGCGCCATCGACGCGGCATCGATCCTCAAGCCGATGCTCGCCCGCGGCGAGCTGCAGACCGTCGGCGCCACCACCATCGAGGAGTACCGCAAGTACCTCGAGAAGGACGCCGCCCTCGAGCGTCGGTTCCAGCCGATCAAGGTCGAGGAGCCGACCGTCGCCCACACCATCGAGATCCTGAAGGGCCTCCGTGATCGGTACGAGGCCCACCACCGGGTGACGATCACCGACCAGGCGCTCGTGGCGGCCGCCAACCTCGCCGACCGCTACATCAGTGACCGCCACCTCCCGGACAAGGCCATCGACCTCATCGACGAGGCCGGCTCGCGCATGCGTATCCGCCGCATGCAGGCGCCGCCCGACCTGAAGGAGCTCGAGAACGAGATCGCCCGCGTGCAGCACGCGAAGAAGGAGGCGGTCGAGGGGCAGCACTACGAGGAGGCCGGCAAGCTCCGCGACGAGGAGAAGTCGCTGCTCGAGGAGAAGGCCCGCAAGGAGGCCGAGATCAAGGAGTCGGGCGTCGATCTCTTCGACGAGGTCGACGAGGAGGCCATCGCCGAGGTCCTGTCGATCTGGACCGGGATCCCGGTGTTCAAGCTCACCGAGGAGGAGACCCAGAAGCTCCTCCGCATGGAAGACGAGCTGCACAAGCGGGTCGTCGGCCAGCAGGACGCCATCCGCGCCGTGTCGCAGGCCATCCGCCGCACCCGCGCCGGGCTCAAGGATCCCCGCCGCCCCAGCGGGTCGTTCATCTTCCTCGGGCCCTCGGGCGTCGGCAAGACCATGACCGCCCGCACGCTCGCCGAGTTCCTCTTCGGCGACGAGGCGGCGCTGATCAGCCTCGACATGTCCGAGTACATGGAGAAGCACACCGTCAGCCGGCTCGTGGGCTCACCTCCCGGCTACGTCGGCTACGAGGAGGGCGGCCAGCTCACCGAGGCCGTGCGCCGCAAGCCGTTCTCGGTCGTGCTGTTCGACGAGATCGAGAAGGCCCATCCCGACGTCTTCAACACGCTGCTGCAGGTGCTCGAGGAGGGCCGGCTCACCGACTCCCAGGGCCGGTCGGTCGACTTCCGGAACACCGTCATCATCATGACCTCGAACCTCGGCACCGCCGACCTGCGCAAGGCCAACGTGGGCTTCGCCAAGGTCGACGAGGCCGTCTCCTACGCCAAGATGAAGGAGAAGGTCAACGACGCCCTCAAGCAGCACTTCCGGCCGGAGTTCCTGAACCGCATCGACGAGGTCATCGTCTTCCACGAGCTGTCGCGCGACGAGGTCGTGCAGATGGTCGACCTCGAGATCAAGCGGGTCCAGAACCAGCTGGTCGGCCAGGGCCTCGGCCTCGAGCTCACCGATGCCGCCAAGCACCTGCTCGCCGATCGCGGCTACGACCCGACCCTCGGCGGCCGGCCCCTGCGCCGAGCCATCCAGCGGCTCATCGAGGACCCGCTCTCCGAGCGGCTCCTCTACAAGGAGTTCAGCGCCGGCCTCACCGTCATCGCCGACGTCGAGGGCGACGAGATCGTGTTCCGCTCGGTCGAGGGCTTCGAGCCCCCGCCGGTGGAGATGGTCGAGGCCGACCAGTTCTAGGCGCCGGGTGCGCTTGACCCGCTGAGGGAGCAACTTCCTACGATGCGTGGGATGGCGGTGGACGGTGGTCGCTCGACTTGGTGAGGCCTTCACCGACGCGCTCACGGCGAGCGTCGGCGAAGGTGTGTACGCCATCGACCTGGAGGGTCGTCTCACCTACATGAACCCGGCGGCGGCGCGGATCCTCGGCTGGGAGCCCGAGGAGCTGCTCGGCGTCGAGATCCACGACCTGCTGCACCGCTACGACGCCCAGGGACGGATCCGCCCGGCGACCGAGTGCAGCCTCTTCGCCGTCGTCCGCACCGGCGTGCCGATCACCGTCGACGACGACGTCTTCGTCCACCGCGACGGCCACCTCGTGCCGATCGCGTGCTCCTCGTCGCCGATTGTCACCGACGGCGAGACGATCGGCGCCGTGGTGGCGTTCCACGACATCAGCGAGCAGAAGCGCACTCAGGCGCGGCTCGTCACCGAGGCGCAGATCAACGAGACGCTCCTCGGCATCGCCACCGCCCTCAACGACGAGCGCGACCTCACGGCCGTGGTGCAGCTCGTGATCGACGCCGGCACGACGGTGACGGGCGCGGCGTACGGGGCGTTCTTCTACAACGTCGTCGACGACCGGGGCGAGCCCCACATGCTCTACGCGGTCTCCGGCGTCGACCGGTCCGCGTTCGAGCTGCTTCCCCTCCCGCGCAACACCGCGGTGATCGGGCCGACCTTCGCCGGCGCCGACACGGTTCGCTTCGACGATGTCACCGCCGCGCCCGAGTACGGCCAGAGCCCGCCGTTCGGGGGGGTGCCCGAGGGCCATCCCCCCGTCCGGAGCTACCTCGCAGCGCCCGTCGTCGATCAGAACGGCGAGGTGCTCGGCGGGCTCCTCTTGGGGCACCCGGACGCCGGCGTCTTCACCGCGCTGCACGAGCGCCTGGTCGAGGCGATGGCGGCCCATGCCGCCTCCGCCCTGCGCAACGCCCGGCAGCTCGAGCAGGAGCAGCGGATCTCCGAGACGCTGCAGCGGAGCATGCTGCCGCGGACGCTCCCGACCCCCGCGGGGATCGACGCGACGGCGCGCTACCTGCCGGCACAGGACGGCGCCGAGGTCGGGGGCGACTGGTACGACGTCGTCCCCCTCGGCGGCGACCGCTTCGCCCTGGTGATGGGCGACGTCGCCGGCCACAACGTGCGGGCGGCGAGCGTGATGGCCGAGGTCCGCAACGCCGTCCGGGCGTACGCGGTGGAGGGCCACTCGCCCTCGGGAGTCATCGAGCGGGCCAACCGGTTCCTCTGCCTCCTCGCCCCCGAGGAGCTCGCCACCTGCTGCTACATGGAGCTCCAGCTGAGCGAGGGGACGGCGACCATCGTGCTCGCCGGGCACCCTCCGCCGCTGATCTCGGTGGGGGGCGAATCGTGGTTCGTGGAGGCGGAGACCGGCATGCCGCTCGGCGTGGACCACGATGCCCGCTTCGGGGAGACCACCGTCCGGCTGCCCCGGGACGGCATGCTCGCCCTCTACACCGACGGGCTGGTCGACCAGGTCCACCTGCCCCTCGCCGAAGGGCTGGAGCGGCTCCGGCTCGCGGTCGCGGAGTCCTCCGGAGATCTCGAGACGACCGCCGACTCGATCCTCGTCGAGACCGCCGGGGTCCGTACCCACGACGACGCCGCACTCCTGCTCGTCGCGCTGTCGGGTGCGCTCCCGGAGGACTCGGCGGACATCGGGCGTTGGCTCCCCCGCGATCCGGGCAGCGCCGCCGCCGCCCGGCGGTTCGTCGGCGACGTCCTCGCCGGCTGGGACCTGGGCGGTGAACAGGTGACCATCGCCCAGCTCCTCGTGAGCGAGCTGGTCACCAATGCCGTCATCCACACCGCCGGTCCCCTCGAGGTGCGGGTCCACCGACAGGACGACGGGATCCGCGTCGCGGTGCGGGACGAGAGCGGCGAGCGCCCCGCCGCCATCGCCTCGGGCACCCTCGACGGCACCTCGGGTCGCGGCCTCGTGCTCGTCGACAAGCTGAGCTCCTGCTGGGGCGTCGACGTCGCCGGCATGGGCAAGATCGTCTGGTTCGAGCTCGTCCCCGCCTGATCCGGTCCGGGCCGGTCCGCGCCACTGTCACACCGCCGTCGTACGTTTGTTCGCATGACGAAGGTGAAGGCCGTCTACCGGTGCGCCGAGTGCGGCGGCGAGAGCCCCAAGTGGCTCGGGCGCTGCCCGGCGTGCGAGGCGTGGGGCAGCCTGGCCGAGGAGCTGGCGTCGGTCCGCACGCCGGCGCCGACCTCGCCGCTGTCGGTGCCGACCCAGATCGGCGAGGTCGATCTCGGGGCGTGGTCGGCGACGCCCACCGGCCTCACCGAGCTCGACCGGGTGCTGGGCGGCGGGCTGGTGCCGGGTTCGGTCACGGTGCTCGGTGGCGAGCCCGGCATCGGCAAGTCGACCCTCCTCCTGCAGGTGCTGGCGGGCATGGCGGCCTTCGGCAGCCGGTGCCTGCTCGTCACCGCCGAGGAGTCGGCCCAGCAGGTGCGGGTGCGGGCCGAGCGCCTCGGCACGATCGTGCCCGACCTCTACCTCGTCTCGGAGACGGCTCTGCCGAACGTCCTCGCCCACGTCGAGGATCTCGCGCCCGACGTGCTGGTGATCGACTCCATCCAGACGGTGCAGGACCCCGAGCTCGGGTCGGCACCGGGCTCGGTGGCGCAGGTCCGGGAGTGCGCCCACCGGCTCGTGCGAGCGGCCAAGGAACGGGGGATGGCGACCGTCCTCGTGGGCCACGTCACCAAGGAGGGCGGCCTGGCCGGCCCGCGCGTGCTCGAGCACGTCGTCGACACCGTCTTGTCCTTCGAGGGGGAGCGGCACCACGCCCTCCGCCTGCTGCGGGCCGCGAAGCACCGCTTCGGGGCCACCTCCGAGCTCGGGCTCTTCGAGATGACGGGCACCGGGCTGGTCGGGGTGCCCGATCCGAGCCGGTTGTTCCTGGCCGATCGGCGGGAGGGGCTGCCGGGCTCGGTCGTCGTCCCCACCCTCGACGGCCACCGCCCCCTGCTGGTCGAGGTGCAGGCGCTCGTGACCGGCTCGTCGCTGCCCCAGCCCCGTCGCAGCGCCCAGGGGCTCGATCCCGGCCGGCTCTCCCTGTTGCTCGCCGTGCTCTCCCGGCCGGTGAGCACGTTGGCGCGGGCCGACGTGCACGTCTCGGCCGCCGGCGGGGTGCGCATCGTCGAGCCCGGCGCCGACCTCGCCGTGGCGCTCGCGCTGGTGTCCTCGGCCCGGAACCTGCCGTTGCCGGCCGACCTCGTCGCCTGCGGCGAGGTCGGCCTGGGTGGGGAGGTGCGCCAGGTGAGTCAGACGCCCCGCCGCCTGGCCGAGGCGGCGCGACTCGGCTTCAAGCGGGCGATCGTTCCGTTCTCGGCGCCCGATCCACCACCGGGGATCGAGGTGCTGAAGGCCTCCACGGTGACCTGGGCCATCGAACGAGCCGGCCTCACCGCGTAGGATCCGGCGTGATGGCGCCGCGTCGCAGCGTGAACATGCTCGATGCGCTCGCCGCGGTCGCTCCCGGGACGCCCCTGCGGGAGGGCCTCGACCGCATCCTCCAGGCCGGCATGGGCGCGCTCGTCGTCGTCGGCGACGGGCCCGAGGTGCTCAACATCTGCTCGGGCGGGTTCCTCCTCGACGCCGCGTTCAGCCCCCAGCGGCTGAGCGAGCTGGCCAAGATGGACGGCGCCATCATCCTCGCCCCGGACTCGAGCCGGATCGCCCGCGCCAACGTGCACCTCGTACCGAACCCGAACGTGCCCACCTCCGAGACCGGCACGCGCCACCGCACCGCCGAGCGGGTGGCGCGGTCGATCCCCGTGCCGGTGATCTCCGTCTCGGAGGATCAGCAGGTGATCGCCGTCTACGTGAACGACGAGAAGCACCCGCTCGAGAACATCCCCCGGCTCCTCAACCGCGCCATCCAGGCCCTGTCGACGCTCGAGCGCTACCGCAACCGGCTCGACACCGTCGCCAGCTCGCTCTCGGCGCTCGAGATCGAGGACCTGGTGACCTTGCGCGACGTCGTCACCGTCCTGCAGCGCACCGAGATGGTGCGCCGTGTGGCCGAGGAGATCGACGGCTACATCGTCGAGCTCGGCGTCGACGGGCGTCTCGTCCGCCTGCAGCTCGAGGAGCTGATGGGCGGGGTCGACGACGACCGGCGGCTCGTCATCCAGGACTACTTCCACGAGGACCGCGACTGGCACCTGAGCGAGGCGATGCTCGCCCTGTCCGAGCTCAGCACCGACGACCTGCTCGACCTGAAGACCGTCGCCGCCATGCTGCACCTGCCGGGGACGGGCGATCTCGACCTGTCGCTCTCGCCGCGCGGCTACCGGTTGCTGGCCAAGATCCCCCGTCTGCCCGAGAACGTCCTCGACCGGATCGTCGAGCGGTTCGGCAACCTGCAGAAGATCATGCGGGCGAGCATCGACGACCTCGACGACGTCGAAGGGGTGGGCGAGACGCGGGCGAAGGCGATCAAGGAAGGGCTGTCTCGCCTCGCCGAGACCAGCATCCTCGACCGCTACTCGTGACCCGGGCGTCGGGCCGACCTCTCTCAGCCGGGGCTCGCCGCCGGCGTCGCCCCGGCCGAGAGGTGGGGCACTCGTTCCCAACCTGAACGGAGCTTGAAACGCATGCGCATCTCGCTTCCCTCCGGCACCGAGGCCGAGCTGGCCGTCCCCGACGGCGAGGCGCGGCGCGGCGTCGTGCTCGCTCCCGACATCATGGGCCTGCGGCCGCTGTTCGACGACCTGTGCGCCCGGCTGGCGGCCGAGCACGGCTGGGCGGTGCTCGCCCCCGAGCCGTTCCCCGGGCGCGAGGCGCTGTCGCTCGAGGACCGCATGAGGGCTGTCGGCGCCCTGCAGGACGACAAGCAGGTCGGCGACCTCACCGAGGCCGCCGACCACCTCCGCGGGCTCGGTGTGGAGCCGATCGCCGTGCTCGGGTTCTGCATGGGCGGCATGTACGCGCTGAAGGCCAGCGCGGCCGGCCCCTTCGACCGGGCCGTCGCCTTCTACGGCATGATCCGCGTCCCGCCGCAGTGGCAGGGCGACGGGCAGGGTCCGCCCCTCGAGTGCGTGGCGGCCCCGGGCGCGGCCGACGTGCTGGCGATCATCGGCACCGACGACCCCTACACGCCGCCCGACGACGTCGACGCGCTCGAGGCGCTCGGCGCCACGGTGGTGCGCTACGAGGGCGCCCAGCACGGGTTCGTGCACGACCCCTCCCGCCCCGCCCACCGCCCCGCCGACGCCGTCGACGCCTGGCGGCGGGTCGCCGCGTTCCTGGCCTGACGGCGCTGCTCACCGGGCGCCGAGGGCGCTACCTCGAGCGGCGCTCCAGCTGGACCCGGTTGGTGATCGTGTAGCGGCGATCCCGCTGCTCGAGCCAGCCCAGCCGCACGAACGACGAGATCGCCTTGTTGACCCGCTCCCGGGACGCGCCCACGAGCCCGGCCAGCTCCTCCTGGGTGATCGGCAGCTGGAACTCGTCGTTGTCGCCGGCCAGCTCGAGCAGCCGCTTGGCGGTGCGGCCGGTGACGTCGAGGAACACCGAGTCGGCCAGGGCGACGTCCATGTTGCGGATCCGGCGGGCGAGGAGGGCGACGACGCTCCACAGGAGGTCGGGCTGCTCGCGGAACAGGGTTCGCAGGGGCTCGAAGGGCACCACGTTGACCCGCGACGCCTCGAGTGCGCGGGCGTCGGCGGAGCGGCCCTGCCCGTCGAAGAGGCTCATCTCCCCGAACACGTCGCCCGCCTCCATGAGCGCGACCACCGACTCTCGACCGTCGAAGGACCGGTTGGCGATGGCGATCCGGCCCGATTCGACCACGTAGAGGTCGTTGCCCTCGTCGCCCTCGCGGAACAGCACGTCGCCCCGCCGCAGCGACAGGCTCTGGGCGGAGGCGGCGATGTGCCGCACCGCCTCGGGCGGCAGGGAGCCGAACAGGTCGACCTCGGCGAGGACGGTGGCGTCCAGCATCGCCGGCGAGCGTAGTGTCGCCCTTCGTCCAGACGGGCTTCAGCCGGGCACGCAACGTGACGATGAACCCAGGGAGATGCTCTTCGTGGACGACCCCGAGAGCGCAGACAGCGACATGGATCCAGAGGGCGGGGCGGCATCGGAGCCGCCGCGGATCCCCTCCGACGTCTTCGTCGAGGTCGTGCGGCTCCTGATCGTGGCGCTCGGCACCGGCGTCGGCCAGGCGACCGCCGACGGGACCGGGGCCGCACTCGGCGCGTGCGGGGGCTACGTCGTGGGCGGCGTCCTCGGGCGGTTCCTCCGCCGAGCCACGGGCCGCTTCGAGGCGACCGTGGAGCGGACCCCGGCCATCACCCTCGTCGCCGGCGCCATCGGCGCCCTCGTGGCCGCCCTCATCGGCGGCATCGTCGGCCTGGCGGCGGTCGTGCTGCTCCCGGACCGGTGGGGCTACCCGGTGATGGGGATCGCGGCGTGGACCGGCGTCTACGCCGGCTTCCAGGTGGGTGCCCGCAAGGGAAGCGAGCTGGTGCGCCAGGTGCGCAGCGACGGCTCGCTCCTGCCCGAGCAGCCCCGCACGCCGCTGGTGCTGATCGATTCGAGCGCGGCGATGGACGGACGGCTGCTCGTGCTGGCCCGGTCCGGCTTCCTGCCCGGCTACCCGGCCGTGGCCCGCTTCGTGCTCGACGAGCTGCAGGGTCTGGCCGACGCCGCCGACCCGACCCGCCGACGCCGGGCCCGGCGGGCGCTCGAGAGCCTCGAGTCGCTGCGGGTGGAGGGACCGGGGCTCGTCGTCCTGCCCGACGAGGTCCCCGAGCGGGACGAGGTCGACGCCAAGCTCGTCGCCCTCGCCCTCCGGCTCCACGCCGCCGTGCTCACCGCCGATCGGGGCCTGGCCGGCGTCGGCGCCGTCGAGGGCGTCCGATGCCTCGACGTGGTGCAGCTGGCCGAGGGGCTCCGACCCGGGCTGGTTCCTGGCCAGACCGTGGAGGTCCGCATCACCCGCGAGGGTCGTGACCCCGGCCAGGGTGTCGGCTTCCTCGAGGACGGGGCGATGGTCGTCGTGTACGACGCGGCCGCCCACATGGGCGAGGAGGTCACCGCCGAGGTGACCACCAGCGTCCCGACGTCGAAGGGCCGCATGTACTTCGCAAGAATGCAGGAGTGACCACCTGGGCGATCGTCGTCGCCGCCGGACGCGGCGAGCGGTTCGGTCGCCCCAAGCAGTTCGAGCGCCTGGCGGGTCGTCGGGTGGTCGACTGGGCCCTCGACGACGCCCGGGACGCCTGTGACGGCGTCGTGCTCGTCGTGCCCCCCGGACACGACGAGCCGAGCGGTCCCCGCGGCTGGCTCGGCGAGGTCCCCGTCGTCGTCGGGGGTGACTCCCGGAGCGAGTCGGTCCGGCGCGGGCTGGCGTCCGTGCCCGAGGATGCCGAGGTGATCGTGGTCCACGACGCAGCTCGCCCGGCCGCGGGCGTCGGGCTGTTCCGGGCGGTGATCGACGCCGTGCGGGCGGGCGCCGACGGCGCCGTGCCGGGCGTGGCGGTGGTCGACACCGTGAAGCGCGTCGACGGTGACGTCGTGGTCGAGACCCTCGACCGGAGAACCCTCGTGGCCGTGCAGACGCCGCAGGCGTTCCGGGCGTCGGCCCTCCGATCGGCGCACGCCGCGGCGGCCGAGGCGACCGACGATGCCGCGCTCGTCGAGCGGGCGGGAGGCAAGGTGGTGGTCGTGCCCGGACACCTCGCGAACCGCAAGATCACCGAGCCCGGGGACCTCGACGCCATCGAGCAGGCGCTCGGATGACCTCGGCCGACCACGCCATCCGGGTGGGCTTGGGCTTCGACGTGCACCCCTTCGCCACCGACGGCCCGGCGCTGGTGCTCGGGGGCATCCGGTTCGAGGGTCCCGGCCTGGCCGGCCACAGCGACGGGGATGTGATCGCCCACGCCGTGATCGACGCCGTGCTCGGGGCGGCAGGGCTGGGCGACATCGGCACGCACTTCCCCGACTCCGACCCGTCCCTCGCCGGTGCCGACAGCGTGGCGCTGCTGGCTCAGGCGGCGGGCGCCGTCCGGGCCGCCGGGTGGGAGCCGGTCAACGCCGACTGCAGCGTCGTGCTGGACGCGCCGAAGCTGGCGCCCCGACGGGCCGAGATGGAGGCGCGGCTCACCGAGGCGCTCGGGGCCCCGGTCACGATCAAGGGGAAGCGGCCCGAGGGCGTGGGCGCCCTGGGGCGAGGGGAGGGGATCGCAGCATGGGCCGTCGCCCTGGTCCAGCGCGCCGCGACGTAGGGCGCCGCTCGCCATCGCCGTCCCCCGGCCCGCGAGGGCTCGGGGGCGAGCAGGTCGAGGGCCGGCACGCCGTCCGGGAGCTCCTGCTCGCCGGCCGTCGCCGGGTGCGGGACGTGTGGCTCGCCGAGGACGTCGATCCCGCCCCGATCCTCGAGGACATCCGCCAGCTGGCGGCCGAGGCCCGGGTGGCGGTGAAGCGGGTGAGCAGGACCCAGCTCGATCACGAGGCCCGTTCCGACGCGCCCCAGGGGGTGCTGGCGCATGCCGCGCCGATCCCCGAGGCCGACCTCGAGCGCCTCGCCGCGGGTGACGGCGACCGGGGGACGCCGTTCCTGCTCGCCGTCGACGGCATCACCGATCCGCAGAACCTGGGGGCGCTCCTGCGCACCGCGGAGTGCGCCGGCGCCACCGGGGTGGTGCTGCCCCGCCACCGGGTGGCCCATGTGACCCCGACGGTGGCGAAGGCGGCGGCCGGGGCCATCGAGCACCTCCCGATCGCCCTCGTGGGCGGGCTGCCCTCGGCCCTTGCCCGCCTCCGGGACCTGGGGGTGTGGATCGTCGGCCTCGACGGTGCCGGTGACACCTCGGTGTTCGACCTCCAGGTCGCCTCCGAGCCCCTCGCCCTCGTGCTCGGCGCCGAGGGGCGAGGCCTGTCCCGGCTGGTCCGGGAGCGCTGCGACGTGCTGGCCGCCATCCCCCTGCGGGGTGCGCTGTCTTCCCTCAACGTGAGCGCGGCCGCCGCGGTGGCCTGCTACGAGGTGGCCCGGCGCCGGTAGCCCGGTCGGACTAGCCCGCGTGGCCTGCCGAAGGGCGGATCTTTCGGAAATACCTGGTCAGAGCGGACATCTTTTCGGGTAGGAGCACAAGGAATCGCGCCCGGCGACGTTGACAGTGACCAGGGGAGTGACTAGAAGTGTCAATAGTCACTCCAGGCCATGCCGCGTCTGCTTCGGTGGTCATCCGGCTGGTGATGGTGAGTGGCTCGGTCACCACAACACACATCACACCCGCAGGAGCCGCACGTGTCCCGCTTCGCCGCAACCGCCCTGGCCGACCGCACCGACGACGAGCTGGCCGTGCAGGCCCAGCAGGGCGATCGCCTCGCCCAGCAGACCCTGATCGAGCGCTACCGGCGCTTCGCCCGGGCCAAGGGCCGGGGGTACTTCCTCGTCGGGGGCGACAGCGACGACATCGAGCAGGAGGCCCTGATCGGGCTCTACAAGGCGATCCGCGACTACCTGCCGGAGCGCCAGGCCAGCTTCCGGGCCTTCGCCGAGCTGTGCATCACCCGCCAGATCATCACCGCCATCAAGACCGCCACCCGCCAGAAGCACCAGCCGCTGAACCAGTACGTGTCGATCTCGGGGTCCCGCCCGACCGACGATCAGCAGAGCGACCGGGTGGTCGAGGACCTGCTCGACGACTCCCCGTCCTCGGATCCCGCCGACCAGGTCGTCTCGGGCGAGCGGCTCGACAACCTGCGGGGGGCCATGGCCGAGATGCTGTCCGGCCTCGAGGTCGACGTGCTGCGGCTCTATGTCGAGGGCAAGAGCTACCAGGAGATCGGCGAGGTCCTGGGCCGCCACGTGAAGTCGATCGACAACGCCCTGCAGCGCATCAAGCGCAAGGTCGACACCCACCTCGCCGGTGAGGCGGCCGCCGATCTTGCCGTCTTCGCTCGCTGACCAGAGCCCGAGGTGGGACTCGAACCCACTACCTACGCTTTACAAGAGCGTTGCTCTGCCAGATGAGCTACTCGGGCGCGCGGTGAACGCTAACGCCCCCGGCGCGAGCCGAGCCCGGGGCGAGGGTGCTTGCATCGAGGGGGGTGCCAGGCCAGGCTGGATCTCGATGTTCCCCTCGGACCGGCCGCTCTCCGACCGCGACCGCGCCATCCTCGACTTCGAGCGGTCGTGGTGGGTCTCGGCGACGGGCTCCAAGGAGCACGCGATCCGCGAGGTCCTCGGGATCTCCTCCGGCCGGTACTACAGCCTGCTGAACGGTCTGCTCGACCTCCCTTCGGCGCTCGCGTACGACCCGCTCGTCGTCCGGCGCCGGCGCCGCGATCGTGACGCCCGCCGCCGGGCCCGCTACGAGGGCCGGTCCGCCGGCCCGTCCGTCCGATGAGGCGGGGCCAGCACGCGGCGGACGACGGGTCCTTCGGCCGGTCGGCGGGCGGGGCGATGGCCCGCGGCGTCGCCCTGATCGTCGTCGCCGTGCTGCTGGGCGTGATCCTGCTCCGGGCGACCGACGACGCCGAGCCGTTCCGGGCCGTCGACACCAACGGCTCGACTGCGACGACCGACACCACCGTCCCCGGCGACGACCCGGTGACGGACCCGACCGACACCACCCTGCCGGAGGCCCGAAACCCGGCCGAGGTCACCGTGCTCGTCGCCAACGGCGCTCGCATCAACGGGCTCGCCGGGCGGGTCTCGGACCAGCTCAAGGCCGCCAACTACGTGGTCGCCGAACCCGACAACACCAAGGCGCCGGCCGACGCGTCGATGGTCTTCTACGCCGCCGGCTACGAAGCCGACGCCGCCGCCGTCGCCGCCCTGCTGAACCCGGCGCCGGCCACCGCGCCGCTTCCCGAACCGCCACCGGTGGACGACATGAAGGGCGCGCAGATCCTCGTGGTGGCGGCGGCCGATCTCGCCACCGCGGCCGGCTGAACCCGCCCGCGGCCGTCCCCGTACGCGGGCGCTCAGGCCAGCCGGACAGTCCGCGACGTGACGCGGACCGTGAGGGTGCCCCGCACCGGGTCGCGCAGCTCACCGAGGGGCGGGCGGATCTCGAGGTCGAACACGCCGTCGGTGGTCGAGGACGACGAGCGCACGGCGCCGTCGATCAGGTCGTGGGCCGCGCGCTGCTCGGTCTCCTGCTCGCCGTCGAGCACGACCACCTCCCCGGCGGTCGCTCGCTGCTCGAGCCGGAACCGCAGCACCGAGGTCGTGGCGAGCCGGGCGACCTCGTGGTCGCCCTCGATGCCGAGCCCGACGAGCCGGCCGGCACCCGACAGCCGGGCCCGGTCGGCGCTGCCGGGCACGGTGACCCGGTCCTCGATCGTCCAGCGCTCGCCGGGTGCCAGCGAGCCGTCAGGGGGTGCGACGGCGGCCGCCGGGAAGATCTCGCTGATGCCGAGGAGGCCGGCGACCTCGTCGGGGATCGTGTCGTCGGACTCGATCGACTCCAGCTGGGCGGCCCGGTCGAAGCGCACGACGAAGGTGCGCACCCGCCCGCTGGCGTCACCCAGGATCACCTGCACCCGGACCCCGTCGGCCCCGGCGTCGAGCACGGTGTGCTCCGACTGGAGCACGACCTCCTCGTCGCGGCGCTCCGGCGCCGAACCGGGCAGGCGGACCTCGCTCGTCGATCGGACCGTGACCTCGTAGCGGTACACGGCGCCGACCTCGGGTCGGAACGCCAGCTGCACCGTGTCGTCCCGGCAGGCGGCGAGGAGGAGCACGAGCACGACCAGGCCCGTCCAGCGCCGCATCCCGGCCAACGTACCGTGGTGCGGTGGCGGACGTGCTCGAGCCCCTGCGGGACGATCCGGCGCGGAGCGCGGTGCTCACCGACTTCGACGGCACCCTCTCGCCCATCGTCGAGGACTGGACGGCGGCCCGGCCGCTCCCGGGGGTGCGCGACCTCCTCGAGGCGCTCGCCCGCCGCTACGCCGTGGTCGGGGTGATCTCGGGACGGCCGGTCGCCTACCTGGCCGAGCAGCTCGGGACGGCGCTCCGACTGGCCGGCCTGTACGGCCTGGAGAGCGTGATCGACGGCCAGCGGGTGGCGGCCGAGGGCGCCGAGGAGTGGCGGGAGCGCATCGACCGGGCGGCGGAGTCGGCCACCAACCGCTTCGGCTCCCTCGTCGAGCACAAGGGCCTGTCGATGACGGTGCACTTCCGGACCCGCCCCGAGATCGCCGAGGAGGTGGCGGCGTGGGCCCGGCGTGAGCAGCGGCGATCGGGGCTCGAGCTCCGGGCGGCCAAGGCGTCGGTGGAGCTCCACCCGCCCGTCACCTTCGACAAGGGAACGGTGGTCGAGGTCGCCGTCGGCACGCTCGACGCCGTCTGCTTCCTCGGCGACGACGTCGGCGACCTGCCGGCGTTCGATGCCCTCGACCGGCTCGGCGCCCGGGGCGTCCACGCGGTGAAGATCGGTGTCCGCACCTCCGAGGCGCCGACCGTCCTCCTCGACCGCGCCGATCTCGTGGTCGAGGGTCCCGTCGGCGCCGTCGAGGTGCTCCGCACCCTCTGAGATCCTGCCGACCAACGCTGTTCTGTGTCGACCTTGCGTGTCCATGGCACGCAAGGACGACACGGAACGCTGCTCCGCGAGGGAGCTGCGGTCAGGTCTCGGCGGCGGCGAGCTGGTCGGCGAACCAGTCGTCGGGGGTGCGGGCCTCGGCTCGCTCCCGGACGGCGGCCGCGTGCCGTGCCCGCTCGCCCGCATCCATCGACAGCGCGCGATGGAGCACATCGGCCGTGCCGGCGACGTCGAAGGGGTTGAGCTCGAGTGCGACCCGGCCGAGCTCGCCGGCCACGCCGGACTCGCGGGACAGGGCGAGCACGCCGTCGCGCTCGTTGACCATCGGCCCCTCCTTGGCGACGAGGTTGAGCCCATCGCGCACCGGGTTCACGAGCAGCACGTCGTAGCGGCTGAGGGCGGCGACCGAACGGGGGAAGTCGTCGCGCGCGTCGTAGAGGATCGGCGTCCAGCCCGGCGTCGCCCACTCTTCGTTGATGCGGGCGATCAGCCCCTCGACCTCCTGGCGGTAGGCGAGGTACTCGGCGAGGCCCTCCCGTGACGGGTAGACGAAGGCGCCGAACACGACCCGCTCGCGCCACTCCGGATGCTCGCGGAGCAGGTCGTCATAGGCGAGGAAGCCGCGGGCGATGTTCTTGGAGAGCTCGATGCGGTCGACCCGCACGATCAGCTTGCGGTCACCGACCCGCTCGTCGAGCGACTCGAGGCGCGACGCACACGCGGGGGAGGCCGCGACCGACCGGATGTCCTCGGCATCGGCTCCGGCAGGCGACACGAACGTCGTCGGCGTCACTTCGATCAGCTCGCGACACGACGCCTCGAACGCGCTCGCCCACCGCTGGTCGTGGAACCCGCAGGCCGTCGCCGCCGCCAACCCGGAGAGCAGCTCGGTGGCGACGTCGGTCGGCAGCATGCGCAGGGCATCGGGTCCGCCGAACGGTGTGTGGTGGAAGTGCACGACCCGCAGGTCCGGCCGCAGCGCCCGCAAGGCGCCCGGCACGAGGGAGAGGTGGTAGTCCTGCACGAGCACGGCGGCTCCCTCGGGAGCATCGAGGGCGAGCGCGCGGGCATAGGTCTCGTTGACCCGCCGGTAGCTCTCCCACGCCGCTCGCCACGCCCGGTCGAAGCGCGGTCGCCTCGCTGCGTCGAACAGGCCGTGATGGAGGAACCAGAGCGTCGAGTTGGAGATCACGTCGTAGTAGCTGGCGAGGTCGTCGACGACGATCGTGTGGACGCGATAGCCCTCGGCCTCGATCACGCCCCGCTCGGCGGCGGCCCGGTCGCCGTCGGACAGGGCGGCGGCGATCCAGAGGGCGTCGGTGCCGGACAGCGCACGGCCGACGACGGTGATCAGGCCCCCGCCGCCGCGCGTGGTCTGCAGCTCGCCGCCGTCGCCGACGGTGAAGGAGACCGGCCCCCGGTTCGACGCGAGGACCACCGGTCGGGACACGGCGTCACCGTACCCACGCCAGTTGAGCGACCATGAAGTCGTGCGGGTCGTCGCTGCGCCGGACAAGCTGCGAGGGACGGCGACCGCGGCGGACGCTGCCGCGGCGATCTGCCGCGCCGCGGCGAAGGCCGGGTGGGACGGCGACGCGGTGCCGGTGGCCGATGGCGGCGAGGGCACCCTCGACGTGCTGGGCGGGCCGAACCGGGAGTCGACGGTGACGGGACCGCTCGGTGATCCGGTGGTGGCCGGCTGGCGCTACGGGAAGACGGCCGTGATCGAGATGGCGCGTGCGTCGGGCCTGACGGTGGCCGGCGGACCGGACGCCAACGACGCCGTGGCGGCGACGACGATGGGCACCGGCGAGCTGATCAACGCCGCCGTCGACGCCGGGTGCCGGCGGGTGATCGTCTGCGTGGGCGGCTCGGCCACCACCGACGGCGGCCTCGGCGCCCTGCGGGCCGTCGAGCCCGTCGCCCGGCTCCGGGGGGTCGACCTGGTGGTGGCCTGCGACGTGCTGACCACCTTCGTCGACGCCGCCCCGCTGTTCGCCGCCCAGAAGGGGGCTTCGCCCTCCCAGGTCGAGCTGCTGCGGCGCCGGCTCGAGCGGCTGGCGCAGGTCTACGAGCGGGAGTACGGCGTCGACGTGCGGGTTCTCCCGGGGTCGGGCGCCGCCGGCGGCCTGGCCGGCGGGTTGGCGTGCGCCGGCGCCCGCCTGGTGCCCGGCTTCGACCTCGTCGCCGACGAGCTCGATCTCGCCGAGACGATCGAGGGCGCCGACCTGGTCGTCACCGCCGAGGGGTTCCTCGACGAGCAGTCCTTCGAAGGCAAGGTCGTCGGCGGGATCTGCGAGCTGGCGGCGGCCGACGGCATCCCGGTCCTGGCGGTGGTCGGCGAGGTGCTGGACGGCGTCCGCCTGCCCGGCGGGCTCGAGGTCATCTCGCTGGTGGAGCGCTACGGCCCCGATCGGGCCCACCACGACACGCTGCGCTGCATCGAGGAGGCCGTGGCCGACCACCTCGCCCGCGCCTGAGCCCGCCGAAGATCTCGGGTCGACGAAGGCCCAAGTGGGGCCTCGAACAGCCCGAGATCTCCTGCGTGCCGACTGCCGCCGGGGGGTGGCCCGGCGCGCGTACGGTCGGGAGCGGTGGGCGAGCGGATCCGGCAGGCCGGGGCGGTGGCGTGGGCGGTCGTCGGGCTGGCCACGCTCCTCGCGCTGCTCGGCCTCGTCGCCTGGTACCTGCGGGTCGTCTGGCCGCCCCTCGTCCTGGCCGGCGCCATCGTGTTCATCCTCAATCCGGTGGTCACCTGGGAGCAGCGGCACTCGATCCCGCGCGCGCTCGGCACCGCCCTCGCCTACCTCGCGCTGGCGGCGGCCGTCGGCATCGCCGCTCTGCTCGCCTATCCGCTGGCCGCCGACCAGGCCGAGGAGCTGGGCGATGAGTGGCCGCAGATCCGCGCCGACCTCGAGGCCCGCGTCGACGATTGGGCGGAAGCGACGAGGAACTGGCCCATCCCCATCCCGACCTGGGGCGAGCTCGAGGACGAGTTCGGCAACAACGACAGCGACGCCGACCGCGACTCCATCGCCGAGCGCGTCGAGCAGGTGCGCGACATCGGGCTGCGCATCTTCCACGTGGGGATCATCTTCGTGCTCGGCCCGATCATCGCGTTCTACCTGCTCGTCGATCTGCCGAGGCTCCGTCAGGTGGCGCTGGGGCTCATCCCGGAGCGATCGGAGCAGGAGGTGCTGCTGGTGGCGTCGCGCCTCAACCGCGCCATCGGAGGCTTCTTCCGGGGTCAGCTGGCGGTGGCCGCGATCGTCGGGGTGATGGTGTCGATCGGCCTCGCCATCATCGGGCTCCCGTTCTGGCTCCTCGTCGGCATGGTGGCGGGGCTGGCCAACCTCGTGCCCCTCATCGGACCGTGGGTCGGCGGCATCCCGGGCGTCGTCATCGCCCTGACGACCCGCGACGTGAGCACCGCCGTCTGGGTGGTGGTGGTGATGGCGGTCGCCCAGCAGATCGACAACCACTTCATCAGCCCGATCGTGATGCAGCGGGCGGTCAAGCTGCATCCGGCCGCCGTGATGATCGCCCTGCTCGCCGGAGGCACCCTGGGCGGGTTCTTCGGGCTGCTCGTGGCGGTGCCGACCGCGGCCGTGCTGAAGATCATCGTCGGGCACCTGTGGCGGACCTACGTCCTCGGCGAACCCCTCGAGGAGGTCGCCGCTCGCAGCCATGAGGAGGATGCCAAGCCCGGCGTCGGCTTCGTCGAGGACGTCGTCGACACGTGACGACGTCCGCTCCCCACCTCACCGCGGCGTTCTGGGACCGATCGGGCCGGCGGAGCGGCCGCGATCGGTCCCAGAACGACGGGCGTCACTTCTGGTGGAACGCGGCCTCCAGGTTGGCGACCTCGAACTCCTCGTCCACCGGCAGGCCGTTCGCCCAGCGGTAGAGGGCGGCCTTGAACACGCCCGAGAGCGCCGAGCTCACCGCGATGACGCCGAGGGTCCAGATCACGGCAGCGGCGATGCCGACGATGGCGAGCACGACGAGGCCGGTGGCAGCCAGCACGCCGGCGACGGCGACGCCGGCCATGACCGCGAGGAGGCTGATCACGCCGATGCCGAAGTTGAACGTGAGCTGCTCGCCCCAGGTGCCCTTCAGCAGGCGCGACGAGCGCTTGAAGGCCTCGATGGCCCCGACGTCTTCGAACACGATGACCGGCAGGGCGAGGAACGAGAGCACGCTGAACGCGGTGGACCCGATCCAGGAGACGAGGCGGCCGAGGACGCCGAGCCGCTGCTCGATCTGGTCGAGGACGATGGCGACGACGGTCGCCAGCACCGCCCACTCGAGGATCCGGCCGGCACGAGCCCGCGCGGCGGTGAGCGCGGAGGGGATCGTCGGATCGCCCCCGTCCATGCGCTCGGCGGCGCCGGCGATCACCGCGGCCTGCCCGAGTGCGAACACCCACGTCGCTGCGACCGCGGCGAGCACGCCGATGAGCCAGGTGGCGAGGTCACCGGTTCCGGCGGCGTCGACGCCGCCCATGAGCACCACGCCGGGCGCGGCGATCACCGCGAACGCGAGGAGGGCGGCGATGCCGGAGAGGATCGGGATCCAGATCAGCTCCCGGTCCTGCGCGAGGACCCGCCACGACGCCTTCGAGATGGCCCACCCGCGGGCGATGCGACCCATCAGGCGTCCGCCGGCTCGATGAAGATGCACTCGCCTGGGCACTCCTCGGCCGCCTCGATCACCGGATCGAGCACGTCGTCGGGCACCGGCACGGTGCCGCTGGGGCCGTGGGCCGCCGGCGAGGACCCGCCGCTCGGACCGAACCGGTTCGGCCAGCCCTTCTCCTTGACGTAGGCGAGGCCGTCGTCGTCCATCTCGAAGATGGCGGGGGCGATCTCGGCGCAGATGCCGTCACCCGTGCACAGGTCCTGGTCGATCCACACTCGCATGCCGCTCATTGGGTTGCTCCTAGGCGCTTCTGCGGCGGTAGGCCGCGATGTCGACGAGCGGGGGTCGCTCGCCATGGTCGATGGTCACGTCGTCGAGCCCTGCCCTGGTCAGCAGCGTGGGGAACGCCGAGAGGGCGACACCGGCTCGCTCGAGCGCCACCCGCAGCACGGCCACGGCCTGCGGCGAGAGCTCTTCGAGGGCGCGGTTCCGGTGCACCCGCACGCCGAGGTCGACCTGGGCCATGCGGTCGAGACCGACCTCCTCGGCCACGTCGGCGAGGAGGGCGAGGTCGACGCCGTACCCGGTGGCGAACGGCAGGCGCTCGAGCAGCTCTCGGCGGCCGGCGTACTCGCCCGAGAGGGGTTGGGCGAAGCCCGCCAGGTGGGGCAGCAGGAGGGCGATCGCGGGCCGGGCGGTGAGCTCGGTGACGCGGCCGCTGTTGCGCTCGTACCACCCCTTCACGAAGTCGATGCTGTCGTCGAGCACCAGGGGTGCCACGAGGCCGACGATGAAGCGAGGGTCGAAGCCCCGCACGTCGGCATCGCACCAGGCGACGATCTCGCCCTCGGACGCGGCGAGGGACTTCCACAGTGCTTCGCCCTTGCCGGTGCGGGCCCCGAGGTGGGGAAGGACGGCCGATGCGGCGAGGACGCGGGCCCCGGCGGCCTCGGCCACCGCCGCCGTGCGATCGGTGGAGCGGTCGTCGATCACGAGGATCTCGTCGACCAGGCGGTGACGGTCGATCAGCTCCCGGCGGATGGTGGCGACGACGGCGCCGACGGTCGGTTCCTCGTCGCGGGCCGGGATGCAGACCGACACGGTCGCTCCCGCCGCCGCCTTGGCGCGGCAGAGCGCGTCGATGTCGACATCGGCCGCGACGAAGGAGCGGGGGGGCACCCGATCGAGGTTAGGAGGTCAGGCCGCCGTGAGGCCCAGTTCGGCGAGGAGCTGCTCGCGATCGGGGCCGAGCGGCGGCTCCGGCTCCCGTTCCTCCCGCCGCTGGTAGTGGTCCATGACCCGGCCCACGAGCTCGGGGTTGGTCATGAGCGAGTTCGGGTCCTCGAGCAGGTTGAACATGCGCAGGAACGCCCGGAACAGCACCGGGTCGGTGCGCATCGCGGGCATCACCTCCTTGAGGACCGAACCGAGGAACTCGTCCTCGGTCCGCGCTTCGCCCTGGGCGATCCGGCGGTTGCGGGCGTCGGCGTCGACGCTGGCCCGGTACCACGGGAGCAGCTCGCGCTCGGTGCCCTCCTCGAGGGCGAGCGCCTGGGCGACGGGATCGTCGGGATGGTCCCGCAGGGCGGCGGCGAGCAGGTCGGCGTGCACGAAGCCGAGGGCACAGCCCCGGCCGTAGAGGGGGTTGGTGCACACGGCGGCGTCGCCGATGGCGAGCAGGCCGGGAGCCACGGGCCCGCCGTCGCGGACCACGTGGCGCAAGCGGTTGAGGAGCTTGGCCATGGGGTGGACGGGCGTGATCGGCTCCGACACCGCCGGGTCGACCCACGGCGCGGTCGGCACGAGCCGGGCCACGACCTGGTCGAAGAGGGCCTCCTTGCCGAGCCCGCGGAACACCTCGTCGTCGTTGTTGGTGGCGAGGGTGACCGAGAACGTGCCGTTGTCGCCGGGGAACACCGCGAACTTCATGTAGCCGAGGTCGCCGCCGATGGGGCCCTCCTGCTTGGGCGGCTCGACGCCGTCGTGCAGCTTGTAGAAGCGCGACCAGTAGACGATCCCGGTGTCCTCGGTGACCTCCTCGATCTCGCCGAGGCCGGCCTCGCGCACCCAACGGGGGAACTCGGAGCGGCGGCCGTTGGCAGCGACGACGACGTCAGCGCGGATCTCCTCGGAGCCCGGCGTGCGGGGGGTCCCCGCAGTGCCCGGGGTGCGGGGGGTCCCCGCAGTAACAGCCGTGCGCACGCCGACGACGCGGCCGTCCTCGACGACGAGGCCGTCGACGACGACGCCGTCACGGAAGGCCACGTGGTCCTGTTCGAGCACCTTGCGCCGGAGCACCCACTCGAAGGTGGTGCGCCGGCAGGCGAGCATGGCCAGGTCCTCGTCCCCGGGATGGGGCGTCGGGTCCATGCCCTCGGGGGTCATCTCGGCGATCGTCAGCTCCGTGGCCCCGGCCTCGAGGAGCGCCTCCCGGACGTCGGGATAGCCGTCCCGCAGCAGGTTGCGGAGCCGGGCCAGGAACATGTGGCTGTGGCGGACCTGGGGGGCGCCGCGCCGGTCCCACCAGAAGGCGTGCTGGGCGTCCTCGGGCAGGGGGGTGGCGTCCCGCTCCAGCACCGTGACCCGGTGCCCGTCGCGGCCGAGGGCGAGGGCGGCGCCGAGACCGGCCACGCCCGCTCCGATGACGATCACGTCAGTCACAGGTGCATCATTCCGCACCAGACGGCGATCTCCTCGGTCGCCCAGTTGCGACGCTCTCCACACCGTGGTTGGATTAGCACTCGACACATGAGAGTGCTAACGGGAGGCAAAGAGTGCCGAAGCTGATCGCGTTCGACACCGAGGCCCGCAAGGGTCTCGAAGCAGGGATGAACAAGCTCGCCGACGCCGTGCGGGTCACCCTCGGGCCGAAGGGCCGCAACGTCGTGCTCGACAAGAAGTGGGGAGCGCCGACGATCACCAAGGACGGCGTCTCCGTCGCCAAGGAGATCGAGCTCGAGGACCCCTACGAGAAGATCGGGGCCGAGCTCGTCAAGGAGGTCGCCAAGAAGACCGACGACGTCGCCGGTGACGGCACGACCACGGCGACCGTGCTGGCCTGGGCGATGGTCCGCGAGGGCCTCAAGAACGTGGCCGCCGGGGCCAACCCCATGGCGCTGAAGCGGGGCATCGACGCCGCCGTCGAGGCCGCCGTCAGCCACCTGAAGACCTTCGCCAAGGACGTCGACGACCGCGAGCAGATCGCATCGGTGGCGGCCATCTCGGCCAACAACGACAACGAGATCGGCGGCCTCATCGCCGAGGCGATGGACAAGGTCGGCAAGGACGGCGTCATCACCGTCGAGGAGAGCCAGACCTTTGGCATGGAGATCGACCTCGTCGAGGGCATGCGCTTCGACAAGGGCTACATCTCCCCCTACTTCGTCACCGATCCGGAGCGCATGGAGGCCGTCCTCGACGACGCGTACATCCTGCTCGTCTCCTCGAAGATCAGCTCGGTGCGCGACATGCTCCCGGTCCTCGAGAAGGTCATGCAGACCGGCAAGGCGCTCGTGATCATCGCCGAGGACGTCGAGGGCGAGGCCCTCGCCACCCTCGTCGTGAACAAGATCCGGGGCACGTTCAAGTCGGTCGCCATCAAGGCCCCCGGCTTCGGCGAGCGCCGCAAGGCGATGCTCCAGGACATGGCCATCCTCACCGGAGGTCAGGTCATCTCCGAGGAGGTCGGCCTCAAGCTCGAGAACGTCACCCTCGACCTGCTGGGCACCGCCCGCAAGGTGATCGTCACCAAGGACGAGACGACGGTCGTCGAGGGCGCCGGGTCCGAGGACGACGTGAAGGGCCGCATCAACCAGATCAAGGCCGAGATCGACAACACCGACTCGGACTACGACCGGGAGAAGCTGCAGGAGCGGCTGGCCAAGCTGTCCGGCGGCGTTGCCGTCCTCAAGGTCGGCGCCGCCACCGAGGTGGAGCTGAAGGAGGTCAAGCACCGCATCGAGGACGCGGTGTCGACCGCCAAGGCGGCCGTCGAGGAGGGCGTGGTGCCCGGTGGGGGCGTGGCCCTCATCCGCACCATCCCGGCCATCATCGACGTCGCCGAGAAGCTCGAGGGCGACGAGGCGACCGGCGCCCGGCTGGTGGCCAAGGCCGTCGAGGAGCCGCTGCGGCAGATCGCGGTGAACGCCGGCCTCGAAGGCGGCGTCGTGGTCGAGAAGGTGAAGGGCCTCGAGGGCGGGTTCGGCCTCAACGCCGGCACCGGCGACTACGAGGACCTGACCGACAAGGTGCCCGACGCCGTGAAGGTCACCCGCTCGGCGCTGCAGAACGCGGCGTCGATCGCGGCGCTGTTCCTCACCACCGAGGCCGTCATCGTCGACAAGCCCGAGGAGCCCGGCCACGGCCACGGCATGCCCGGCGGCGGCATGGAGGACTTCTAGGTCTTCAGTGGCGGGTGCGGGCCAGCGCGATCAGGCCCGCGGCGCCGGCGGCGAGGACAGGGAGCACGAGGAGCCGGGCGGGACCGCGGTCCCGCCCGGCTCCGTCGTCCCCGGCCGGGGCCGAGGCCGCCAGCGTGGTCGTCGTCGCCCGGCGACGGCTGGTCGCCGCGGCCGTCTCGGCGGCGACTGCCGCCCCCACCCGGTCGGGGGGAGCCTGGATCGCTTGATCGGCGTCCGGCGGTGGGGGTGCCTCGTCGGCCACCTCGATCCGCAGCGCCCACCTCGTCGACCGCAGGCCCATCGCCGCGTCGGCCTCGAGTGCCGGGTAGCGGGCGGGGCCGGCGTCGCCGTCGAGCTCGACCTCGAGCGGGCGGCCCGATGGGCCGGTGCTGCTGACCCGGGCGGTGACGGCGGTCCCGGGGTAGCCGAGGCGGACGGCGAGGTCGGCGAGGCCGATGCGGACCTCCCACGGGTCCGGGCTGCGGGTCGGGTACGTCGTCGCCACGAGATAGGGGTGGGCCTCGTCGGGCGTGCCGAAGCCCTCGCGGGGCGTGGCCGACACCCCGGCGGCGTTGGCGGAGTACACCGCCGACGCCAGCGCCCGGCCCCAGGTCAGCGTCGTACCCAGCGTCGTGTTCACCGCCTCCACCTGGCGCGGAAACTCCGCCGATGCACCCTTGTAGACCTGGCAGCGCTGGGTGTCGCAGATCTCGCCGTTGGCGGCCATGGCCCGCAGCGCGTAGGTCCGGGCCGCCACCACCTGGGCCTGGACCGCAGCGAGCGGGAACGACGCGCCCACCTCGGCCAGCCCCCACAGGTACTGCTCGACGTCGAGGTCGTTGACCACCCGCAGCACACCGGTGGCCGCCGACACCTCGAGCTCCCCGCGGTAGCGCAGACCGCGAGCCGGCACCCCCACCGTGCCGCCGCCGGTCACGGGTCCCGCCCAGACGGGCTCGGGTGATGTCGCCGCTGGCGGTCCCGACGGCGCCGGCACCGGCGCCGGCTCCCCGGTGGGCGGTGGCGCCGTCGTCGAGGTCGACTCCTCCGGCGCGGTCGTCGAGGTCAGTCCCGGCAGGAGGCCGGCGGTGGTGGAGGTCGTCGACGAGGTCGACGTCGAGGACGTCGTCGACGGGAGCGGGAGGTCGACGGGCTGGGCGGCGGCGACGCTCGCGGCGCCGACGGTGCCGCTCGCGTGCACCCGGTAGCCGTCCGGGCCGTGGGCGATCGTCACCGCGCCGCCCGCGGGCACCCGCACGGGGAACCCTCGCCGCTGGGGCCCGGTTCGCGGACTGCGCACCTCGCCGCCGTCGGGGAAGGTCAGGGCGGCCACGCTGTCGTCGGCGACGTGCACGACGACGCGGACGGTCCCCGTGTGCGAGCCCCGCCCCGCGCCGGGATAGAAGTGGTCGAGGATGCCGTCCATCGACGCGCCGTCGGTCGCCATCCAGAAGGCGCCGTCCTGGGCCATGCCCACGCCGTGGCCCCATCCCTCACCGTCCACGACCACCACCGGCACCGCGGCGATCGCCGTCGGGGCGGGGGTGATCGCCGCTCCCACGCCGAGCGCGACGAGCGCGCCGAGGAGGATCCGACCCACGCCGGGAAGGTAGCGGTGACCGGCGCCGGCGCCGTACCGAGGAGGCCCGCTACGCCCGGGTCCCGGCCCCCCGTGGCGTGGTGCGGGTCAGCCAGCGCTCGGCGTGGCGGAGGCGGCGCTCGAGCTGCTCGAGGGTGGCGTCGGCGATCCGGCCGACCCCGGCCAGCCGGTTGAGCTCGTTGTTGACCTGCGCGTGGCCGAGCCCCGTGCGCTGCACGAGCATCCGCGTCGACACCGCGTTCGCGTCGCGGAGCTCGCGCCGCTTCGCGACGCGCGAGAACGTCGGCGCCGCTCCCGGAAGCGCGGGCGCGCCCGGTAGCGGCGGCAGGTCGAGGGTGAGGCCGTCGTCGTCGAGCTCGCCGGCCGGCGCGGTGTCGAGCAGCCACGCCGGCTGCTCGTGCTCGACGCCGTCGCCGAGGGCGATCGCCGAGATGGCGGCGAAGAGCGAGAGCTGCTCCTCGTTGCCGCTTCGCATCGCTTCCCGCTCGGCTCGATCGCGCTCGGCGCGGCGCAGTGAGTGGCGGCGGAGGTCGGTCAGCTGGTGGGCGCGAGCGCGGAGCCGGGCGTCGTCGGGGATGAAGAGGAAGGCGGGCTGTTGGGGACCGAGCGCCGCGGTCCACCGGACCAGACGGCCGACTGCCTGGCGGAAGAAGAGCTCGGTGGTGGTGGTCGTGGCGAAGACCCCGACCCGCAAGCGGGGGATGTCGACCCCTTCGGACACCATGCGGACCGCAACGATCCACGGCGTGCTGCCGAGCGCGAACT
Organism: Acidimicrobiales bacterium; assembly: GCA_035540955.1. Taxonomy (GTDB): domain Bacteria; phylum Actinomycetota; class Acidimicrobiia; order Acidimicrobiales; family CADCSY01; genus DATLFP01. Next base: position 71,932 of record DATLFP010000252.1, read on the forward strand.
CGTCGATCCGGGCCGACGCGGTCGGATCGTCGGAGGTGACGACGACGGCGTCGGTCCGCACTCGCTCCCGGAGGATCCGGGCGATGTCGCGGGCGTGGTCTTGGTCGACGGCGATCACGAGGCCCCCGGCCTCCGGCTGCACCTCCCGGATCTCCCGGAGCTGCTCGTGGGCGCGGAGGAGGACGGTGGGCAGCCACTCGCCGTCGGCACTGAGGGCCGTGCGCAACCGCTGGGCGGCGCGGTCACGGTCGAGGGCGTCGGCGAAGGTCGCCTCGTGGAGCGAGCCGTCCGGCGCCGTCCACTCCATGTGCCCATCGATCCTCGGGAAGTAGACGGGGCGGACGACGCCGCCGTCGCGGAGCGCCTCGCCGTAGCCGTACTCGTAGTCGGCCGCCGCCTCGTCCTGCACGTAGCGGACGAACGGGATGCCGCGCGTGTCGCTGCGGAACGGCGTGCCGCTCAGCGAGAGCCGTCGCGGCGCGTCGGCGAAGGCGTCGACGAGCGCGTCGCCCCACGCTCGCTCGTCGGCGGCGTGGTGGACCTCGTCGAGGATCACGAACGACCGCCGGGCGAGAGCGGCGATCGGCGCCGCGGACGCCGCCACCTGCTGGTAGGTCGTCACGAGGCCGTGCAGATCACCGGTCAGGCCGTTGCGCGGCGACCAACCGGGATCGAGGGCGAGGTCGAAGCGGGCCGCGGCCTGCGACCACTGCGACCGCAGGTGAGCGGTGGGCGTCACGACGATCACCCGCTCCGCCTGGCTGGTGGCGAGCGCGTGGTGGGCGGCGGTGAGCGCGAACGTCGTCTTCCCCGCGCCTGGGGTGGCGACGGCGAGGAAGTCGGCGTCCGGGCTCGTCGCCAGGCGCTCCAGCGCTGCCTTCTGCCAGGGTCGGAGTCGGATCGAGCGAGCCACGGGGAGGAGGTCCCGGCCGAACCGCCCAGCCGGGAGCCGTCGATGATGCCAGGTCGTCGCGAGGGCGTCGCGCACCGGTCGGGAGCGACCGGGGGCGGCGGGCACTTACGCTGGCGCCATGGTCGATCCGGTCATCCCCAGCGAGGGCTGGGGGGTCCTGCACCTGTTCTGCCGGCGAGGTCCGGCGACCGACGGCGCCGCGATCGCCGCGGCGGTCAAGGCCGCCATCGGTCCCGGCGACCACCAGGTCATCCCGGTGGCCATCCTCGGCCACAAGGCCGACGTCGCCTTCCTCGCCATCGGTCCCGACCTGTGGCGCTTGCGACAGCTCCAGACCGACCTGCAGCACGCCGGGCTCGACATCCGCGACTCCTATCTTTCGCTCACCGAGGTGTCGGAGTACTCGGCCAACGTCCCGGAGAAGCAGAAGCAGGCCCGCCTCTTCCCGACCCTGCCACCGGAGGGGATGTCGTCGTGGTGCTTCTATCCGATGTCGAAGCGCCGCAACGTCGACCAGAACTGGTTCACGCTGCCGTACGAGGAGCGGCTCGAGCTGATGTACGAGCACGGCACGTCGGGCCGGAAGTTCGCCGGTCGCATCGTGCAGCTGGTGACCGGCTCGACCGGCCTCGACGACTTCGAGTGGGGGGTGACGCTCTTCGGGCGGCACCCCGACGACCTCAAGGAGTGCGTCTACACGATGCGGTTCGATGCTGCGTCCGCCCACTATGCGGAGTTCGGCCCCTTCTACAGCGGACTGGTGGCGCCGCTCGACGACGTCCTCGCCCGCGCCGGAATCGTCTGATCCGTCGCGTACGCTCCCGCGCCTTGCTGAGACGGCTGCTGCTCTTCGTCTTTGCCCTCCTGTGCGCCTTCGGCGCGCTCGGCGACGTCGCGGCGGCGCAGGAGGAGGACTCGGAGCCCTGGTCGGTCGGGGGCACCCAGCTCGATCCCGATCGCGAGCCCATCGAGGGCGTGGTCATCACCGTCTACACGGTCGACGGTGAGGAGCTGGGATCCGATGTCACCGCCGCCGATGGCACCTGGAACGTCGAGCTGCCGGGGCCGGGCAACTACGTGGCCGAGCTCGACACCAGCACGCTGCCCGACGACGTCGCGCTCCGCAACGAGGACAACAACCCGCTCTCCTTCACGGTGCGCACGCTCGGTCGGCCGAAGATCATCGCGTTCGCGACTGGCGAGGACACCAGGGCCACCGTCGCCGTGTGGCGCAAGCTCCTGCAGCTCGCGGTCGATGGCGTCAAGTTCGGTCTGATCATCGCGATGGCGTCGATGGGCCTGTCGCTGATCTTCGGCACCACCGGCCTCACCAACTTCGCGCACGGGGAGCTCGTCACGTGGGGCGCGCTCGTCGCCTGGTACGTGAACGTGCGCATCGGCTGGCACCTGGTGCCGGCGGCGATCGTTGCCGTGATCATCGGCGGGATCACCGGAGGGTTGCTGGACCGCCTCCTGTGGCGGCCGCTGCGGAGCCGGGGCACCGGGCTGATCGCCATGCTGGTCGTCTCGATCGGTCTGTCGCTCCTGGTCCGCTACATCTTCCTGTTCCAGTTCGGCGGCCGGACCCGCGGGTTCAAGGAGTACGCGGTGCAGCGGGCCTGGGACCTCGGCCCCATCGGCGTGGCGCCGAAGGACCTGTTCTCGATCGTCCTGTCCGTCGTCGTCCTCGTGCTCGTCGCCCTCGGCCTCCAGCGCACCCGGGCCGGCAAGGCGATGCGCGCCGTCGCCGACAACCCCGACCTGGCGTCGTCGTCGGGGATCGACGTGCAGCGGGTGATCCTGCTCGTCTGGATGTTCGGCGCCGGGCTCGCCGCCCTCGGCGGGATCCTCCTCGCCATGAGCGAGCAAGCCAGCTTCCAGATGGGCTTCCAGCTCCTGCTGTTGATGTTCGCGGCCGTCGTCCTCGGCGGTCTCGGCACGGCCTACGGCGCGCTCGTCGGCGGCCTGGTGGTCGGCATGATGATCCAGCTCTCGACGTACTGGATCCCGAGTGAGATGAAGAACGTCGGCGCCCTGTTCGTGCTGATCGTCATCCTCGTCATCCGCCCGCAGGGCATCCTCGGTTCGAAGGAGCGCATCGGCTGATGGACTGGGAGAGCATCATCCGCAACGCCCTCCGGGCCGGCGTCAACCTCGATGCCGCGGCGTATGCACTGGCCGCCATCGGCCTCAACATGCACTTCGGCTACACGGGGCTCCTCAACTTCGGTCAGGTCGGGTTCATGGCGGTCGGCGCCTACAGCGTCGCCATCACGGTGAACGAGCTCGGCCTGTCGATGTGGCTCGGCCTGCCGATCGGGATCCTCGGGGCGATCGTCTTCGCCCTGCTCCTCGGCCTGCCGACCCTGCGGTTGCGAGCCGACTACCTGGCCATCGTCACGATCGCGTCGGCCGAGATCTTCCGGCTCGTCGTCCGCGCCGCGTCGCTTCGGGAGGTCACGGGGGGGTCGTCGGGCATGACGCAGTTCGCCCGCGACTTCTACGCCGTCAACCCGTTCAGCCGGGGCACCTACGGGTTCTGGCACTTCCAGTTCGACGAACGCCGGTTCTGGTTGCTGCTCGTGGTGTGGTCGCTGATCGCGGTCGTCGCCACCGTCGTGTTCCTCCTGATGCGCAGCCCGTGGGGGCGGGTGATCAAGGCCATCCGCGAGGACGAGGACGCCGCTCGATCGCTGGGCAAGAACGTCTACTGGTACAAGATGCAAAGCCTGATCTTCGGTGGGATCTGCGGCGCGTTCGCCGGCTTCGCGTTCGCCATCGGCACCCAGTCGGTGCAGCCCGACACCTACTCGAGCCCGGTGACGTTCTTCGCGCTCACCGCGCTGATCCTGGGCGGCATGGCTCGGGTCGTCGGACCGATCATCGGCTCGGTGATGTTCTGGATGCTGCTCGCCTTCAGCGACAGCTTCCTTCGCCAGGCCGTGAACGCCGGGCACATCTCGACCTCGATCATGGACTCGAACCAGGTCGGGCAGGTGCGGTTCATGCTGGTCGGCCTCGCGCTCATGCTCCTGCCGATCTTCCGACCACAGGGGGTCCTCGGCGACCGAAGGGAGATCGATCTCGATGCCCGCTGACGTGCTGGCCGGCGTCGAGCCCGTGCCCGGAGTGGCCAAGCCGGACGCCATCCTCGTGGCCGACGACGTGCGCCGGACCTTCGGGGGCCTCACCGCCGTCGACGTCGAGCACGTCGAGTTCCAGCGGGGCATGATCACCGCCCTCATCGGGCCCAACGGCGCCGGGAAGACGACGTTCTTCAACCTCCTCACCGGCTTCGACAAGCCCGACTTCGGGTCCTGGACCTTCGACGGGCAGCGCATGGCCGGGCTGCCCGCCCACCGGGTCGCCCGTCAGGGGATGGTCCGGACCTTCCAGCTCACCAAGGCGCTCGCCCGCCTGCCCGTGATCGAGAACATGAAGCTGGGCGCCACGTCGCAGTCCGGCGAGAGCATCCTGCGGGCGCTGCTGCCCTCCACGTGGCGGAGCCAGGAGCGGGAGATCGAGGCGCGGGCCGAAGACCTGCTCGAGCGATTCAAGCTGGCCCACATGCGCGACGAGTTCGCGGGCACGCTCTCCGGCGGTCAGCGCAAGCTCCTGGAGATGGCGCGGGCGCTGATGACCCGACCCAAGCTGGTCATGCTCGACGAGCCGATGGCCGGCGTGAACCCGGCGCTGACGCAGTCGCTGCTCGGGCACGTGAAGGACCTGCGGAACGAGGGGATGACCGTGGTCTTCGTCGAGCACGACATGGATGTCGTGTACGACATCAGCGACTGGGTCGTCGTCATGGCCGAGGGCCGGATCATCGCCGAGGGGCCGCCGCAGGTCATCGGGGCCAACCAGCAGGTGATCGACGCCTACCTCGGCGCCCACCACGACGCCCCGCAGACCGAGGCCGAGGAGGCCCGGCAGCTCGCCGCGGCCGAGGCGATCATCGAAGAGGAAGAGGGCACATGACCGGCGAGCTGCTGCTGAAGGCCGACAACCTCGTCGCCGGTTACGTGCCCGAGGTGAACATCCTCAACGGTTGCTCGCTCGAGCTCTATGCCGGCGAGCTCGTCGGGGTCATCGGCCCGAACGGGGCCGGCAAGTCGACCCTCCTCAAGTCGCTCTTCGGGCTCATCCCGGTCCGCAGCGGCACCGTCACGCTTCGCGACGCCGACATCACCGGTCGCAAGGCCCACGAGCTCGTGCAGCGGGGCGTGGGGTACGTGCCGCAGATCAACAACGTCTTCCCGCGGCTGACGGTCGAGGAGAACCTGCAGATGGGGCTGTACCTCGCCCCCAAGCGGTTCGACGAGCGCCTCGAGGTGGTCGCCTCGCTGTTCCCGCTGCTCGGCGAGCGGCGTAAGCAACGGGCGGGCTCGCTCTCCGGTGGCGAGCGCCAGATGGTGGCGATGGGTCGGGCGCTGATGATGGACCCGTCGGTGCTGTTGCTCGACGAGCCGTCCGCCGGCCTGTCGCCGGCGTACCAGGACGAGGTCTTCATCCGCTGCCGCCAGATCAACGGGACCGGCGTGTCCATCGTGATGGTCGAGCAGAACGCCCGCCGGTGCCTGCAGATCTGCCACCGGGGCTACGTGCTCGACCAGGGTGCCAACGCCTACACCGGCAGCGGCGACGATCTGCTCGGCGATCCCAAGGTCATCGAGCTGTACCTCGGCACGCTGGCCAAGGCCCGCTGAGAGGCTGGCGGGTGTGAAGCACTGGCTGCTGTTCTACGACTACGTGCCGGACTACCTCGAGCGCCGAGGCGAGTTCCGGCCCGACCACTTCGCCCATGCCCAGGCGTTCCACGACCGGGGCGAGCTGGTGATGGCCGGCGCCTTCGCCGAGCCCGCCGACGGAGCCGTCCTGGTGTTCCGAGCCGAGTCGGCTGAGGTCGCCGAGCGCTTCGCGGGCGACGACCCGTACGTGCGCAACGGGCTGGTCACCGGGTGGCGCGTCCGTCGCTGGGTCATGGTGATGGGCGACGGCGCCGAACCCGTCTGAGACGGCACGCGAAGAGGCCCGCCCCGGAGGGCGGGCCTCGTCACGTATCGGTGGTGCTGGTCGTCTGCGCTAGGCGCCGGCGACGCGGTACTCGAGGGTGTCGAGCGTGTTCTCCTCGTTGAACACGAGGATGCCGAAGCTGGCCTGCCCGGGGTCACCGACGTCGTTGAAGTCGATGGGGCCCGAGACGCCCTCGTAGTCGATCTCCTCACCATCGGCGAGGAGGTCAGCGCACTCCTGGAAGGAGGAGCACTGGGTGCCGCCGGGGCCCGAGACGTTGATCATCTCGGCGGCGATCGCGGTGGGATCGTCGGTCCCGGCCGCCACCGCGGCGAGGGCGACCACCATGACGGCGTCGTAGGACTCGGCTGCGTAGTTGAAGTCGACCAGGTTGGCGTCGACGGCCAGCAGGCGGTCCTTGAAGTCGTCGCTGAGCTCGACGAGCGGGGTCGTGCCCTTCATGCCGGCGAGGGCGCCGGGGCTGCTGGCGAGCTGCTCGCCGAGGGCGTTGCCCATGTTGCCGTCGGTGCCATAGACGTTCTTGTCGCCGGGGCCGACGCCCTTCTCGATCATCGTGCTGATGACGCGAGCCGACTCGTCGAAGCCGATGAGGAGGATGGCGTCGGGATCGGCGTTGACCATGGCCTCGACCTCAGCGTCGAAGTTCTGGGCGTTGGGGTCGTAGATGCGGGTCTCGACGACCTCGCCACCGGCATCGGTGATGGCGGCGGTGACGTCCTCGGCCAGGCCCTCGCCGTACGGATCCTGGAGGGCCAGGATGCCGACGGTCTGGTTGCCGTCCTCGATGATGATCTCACCCAGCACCTGGCCCTGCAGGATGTCGGAGGGGGCGGTGCGGAAGTAGAGGCCGTCGTCGTCGTACTCCGAGAGCGACTTGGCCGTGTTGGCCGGCGACACCTGGAGCACGCCCGCGCCGGTGATCTTGTCGATGACCGTGAGCGTCACGCCCGAGGACGCGGCGCCGATGATGGCGTCGACGTTCTCGCCGAGCAGGCGGTCGACCGTCTGGTTCGCGATGTCGGTGGACGTGTCGCCGGAGTCGCCGTGGACGACCACGACGTCGTTGCCGAGCACGCCGCCGGCCTCGTTGATCTCCTGGATCGCCAGGTCAACGCCCGCGAACTCGGGTGGGCCGAGGAAGGCGAGCGAGCCCGTCTCGGGCAGCAGCGTGCCGATGGTCAGGGTGCCGTCGCCACCCCCGCTCGAACCGTCGCCGTCACCGCTCGCCGCGGTCGTGGTGGTGCCGGCACTTGTGTCGTCGTCGTCGTCACCGCACGCCGCCGCGATGAGCGTCAGTGCGAAGATCAGCGCGAGGAGCCGCCAAAGCGGATTCCGTCGGGTCAATGGACCGTCTCCTTGATGGGGTCTGGGACCGCGCCGAGCAGCGAACCGATCGGCGCGAACCGTTGAGGTTACGCATGGGTAACGGGGTCGTCTATGCACCCCGGGTTGCCGTCTCGTGAAGCCGTGGCTCCCCGCTCGATGGCGGCCATCCCGGAAGAACTGCCCAACGTGGCCGCTCTGCCGCCCTCTATCGGTTGACAATACATCGAAAGATGATAGAGATGACGGATGGCCGATCCGTCATCGCATCTTCCGCTCCCCCAGGCGCAGTTCCACGTGCTCGTCGCGCTCACCGAGGGCGAGCGTCACGGCTACGCGATCATGCAATCGGTCGAAGCGACCTCCGGCGGCGTGGTCCGGATGGGCCCGGCGACCCTCTACGGGACGCTCAAGCGCCTCGTCGAGGAGGGCCTGGCAGAGGAGCTGCCGTACCGCCCGGCGCCCGATGACGACCAGCGCCGTCGCTACTACCGGCTGACCGCGTTCGGCCAGCAGGTGTGCGCCGCCGAAGCGGCGCGACTGGCGAGCCTCGTGCGGGTCGCCCGCGCCAACCTCCGACCGGGGGTCGCGTGACCTCGCCGCGGTCGGCGCGCACGTATGCGGCGCTCGTGCGCCTCTATCCGCCGTCGTTCCGTCAGCACTACGGCAACGACCTCGTGCAGCACTTCCGCGATCTCGCGTCCGACCGCGGCATCCGAGCGGCGTGGACTCGCTCGGCGCTCGACCTGCTCGTCACCGTGCCCCGCTACCGACTGGAGACCATCATGCACTCGCGACTGAGCAGCGCCGTCCTCGGCGTCACGATCGTGCTCCTCGCCACCGCCGGCATCGTGAGCGTCGTTGTCGGGCTGATGCCCGGCGTCGCCTTCCTCGCGCTGGCTGTCGCCCTCGCCTCCGGACAACGCAGCCGGCTGGCGCGTGCCATCAGGGTGCCGGACGAGGACCGCCGCCGCCGTCGGTTCTGGATGGCGACGGCACTCGCGATCGTCTTCCTCGCCACGCTGGTGAGCTACGCGGCCGAGAGCAGGGGTGAGGAGATCGGCGATGCCAGCCTGCTGCTCCACAACGCGGTCGGGCTCGCGGCGATGGTGGGCGCCCTCACCTTCCTCGTCCTCGGCCTGGCGACGCCCCGCTCCGGCGGGCGGCCCTGGCTGCCGGCGGGCATCACCGCGCTGGCCGTCGCCCTCGCGATCCCCGCCATCGACGGCGGCGAGCTGAGCGAGGGCTGGTGGATGGTCATGGCGGTCGCCGGCGTGGCCGGGATCGGCCTCGTGGTGGCCGCCGCGCTCGCCGCCTACACGGCGACGCCCACCGGGGCCGTCAGGGGCTGAGCCCGCTCGCGCTTGACAGGGTCAGGGTCGGCCTCAATACTGAACCAATGAGTTCAGTAACATCGGTCGCGCGGACCATGGCCGCGCTTGCCGACCCGACGAGGGTGGAGATCGTCGATCGCCTGAGTGCAGGCCCGGCGTCGGTCACCGAGCTGGCGGGTGACTTCCCGATGTCGCTGCGCGGGGTGCTCAAGCACGTGCACGTGCTCGAGGATGCCGGGCTCGTCCACACGCAGAAGCGCGGCCGCGTTCGGCAGTGCCAGCTGCGGCCGACCGCCCTCGCGGCGACGGCCCGCTGGCTGGAAGAGCGGCGACACCGTTGGGAGCGCCGCCTCGATCACCTCGAGGACTACCTGCGAGACAACGACGAGGAGAGCTCATGAGCGAGAGCACCACCCTGCGGATCGAGCGCGTCTTCAACGCGCGGCCACGCGCCGTCTTCCGGGCGTGGACCACTCGAGAGGCGATGGAGGAGTGGTACCGAGATGGCGAAGACTTCGTCGCTCGCGTCACCGAGCTCGATGTCCGCGTCGGGGGTCGCTACCGGGTCGAGTTCGGCCCGTCCGGCCAGGAGCCGTTCGTCGAGTACGGCGAGTACCTCGAGATCGACCCGCCACATCGGTTGGTGATGACCGAGGCGCTGGAGGGCGTCGACTCGCCGTGGGCGGGGACGCGCGTCACCGTCGAGCTCGAGGAGGTCGACGGCAAGACCCGGCTCACGATGACCCACTCGGAGTTCCCCACGGCCGGACATCGCGACATCGCGGCCAGCGGTTGGCCCGGCTTCCTCGACCGAATCGAGTCGCTGGTGCAATGACGAGGGCGCTGGGTCCCTCGCTCAGATGGTCGATGTGGAGTGTTCGGCCAGCGCTGACCGCAGGCGTTGACTGTCTGGTCGAGTGAGGAGCCAGAGACCGTGACCGGCGGAGATGCCGATGGAGGCGGTGGGCTGCAGCACGCTCTCGGCCTCCTGGCGCTCTCCCTCGGCGAGGGCGGCCGCGGCGAGGACCTCCGAGGCGAGGGCGGCAACCCCGGCGTCGGTGAGCGAGGTCATCGTCGAGAGGGCCTCCGTGGCGAGACGCCTTGCCTCGGTGCTGTTGTCTCGGTCGAGCTCGACCCAGCCTGCAAGGGCCCGTGCAAGCGCTGACTCTGCGGCGGCGCCGAGGTCGGCAAAGGCGGACGTGGCGGCGTCGAGATGGCGGCGGGCGGCGTCGAGCTCGCCGCGTCCACGGGCGACGAGGCCTCGGCCGAGGGTTGCGAGGGCCGTTCCCCAACGGCTCCGACCGATGGCGATGGATGCCATGTGTGCGTCGTCGGCGCCCCGGAGGTCGCCCGCGGCCTGTCGCACGAACCCGAGACGGGAGAGGGCCCACTGCCGGTAGCTCGGGATGTCGAGGGTCTCGGTGAGACGGAGGATGGCCTCGGCGTCTCTGGCCGCGTCATCGAGCCTTCCCTCGAGCTCGGCGACGGTGAGCAGGGCGGTGCGAGCCTCGATGCTGAGCGTGGGGTCTCCGAGCTCGTCGAACCGTCTGACGGCGCTGGCGGCGAGGTCGGCGGCTTGCTCGTTGCGGCCCAGTCGCAGCATCGTGCCGGCGGCGAGCATCTCGGCGGTGCCGACGAACCAGGGCTCTTCGGTGGCGGCGGCCGCAGCCATCCCGTCCTCGACGAGTCGCAGCTGGAGGTCGACGTCCCAGCCTCGTTGGGTCAGGTTGACGCGCAGCAGCATCGCCTTGGCCGTGGCAATGGGATCGCCGGCGTCGATGACGTCGTCCATCGCCGCCTCGAGGTCGACGCCGGCGTGGATCTCGGCGATGACCGCGCGGTGGCCTGACGCGTTTGCCAGGTAGTAGGCCCACCAGATCTCGACGAGACCACGTTCAGCGGGTGCAGCCTCCCCCTCGACTTCGAGAGCCCGCCGGCAGAAGCGGGCGCCTTCGGGCCAGTCGCCGATCAGGAACCAGAGCCATGCCAGGTCGTCGCAGTAGCGGAGGGCGGCGGCGGCGGCGTTCGTCTGGTCGAGCCAGCCGAGAGTGGACCAGAGGTTGTCGATGTCGGGCGCGAGCTCACGGCGCACGACGAGCGCTTCGCCCGAACGCATGCGGGGTTCGGCGTGTTCGGCAAGCTGCCGGTAGTACTCGGCGTGGCGGTGCCGAAGCATGCTGACATCGCCGTCGAGGCGTTCTCGGGCGTAGTGCGACAGCGTCTGCAGCATGCGGTATCGGGGCTGGTCACCGTGGCTGTCCGGAACGACGAGGGACCGCTCCACCAGCCGTCCCAGCAGGTCGAGGATGGCTGGTCGTGGAAGGTCCTCGTCTGCGCAGATCGCTTCTGCGGCGTGCAGGCTCCATCCTCCGGTGAACACCGAGAGCCGTCCGAAGAGCCGGCGCTCGTCGTCGGAGAGCAGCTCGTAGCTCCAGTCGACCACGGCCCGCAGCGTCTGCTGCCGGGGGAGAACGGTGCGGGCGCCGCCGGTCAGCAGCTGGAAGCGGTCGTCGAGGCGGTCGGCGATCTGTGTGAGCGGTAGTGCGCGGGCCCGGCCGGCGGCGAGCTCGATCGCCAGGGGCAGCCCGTCCAGCCGTTCGCAGATGCGCTCGACAACTGACAGGGCGACCTCGTCGATATCGAGGTCAGGGCGGACCGCTCGGGCTCGGGTCAGGAAGAGGTCAGTGGCTGCCTGGGGATCGAGCGAGCCGAGTGGGAACAAGGTCTCGCCCGACACGCCGAGAGGCTCGCGGCTGGTGGCGAGAACGCGAAGGTGGGGCGAGCGTCCGAGGAGCTCGGCGACGACCTCCGCAACCCGCTCGACGACGTGCTCGCAGTTGTCGAGCACGAGCAGCACCGGGCGGTGGTCGAGCTGGTTGACGATGGCGGTGAGCGGTGAGCTTGCGCTCCCGGCAGGATGCTCGCTGGTGCGGGCGCCGAGGGCAGACGCGATCGCCGGCACCACGCCTGCGGGGTCTCGCACCGACTCGAGGGCGACGAACCAGGACCCGCCGTCCGGCACCTGGAGCATCCCCACCTCGGTGGCGAGGCGGGTCTTTCCGGCTCCGCCGGGCCCGACAACCGTGACGAGGCGGTGCTCGACGAGCAGGGAGGTGAGGTCGTCACGCTCCCGGCTGCGACCGATGAGAGGGGTGAGCGGCTGGGCCAGGTTGCCCTTGATCGGCGGTGGGGCCACCGCCGCGAGGGTTTCGTCGTGGCCGAGGATGCGTGCTTCGAGCTCCTTGAGCGCGGGGCCGGGTTCGACGCCGACCTCCTCGATCAGCGCTGACCGCGCCCGCTGATAGGCGCGCAGCGCGTCCGCCTGCCGTCCGGTGCGGTACAGCGCAAGCATGAGCAGCTCCCAGAACCGCTCGCGGGTGGGATGCTCGGCGACGAGCCCTTCGAGCTCGTTCGTGACCTCGTGCGCTCGTCCAACGGCGAGCAGGGCCTCCGCCCGCAGCTCGATGGCCCGATGCCGGAGCTCGTGGAGGCGGCTTCGCTCGGGTGTGGCGATCTCTGCGGCGTCGACGTCGACGAGCGGGTCGCCTCGCCAGAGCTGGAGAGCCCGGTCGAGCAAGCGGGTTGCCGACGGCGCGTCACCCGCGTGGACGGCCTCGGCGCCCCGGTGGATGAGCTCGTCGAAGGCGTCGAGATCCAGCTGGCCGGGCTCGAGACCGAGCAGGTAGCCGGCCTCGACCGACCGGATCGCGTCCGATCCGAGCAACCGGCGGAGCTGAGAGACCTGCGCCTGCAGCGCGTTCGCGGGGTTGCCCGGCGGCTGGTCCCAGAGGCCGTCGATGAGCCGGTCGACGGACACGGGGCGACCACGTCCGAGCAGCAGGAGACTCAGCAGCGCGCGCTGCTTCGAGCCCCGCACGACCAGGTCGTCACCGTCCGTCGTCGTGACCTGCAGCGGCCCGAGCAGCCCGAACTGCACGCCCGGAGACGCTAGGACAGCGACCGCGTCCTGAGGCGCCGCCTCAGCGCGTCCTCAGCGCCTCCTCAGGAGGTTCCTCGACGCTCCCTTCGCGGCCCGGCGGTCGGGCCGGGACCCTGGGAGGGAACGATGTTCGCAAAGTGTGGAAGGTTCGCGTATCGCCGACGGCGCCTGATCGTGGGCGCATGGCTCGCGTTGCTGATCGTCGGCATGACCGTCGGAAGCGGGGTGATGGCCCGCTTCTCGACCGCCATGGATGGCGCCAGAGGGAGCGAGTCGGAGCGGGTTCACCACCTGGTCCACGAGCTGCGCCCGCATGGCCGCTCGGTCGTGGCGGTGGTCGAGGCCGACGTCGATGATCCGGTGGTGCGCGAGCAGGTCTCGGCGGCGGCGGCCGAGATCCGCCGGGCCGACGGAGTGGCCGCCGTGTTGGACCGCTACTCCGGCGGCAAGGAGCGTCTCACGTCCACGGACGGCCAGGCATCGCTTGTGGTGGTCGTCCTCGAGGGCGACCTGGAACACGTCGCCGAGCACCGCGTGGCAGTCACGGTGCGGGAGCGGATGAAGGAGATCACCGCCGCCAGCGTCAAGGTCGGCGGGCCCACGCTCGTCGATGAGGAGTTCGCCGAGGCGATCGAGCGTGACCTGCGCAAGGGCGAGTCGATGGCGCTCCCGGTGGCGTTCGTCGCGATGATCTTCATCTTCGGCGGTGTGCTCGTCGCGGGCCTGCCGCTGCTCGTGGCCCTCGTCTCGGTGGCCGGGATGATGCTCGTGTTGCTGGGCCTGACCCATGTCACCGACGTCTCCGCGTACGCGTTGAACGTGGTGTTCATGTTCGGGATCGGGCTGGGCATCGACTACGGCTTGCTCGTGGTCAGCCGCGTTCGCGAGGAGAAGGCCGCGGGGCTCGACGTCGCCGCCGCCATCGAGCGCACGGTCGCCACCGCCGGACGGACCGTCGCGTTCTCCGCCATGACCGTCGCCGTCGCGCTCTGCGGGCTCTTCGCCTTCGGCACTCCGGTGTTCGAGTCCTTCGCGATCGCCGGCATCGGTGTCGTGCTGCTCAGCATGGCGGCATCGGTCACCTTCCTGCCGGCCCTGCTGGCGGTGACCTGGAAGCGCGTCAAGCCCGCACGCTCGCGAGCGGCCGACGACGGGTTCTTCTACCGGCTCGCTGCCGCCGTGCAGCGCCGCGCGCTGCCGGTCGCCGGCGGTGTGGCCGTCCTCCTCATCGCGCTTGGCGCCCCCTTCCTCGGCGCACGCTTCGAGAACGGCGACGCCCGCTCCCTTCCCTCGGGCTCAGAGGCCCGGGCCGTCGCCCTCACCGTTGCGGAGCGCTTCCCGTCGCACGGCGCCGACCCGGTGCTCGTCGTCGCCGAAGCAGCCCAGGACCAACCAGCGTTGATCCGCTACATGGCGGCCCTCGCCGAGCGCGACGGCGTCGCCGCGGTCAGCTCCTGGACGGCGGAGGAGCAGGGTGTCACGGTGGTCGAGGTCGTGCCCGAGGGCGCCAGCCAGGGCGACCACGCCCAGCGTCTTGTCCGCCAGATCCGCGACGACCGGCCCGGCTTCGCCACCGAGGTCGGCGGCACGGCCGCACTGCTGGTCGACACCAAGGCGAACATCGCCTCCCGGCTCCCGATCGCCTTCGCCGTCATCGCCGCCGCGACCTTCGTGCTGCTCTTCCTGATGACCGGCTCGCTTGCCGTGCCGCTCAAGGCGATCGCCATGAACGTGCTGTCGCTCGGCGCCACCTTCGGCGGGCTCATCCTCGTCTTCCAGAACGGCCACCTGTCGGGCGTTCTCGGGTTCGAACCCGTGGGCTCGGTCGACCTGTTCATGCCGGTGCTCATCTTCATCTTCGCCTTCGGGCTCTCCATGGACTACGAGGTCTTCCTCCTTGCTCGCATCAAGGAGGCGTACGACGAGACCGGAGACAACGACCTCGCGGTCCGACTCGGACTGCAGCGCAGCGGCAGGATCGTCACGTCGGCGGCGCTCCTCATCGTCGTCGTCTTCGCCGGGTTCGCCAGCGGCGAGGTGCTCGGCATCAAGCAGCTCGGCTTCGGGCTCGCCCTCGCCGTCATCGTCGACGCCACCGTCGTCCGATCGGTCCTCGTGCCCGCCACCATGCAGCTGCTCGGAGACCGGAACTGGTGGGCACCCCGCCCGCTACGGCGGCTCCACGATCGGTTCGGCATCAGCGAGGCCGAGCCGGTGGTCGTTCGGGCGGCCGAGATGGTCACCGCCTGACGCACCGGCCTCCCAGGGCGAGCAGGGCCAGCGGCCGAGCCGCTGGCCCTGCCTCGCGTCTGCCTCGACGGTGGCGCCTGCGGTAGGTCTGCTCCGGACGCAACCCGGGCCGAGGTGACCCCTCGCCTGCGAACGACGGAGAGGTCAGCGCGTCGTAGGGAGGAAGGCAGCCATCACGTCGGCGGCGATCTCGTCGGGACCACGCTGAGTCGTGTCGACCTCGAGGTCGATGACCGGGAGCACGTCGTCGAGCGCTCGAAGCCGATCGTTCGAGTCCCGGACGAACTTCGGATCCCTCGAGATGCCTCGGCGGGGATCATCGTGGACACGGGCGATGGCGACCTCGGCCGTGACCCGGAGCAGGATGTGGTGAACCTCGACGTCGGGGTGCAGCGCGCGCCGGAGGATCTCGAACCCGTCGGATTCGAAGAACGGGCCGTGCGAGATGACGACGTCGACGCCCGCGTCGAACCACGATCGAACGAGCCCGGCGGTGGCGACTGCCGCGCGCCGCCAGAACTCGTGCAGGTCGTCTCCGCCGCACTGCATGAAGGCGACGTCGTCCATGTCGACGTCGGCCGCGATCATGTCGCTCCTCCTCACGAGCTGCGCGACCCGGCTGGCCACCGTGCTCTTGCCGGCGCCGATGGGCCCCACGAGTACGAGGAGATGGGCCATGAGCGCATCGTGCCGGACCGGCTGGGCGCTGTCACGCTCACCACCACCAGCGGCAGGCAGTCAGGCGTGGCGTCACACGACGTCCTGCGTGCCGGTCCACCGCGACGGCGCTCACCGGCGGCCGGCTTGCCAGAATGGCGTCGTGCCGACCGATCTCCTCTACCTGCGGGACGCCGAGCTGCGGGCGTTCGACACCGTGGTGACCGGGATGGTGGACGGCGGGGTGGTCCTCGCGGAGACGGCGTTCTATGTCACGGGCGGCGGCCAGCCCCACGACACCGGCACCCTCGCGTGGGCGGGCGGGTCGGCGACGGTGGTCGACGTGCGCAAGGACCGCGACACCGGCGAGGTCGTCCACGTGCTCGACGGTGACGGGCCGGCCGTGGGCACCGCGGTCCACGGCGAGGTCGACTGGGACCGGCGCTTCGGGCTCATGCGCACCCACACCGCCCTGCACGTGCTGTGCGGGGTGATCTGGAACGAGTACAAGGTGGCGGTGACCGGCGGCAACATGGAGCCGCTGTCGGCTCGGATGGACTTCGAGTTCGACCCGCTGCCCGAGGGGTTCAAGGACACCATCGAGCGGCGGGTGAACGAGGAGCTGGTGGCGGCCCGGCCCGTCCGCGTCGAGTTCCTCCCCCGGGAGACCGCCGTCGAGGACGAGGACCTGATCCGGACCAAGGTCAACCTGATCCCGGAGTCGGTGCGGGAGATCCGGGTGGTCGACATCGTCGGCCTCGACAAGCAGGCCGACGGCGGGACCCACGTGGCGAGCACCGACCAGGTCGGCCGGATCCGGGTCACCAAGACCGAGTCGAAGGGCAAGGGCAACAAGCGCATCCGCATCGAGGTTGTCGATGCCTGACCTCGGTGCGCTCCGAACGCGGCTGCTCGAGCTGGAGCGTGTCGTCGTCGCCTTCAGCGGCGGTGCCGATTCGGCGTTCCTCGCGTATGTCGCCAACCAGGTGCTCGGTGCGAAGGCGCTGGCCGTCACCGCTGTGTCGCCGTCGCTGGCGCCGGAGGAGGAGATCGACTGCCGAGCGCTCGCCGAGGAGTGGGGTCTGCGCTGGCAGCCGGTCCACACCGATGAGCTCGCCAACCCGGCGTACGCCCTGAACGACGGGGAGCGCTGCTACTTCTGCAAGGCGGAGCTGCTCGAGGTCGTCGCGCCGTTGGCCGGCCGCGAGGGCGCGACGGTCGTCCTCGGCGTGAACGTCGACGACCTCGGCGACCATCGACCTGGTCAGCGCGCCGCGGCCGAGCGAGGAGCCGTGTTCCCCCTTGTCGAGGCGGGATTCACCAAGGCCGACGTCCGCGCCGCCTCCGAGCAGCTCGGGCTGCGCACCTGGGACAAGCCGGCAGCCGCCTGTCTCGCGTCGCGCGTCCCCTACGGCACGCCGGTGACCATGACGGTCCTGGCCGAGGTGGCCGCCGCCGAGTCGGCGCTTCGAGGGCTCGGCTTCCGGCAGCTCCGCGTCCGCCACTACGGCGACCTGGCCCGCCTGGAGCTTCCGATCGACGACCTCCAGAGCGTGCTCGATCGCCGTGACGAGGTCGTCGCCGCCGTGCGCGGCGCCGGCTACCGCTACGTGACCCTCGACCTCGAGGGGTTCCGCAGCGGCAACCTCAACGCCGCCCTGGGGTGACGGCGGTCGGCATCGACCTCGGTGCCTCGCGGTTCCACGTCGCCGTCCTGGGCGAGCGGATCGAGGTGCAGGTCACGAGCGAGCTCCGCGACGTGCTCGATCTGTGCGCGGGAGCGTCGGCTGTCGCCATCGACGCGCCGTCGGAGCCGGCGACCGGCCGCGTGCACGCCGGCGCCAGATCGCCGAAGTTCGCGGTGGCGCGATGCAACGAGATCGCCGCCGGCGAGGAGCTGGGTGTCTGGGTGCCGTGGGTGACACCCATCCTCGACGACTGCCCGGCGTGGATGCGGAACGGGTTCCGGGTGTGGGAGGCGCTGCGATCCGCCGGCCACCAACCGATGGAGGTGTACCCCGCCGGTTGCTTCTGGCTCCTGAACGGCCGGCGGTGGCCACCGCGCAAGACCACAGCGTCGGGCCGGGCCACCCGCCGCACCCTCCTCGAACCGCTGGCCGGACCGCTCGTGCTCGACGACCACGACGCGCTCGATGCCGTGATGGCCGCGGTGGTCGCCCGCGGCCCCCACCGCGCTGTCCGGCACACCGATCCCGGGTGCGACAGCTCCTCCCTCTTCGTTCTTGCGTAGATCCATGCCGGCCCCCGGCACGGATCCACGCAAGAACGGGTCGCTCACGGGGCAGCATGGCGTCGATGCGGGACGACGTCGACGACGAGCTGCGGGCCCACGGGGAGCGGCTGGCCGCCGCCATCACCGCCGCCATCCCCGGCTGGGTGGTCCGGTCGGTGGTCGAGCGAGGGGGCCCTCGCCCGGCCGCCGCGGCCGCCGGCGCCGCGGCCGCCGCCGAAGCCGGTCCCCGGCTCCACGCCCTCCTCACGGCGGATGTCGACGACCAGCGCGCCAACCCGCTGGCCGTGGTGCGCGGCCTGGTCGCCCATCCGACCCGCGTGCTGCGGGAGGTCGGGATCGAGCCCCCGCCTCGGTCCCGCTTCGACGCCGAGCACTTCCCCGAGGACCCGTACGGTCTCGTGCCGATGACCTGGCGTGACCTCGACGAGTCGCTCCACGAGCCGGGCATCGTCTGGGGTGCTCTCAAGGCGAGGGCGCACCGCCAACGCCACGGCGGTCGGGCGTGACGACCTTCGCCATCGTCGGCGACCTCATGGACCGGGCCCGGATCGACGAGGCGATCCTCGACGTGCACCACACCACCGCCGGCCGGATCGGCGCGCTGGCCGGCCCCGACGACCTGATCCTCGTCGACCTGCGGCGGCTCGGCGAGCAGGTCAAGCTGGCGGTCGCCACCGGCGCCCGCGTCGTCGGCTTCGCCCCCCACGTCGACGACGAGCTGCTGGCCGCCGGCCACGCCGCCGGATGCGAGGTCCTGCCCCGGTCGCTCTTCTTCCGCCGGCTGGCCACCGGGAGCTTCTAGCGACGGTTCACGACGAGGAAACAAGCACGAAACATCCCTCGGTCATCCTCCCGTCAGGTTCCAGTCCAACCTCGATCCAGGGAGATCTCTCGTGCCCGAGCTCGACACTGGCAGCACTGCGTGGATGCTGATGGCCACCGCGCTGGTGCTGTTCATGACCCCCGGCCTCGCCTTCTTCTACGGGGGCATGGTCCGATCGAAGAACGTCCTCGGCATGCTGATGCAGAACTTCAGCGCCATGGGCCTGATGGGCGTCCTCTGGGTGCTCGTAGCGTTCTCCATCGCCTTCGGCGGTGACGGGTCGCTCTTCGGCAACCTCGACCACATCGGCTTCAAGGACGTCGGCCCCGAGGGCGACGGGATTCCCTTCATCCTCTTCGCAGCGTTCCAGATGACCTTCGCGATCATCACCCCGGCGCTGATCACCGGCGCCACCGCCGACCGCTTCAAGTACAGCGCCTACATGTGGTTCATCGGCCTCTGGCTGGTGCTCGTGTATGCCCCGGTGGCGCACTGGGTGTGGGCGGCCGGCGGTTGGATCTTCGAGTACGGCGCCCTCGACTTCGCCGGTGGCGCCGTGGTGCACATCAACGCCGGCGCCGCCGCGCTCGCCGCCGTGATCGTGCTCGGCGCCCGCCGGGGCTACGGCAAGGAGCCGATGCCCCCGCACAGCCTTCCCTTCACCGTGCTCGGCACCGGGATCCTGTGGTTCGGCTGGACGGGCTTCAACGCCGGTTCGGCGCTCGCCGCCGACGGGCTCGCCGCGCAGGCACTGATGAACACCTTCGTCGCCGCGTCGGCCGCCCTCCTCGGCTGGGTCGTGGTCGAGCGGCTGAAGGACGGCCACCCGACCACCCTGGGCGCGGCGTCAGGCGCGGTCGCCGGTCTGGTCGCCATCACCCCGTGCGCCGGGTTCGTCGGGACCATGCCCGCCATGATCATCGGCTTCGTCGCCGGCGGCGTGTGCTTCCTCGCCATCGCCATCAAGCGGGCGGCGAAGCTCGACGACTCGCTCGACGTCATCGCCGTCCACCTCGTCGGCGGCCTGATCGGCTCGATCCTGCTCGGGCTCTTCGCCGATCCCGCGGTGAACGGTGCGGTGAGCGACCCCGGCCTGTTCATCGCCGGTGGCGGCGCCGCCCTGCTCGTCAAGCAGGTGGTGGCCAGCGGAGCGGTGCTGGTGTTCTCCTTCGTGGCGTCGTTCATCCTGATGAAGGCGATCGACCTGGTGATCGGGGTCCGCGTCACCCCCGAGCAGGAGATGGAGGGCCTCGACTCCAGCCTGCACGCCGAGGCCGCCTACTCGATGGGCGACATCGCCGCCGGCCTCGGCTCGGTGGCGCACGCGCAGACCGCGACCGCTCACCAGCCGGCATCGACGAGCTGAACCTCACCGAACGGGATCACGACGGGGGAGGCTCCGCCTCCCCCGTCTCCCACCCGGTGGCCGAGATCGAACGTGGCTCGAAGAACAGGCAGTGCTCGGGGCAGGCGAACGGCGCCTCCTCGCTGGCGCCCAGCCGGCACCGCTGCACGGTGTCGCCGCCGGGCATCGATCGGGTCGAGTAGTGGCGGCAGTCGGCACGGACCGGCATCCCGCCAGTATCCCCCTAACGTTCACTCGTGGCAGAGCGGCTCGTCGTCATCGGTGGGGATGCGGCCGGCATGACCACCGCCACGCAGGCCCGGCGGCTGCGTCCCGACCTCGACATCGTGGCCATCGAGCGCGGCACCCGCACGAGCTACAGCGCCTGCGGGATCCCGTTCCTCGTCGGCGGGGAGGTCGGCAGCGTCGACGATCTGGTGGTGCGCACGCCGCAGCAGCTGCGCGAGCAGCACCGGATCGACGTCCGGATCCGGCACGAGGCGATGGCCGTCGACGTCGACGCTCGCGAGGTCGAGGTGCGTGATCACGAGCACGGCCGGACCTTCCGCCTCGGCTTCGACCACCTGCTGCTCGGCATGGGCGCCTCGCCCCACCGGCCGTCGGCGATCGACGGGATCGACCGGTCGAACGTCTACGGCGTCCAGACCCTCGAGGATGGCGAGCGGCTGCTGGCCGTCGCCGAGCGTGGTGAGTGCGGCAACGTGGTCGTGATCGGTGGCGGCTACGTCGGGCTCGAGATGGCGGAGGCCTTCCTCCGCCGCGGGTGCACCGTCACCGTCATCGAGGGCAAGCCCGAGGTCATGGACACCCTCGACCCCGACATGGGACGCCTGGTGAGCGACGCCATGCGCCGTCACGGGATCGACGTGCGCTGCGGCAGTCGGGTCCGGTCGATCGCCGACGGCGTCGTGGTGGTGGGCGACGGCGAGGGCATCCCCGCCGACCTCGTGGTGCTCGGCCTGGGGACCTCGCCCAACGTGGCGCTGGCCGCCGACGCCGGGATCGAGATCGGCCCGTCGGGCGCGATCGCCGTCGACCGCCGCCAGGAGACGAGCGTCGAGGGGGTGTGGGCGGCGGGCGACTGCTGCGAGTCCCACCACCTCGTCGCCGACTGCAAGGTCCACATCGCGCTCGGCACCCACGCCAACAAGCAGGCGCGGGTGGCGGGCACGAACATCGGCGGCGGCTACGCCACCTTCCCCGGCGTGGTCGGCACCGCGGTCACGAAGGTCTGCGACACCGAGGTCGCCCGGACCGGTCTCGACGAGCGGGAGGCGGCCGCGTCGGGCTTCGAGTTCCACGTCGCCCGCATCGAGTCCACCACGCGGGCGGGGTACTTCCCCGGCACCAAGCCCCTCACCGTGAAGCTCCTCGCCGAGCGGCGCAGCGGGCGCGTGCTCGGGGGCCAGATCGTCGGTCAGGAGGGTGCGGCGAAGCGCATCGACGTGATCGCCACCGTCCTGCATGCCGGGTTCGACGCCGAGCAGATGACGGCGCTCGACCTGTCGTACGCGCCGCCGTTCGCGCCGGTGTGGGACCCGGTGCTCGTCGCCGCCCGCAAGGCTGCGAGCCTCGTCGCCGAGGGGACACCATGAAGGTGGTCACCGCGATCATCAAGCCGCACATGCTCGAGGACGTGAAGAACGCGCTCTCGCAGTACGGCGTGAAGGGGCTCACCGTCACCGAAGCCACGGGCTACGGCCGGCAGAAGGGCAAGACCGAGGTGTACCGGGGGACCGAGTACACGATCGACCTCCTCCCCAAGACCCGCATCGAGGTGCTGTGCGACGGCTACGACGCCGAGGACATCGCGCAGGTGATCCTCACGTCGGCGCGCACCGGGCGCATCGGCGACGGCAAGGTCTGGATCACTGCCGTCGACCGCATCTACCGGATCCGCACCGGTGAGACCGACGACGAAGCCCTCTGACGCGCTGCTGGCCGAGCGGCACGCGGTGGCCGCCGACCGCTCGCGGGGCGGCCGCGCGCTGTGCCGAGCGCTCTCGGACGCCACCGACACGTGGCTGGGTTCTCTCCTCGACGACGCCACCGGCGACACGGCCGGGCTCGCGGTGGTCGCCACGGGGGGCTACGGGCGGGCCGAGCTGGCGCCTGGCAGCGACATCGACGCCTGGCTGATCCACGACGGTCGCGCCGACGTGAGCCAGGTCGCCGAACGGCTCTGGTATCCGGTGTGGGACAGCGGGCTGAAGCTCGGGCATGCGGTGCGAACACCCAAGCAGGTGCTGGCGTTGGCGGCCGAGGACCTCGACACCGCCACCGCCTCGCTCAGCCTCCGCTTCGTCGCCGGCGACCCCTCGGTGGTCGACGGGCTCGCCGAGCGGGCGCTGCAGCAGTGGCAGAAGCGCAACGGGCGATGGCTGGGGGAGCTGGCCGACCGGATCCGGTTGCGGCACGCCCGCCACGGCGAGGTGGCGTTCCTCCTCGAGCCCGACATCAAGGAAGGCCACGGTGGCCTCCGCGATGTCCACGCCCTCCGGTGGGCGCAGCTGGCGCGACCGCTGCTGCAGGAGGGCGACGACGAGGCCCTCACGGCGGCCGAGACCGTCCTGCTCGACGTGCGGGTCGCCCTCCACCGTGTCGTCGACGGCCCGAGCGACCTGCTGGTGCTCGACCGCCAGGACGAGGTGGCTGACGTCCTGGGGGTCGCCGACGCCGACGTGCTGATGAAGGAGGTGTCGACGGCGGCCCGCACCATCGCCTGGATCGACGACGAGGCGTGGCACCGGACCGGCTCGACCGTGCGAGGGCCCCGCAGCTGGGCGCTGCGCCGCGATCGGCCGATCGGCCGGAACCTCCTGCTCCGCGAGAACGAGGTGCACCTCGCGCTCCATGCCGACCCGGCGCTCGACCCGGTGCTCGTGCTGCGCGCCGCGGCGGTCGCGGCGCGGGCCGGGTCGCGGATCGACCGGACGTCGCTCGACCGCCTCGCCGCGGCCGCGCCGCACCTGGGCGATCCGTGGCCCGAAGGCGCGCGGGAGGCGCTCGTCGACCTCCTGGGCGCCGGCCGGGCTGCGATCCCCATCCTCGAAGCGCTCGACCAGCGCCGGCTGCTCGAGCGCGTGCTCCCCGAGTGGTCGGCGGTCCGGGGCTTGCCGCAGCGCAACCCGCTGCACCGCTTCACCGTCGACCGGCATCTCAACGAGGCGGCCGCCAACGCCGCCGATCTCGCCCACGAGGTCGCTCGTCCCGACCTGCTCCTGCTCGGCACGTGGCTGCACGACATCGGCAAGGGCTTCCCCGGCGACCACACCGACGCCGGCGTCGAGCTGATCGCGCGGCTGGGACCCCGCATGGGACTGCCGCCCGACGACGTCGACGTGCTCGTGGCGATGTGCCGGCTCCATCTGCTGCTGCCCGATGTCGCCACCCGGCGCGACCTGTCCGACGACGACGTGATCTCCGGGGTCGCCGAGCAGGTCGGCGACATCGAGACCCTCGAGCTGCTGGCCGCCCTCACCGAGGCCGACTCGATCGCCACCGGACCGGCGGCGTGGAGCCCGTGGAAGGCCGAGCTCGTGAACCAGCTCGTCACCCGCGTCGCGCACGTCCTGCGGGGCGGCGACGCCGCCGAGGTGACGGGGGACGGCTTCCCCGACGACGAGGTCCTCCAGCTGATGCGGTCGGGCGCCTCGCTGGTGCGCCTCGACGAGTCGGTGCTGCTCGTGGTGGCGGCCGATCGCCCGGGCGTGTTCAGCCGCGTGGCGGGCACGCTCGCGCTGAAGGGGCTCACCGTCCTGGCCGCCGACGCGTTCAGCGACGAGGGCATGGCCGCGTCGAGGTTCCGGATCGACCCCGGCGGCGTCGCCATCGACTGGGACGAGGTGGCGAGCGACATCACCCGCGCCATCGACGGGCGCATCGCCATCGAGGCCCGCCTCGTGGCACGCGCCGCCCGCCGCCGGCCCCGCAGCGGCGTGCTCGAAGTCGAGCCGAGCGTGCGGTTCGACAACCACGCGTCGGCGATGTCGACGGTGGTGGAGGTCCGGTGCGAGGACCGCGTCGGCGCGCTCTACCGGATCACTCGCGCTTTCGCCGACCTCGACCTCGACATCCGCACCGCGAAGATCACGACCCTGGGCCACGAGATCTTCGACGCGTTCTACGTGCGGACCTCGACCGGCGCGAAGCTCACCGATCGCGAGCACCTCCGGGAGGTGGAGCGAGCCGTGCTCCACCAGCTCTCGCTGTCGTGACCGCGGCGCACCGTGCCACGGTCGACGTGCGCCCGCTGCGCGACGACGACGGGCCCTGGAAGGCCGCAACGCTCCGGTCGGGTTGGGGCTCGACGGCGGTGGCCCGCCGCGGCGAGCTGATCGACGCGTTGCCGCTCGACGGCTTCGCCGCCCTCCTGGCGGGCGAGCCCGCCGGGCTCCTGACCTACCGGTTCGGCGCCGGCGAGCTGGAGGTCGTCACGATCCAGGCCGAGCCGAGCGGCGTCGGCGTCGGTCGGGCGCTCATGGACGCCGCCGCAGACGCCGGCGAGCGCCTGGGCGCCGGGCGCATCTGGCTGGTCACGACCAACAACAACGTCCGTGCCCTCGCCTTCTACCAGCGGTGGGGGATGGACCTGGTCGCGCTCGATCGATTCGGGGTCGAGCGCTCTCGCGCCGTGAAGCCGGGGATCCCCGCCGTGGACGCCGACGGCATCCCCATCCGGCACGAGATCGAGCTCGAGCGCCGCCTGCCGCGGGCCGGGGCCTTAGATTCGATCCCGTGAGCGCCGAGCGACCGATCACCGCCGAGGACGTGGTCCGCTGGAGCGAGACGCTCGCCGGCATCGCCCGCACCGGGCTCGGCTTCACCGAGAGCCGGTACGAGCAGGAGCGGTTCGAGGAGATCCTCAAGGTTGCCGGCGACATGCGCGTGGCGGCCGGGAGCCGCTTCGACGCCGAGGAGCTCGTCGACGAGTGGATGAAGAACGCCGGTCTCGGCGTCGCCGGCTACGTGACCCCGAAGATCGCCGTCGGGGCCGTCGTCGGCGACGACCAGGGGCGCATCCTGCTCGTCCAGCGGGCCGATTCCGGGGTCTGGCTCTACCCGACCGGCTGGGCCGACATCGGGTACAGCCCGGCGGAGGTCGTCGTGAAGGAGGTGCAGGAGGAGACCGGCATCTCGTGCCGGCCCACGCGGCTGATCGCGGTGCTCGACGGCATGCGCATGGGCTTCACCCGCATCCCGCTGTACTCGCTCGTGTTCCACTGCGAGGCCTTGGGCGGCGACCTCGAGCCCCACCCGCTGGAGTGCGCGGATGTCGGCTGGTTCGCCGAGGACGACCTGCCGCAGCCGCTCGCCGGCTTCGAGCGGTGGGGGGACCACGCCTTCGCCGCCATCCGCGGCGAGCCCGTCGAGGTCCAGTTCGATCACCCGCGCGACGAGGTCTGGCGCACAGGCTGACGGTGGCGCGCCCCTCAGGTCTCGAGCTGGTCGAGGAGGGCGTTGACGATCGAGATGCGGCCCCCCGCCGCTTCCCACGCGTCGCCGATGGCGGTGTGGTCGACGAGCCCGAACGCGTCGGGGGCGACGCCGAGGGCGTCGGTGACGGCGGCCGCCAGGGTGGCGGGCTCCACCTCCTCGTCGTGCGCGGGGAAGGCCTCGAGGCCGTCCCACAGCGACTCGGCCGCGGTCATCGGCTCCTCGCCGGTGGCGAGGGCGAGGGCGACGGAGGGGAAGAGGTCATAGGCGGTCACCGCCGGGGGTCGCTCGAAGCCCGCCACCGGGTGCAGCCGCCACTCGAGCGTGACGCCGCCGGGGCCGTCGTCGCGGATCCACACCTGGGAGCCGTTCATGTAGGCGTCGACCGGCTCGCCGAAGCGCTCGTCGAGGGCCACGACGACCTCGGGGCGCAATCGCCACACGCAGGTGGGCACGAGCCGGGCGGGTCCCCCCGCGGTGGTGGCCATCGCCGGGGCACAGTAGGGCGATGCGGCGGCTGCTGATCGCGCTCCTGGTCGCGACGGCGTGCACGGCGGGCCAGGACCCGACGGTGGCCGGCGACGAGCGCCCGGCGGCGACGACCGCGACCTCGCCGTCCGCCTCGTCCTCGACCACGACGCCGGCCCCGACCGTCTCGACGTCGACGACCACCACCGTGGCCGGTCTGCCGGCGACCGCGACATGCCCGGCCGTCCCTCCGCGCGCCGGGCCGGCGCCCGACCGGCCCCGGTACCAGCTCGATCTCACCGTCGACCTCGACGCCAACGAGGTCGGCGGCCGCCTCGTGGTCCGGTTCGCTCCCGACCTGCCCACCGACCGGCTCGTGTTCCGGCTCTGGCCGAACGGGCCCCGCCTCGCCGGCGCCGGCGCCCACCTCGACGTGGACGCCGTCTACCTCGGCAGCACGGTGCCCGTGGCCACCGAGCAGCCGGACGCGACCACGCTCGTCGTCCCCCTCGACCGGGCGCTGGCGGCGGGCGAGTCGATCGAGGCGACGGTGCCGTTCACGCTGACGCTGCCCGGTCCGGCCAACGACCGCACGTCGCGCCGGGGCGACACCGTGCGGCTCGGCACCTTCCACCCGATGCTGGCGTGGGAGCCCGGCGTCGGGTGGGCGACGGACGCGGCGACCGCCCTGTTCGCCGAGGCGACCATGGCGCCGGTCGCCGACTGGTCGGTGGCGATCGCCGCGCCGGCCGGGTTGACCGTCATCGCGCCCGGCGAGCACCGCGACGGTCGCTGGCACGCCACCGCGCTGCGGGAGTTCGCCGTCGCCGTCGGCCGGTTCCGCGTCGCCGGCGGCGTGGCCGGAGCGCCGCATCCCGTGCCGGTGGTCGTCGCCGTCGAGGTCGGCCTGCCCGAAGACCAGGAGCGCTACCTCGACACGGTGGTGCGGGCCCTCACCGACTTCGGTGCCCGCTTCGGTCCCTACCCCTACGACCGGTTCACGCTCGTGCTCACGCCCGACCTCGGCGGCGGCATCGAGTACCCGTCGTTCGTGCACCAGGGTCCGGGCACCGGCGGTCGCACGACGCCGCACGAGGTCGCCCATCAGTGGTTCTACGCGCTCGTCGGCAACAGCCAGGGTCGTGATCCGTGGCTCGACGAGGGCCTCGCCACCTGGGCCGAGGCCCGCTTCCTCGGCAACGTCGCGACGATCGTGGCGACCGACATACCGGCGGCCGGGCGGGGTCGAGCGGGCGAGCCGATGGCCTTCTGGGACGCCGGCCGGGGCTCGGCGTACTACCGCAGCGTCTACGTGCAGGGTGCGCAGGCGCTCGCCGCGCTCGGCGACCCGGAGCAGGTCGACTGCGCCCTGCGCCACTACGTCGCTCGTCACGCCCACCGCGTCGCCACCGTCGCCGACTTCGTCGAGGCCGTCAGCGACGTGTTCCCCGATGCCGCGGCGGTGCTCGAACGGTTCGGCATAGCCTCCCGCTGACCGAGCGCGGCGCGCGTCACATCGGCGCCGGCGTTCCGACCGACGGTCAGAGGGGGAGCAGATGTCCGAGACGGTGATCGAGGTGGCCGAGGCAGTCCGTGCGAAGCAGCGCACCGCGGTCGAGGTGCTCGACGACGTGCTCGCCCGCATCGACGCCGGCAACGAGCGGCTCAACGCCTTCGTGCACGTCGACGAGGCGATCGCCCGGCGGGCCGCGGAAGCGGTCGACGCCGCCATCGCCCGCGGCGAGGACCCGGGCCCGCTCGCCGGCGTGCCCTTCGGCGTCAAGGACCTCGAGGACTGCGCCGGGATGCCCACGAGCCACGGCTCGCTGCTCTACAAGGGCCGCGGCCCGGTGGCCGAGGACTCGGTGCACGTGGCCCGCCTGCGGGCGGCGGGGGCGGTGCCGGTCGGCAAGACGGCGGCGCCCGAGTTCGGCACGCTCTCCTTCACCAAGACCAAGGCGTTCGGTGTGACCCGCAACCCGTGGAACACCGACCGCACGCCGGGCGGCTCGTCGGGCGGCACCGCCGCCGCGGTCGCGGCCGGGATCGTCCCGTTCGGCACGGCCAGCGATGGTGGGGGCTCGACCCGGATCCCCGGCGGGTTCTCGGGGCTGTTCGGGTTCAAGGCCAGCTTCGGGCGCATCCCGAACCCCGGCCCGGACGGCTCACTCACCACCTCGCTCGGGGCCCTCACCACCACCGTCGCCGACAGCGCCCGCCACCTCGACGTCGCCGCCGGCCCTCACGACACCGACCGGATGTCGCTGCCGCCGGCCGGTGTGCGCTACGAGGACCTCATCGGCTCGCTCGCCGTCGACGGGCTGCGGGTCCGGTGGTCGACCGACCTCGGGTTCGCGGCCGTCGACCCCGAGGTCGCCGAGGTCACCGAGGCGGCGGCCAAGGAGCTGATCGCGGCCGCCCGCCTCACCGACGTGGGCGGCGAAGTCCGGCTCACCGATCCGGTGCGCACGTGGCTGTCGTCGGGCCCGCTCGACCTGTGGCACGGCGTCGAGCCCGGCATGTGGCCCAAGGTGGCCGACGACGTGACGTTCTACGTGCGGGGCGCGCTCGAGCAGACCGCCGAGTACCCGCTGCCCCGCTACGCCGCCGCCCTGCAGCGCAAGCAGCAGCTCGTGGTCGACGTCGCCCGCATCTTCGAGGAGGTCGACGTCCTGCTGTGCCCCACCACCGCGGTGCCGGCGTTCCCCGCCGCCGGACCGCCGCCGTCGGAGATCGGCGGCCGGGAGGTGGCGAACGGGGCCATGGCCACGCCGTTCACGATGCTCGCCAACCTCTGCTGGAACCCGGCGTGCTCGGTGCCGGCCGGCCTGTCCCAGGACGGGCTGCCCATCGGGTTGCAGATCATCGGTCGCCGCCACGCCGACGACGTCGTCCTCCGCCTGGCCCGCATCTTCGAACAGGCTCGCCCCTGGCCCCGCGTCGCGCCGAACACCGCCTTGAACCCCCCAACCTTGTCGCGGTGACCCGGCCCGGCCGGGCGAGCGCGACAACCTTCGGGATCGTCAGCTCTGTTCGCGGAGGAAGCGCTCGACCTCGGCGACGAGCTCGTCGGGGCTCGGCACCTGGCGCTCCTCGGCGTAGCGCTGCTCGAGCTGCTCGACGTACTCGGTCATCTCCTCGTCCTGGGCGACGACGCTCGACACCTGGCGCTCGTAGGCGGCCGACTCGATCTCGAGGTCGGTGGTGGTGAACCCCACGTCGAGGATCTGCCCGGCGCGGCGGATGAGCGCGAGCGCCCCCTTCGGTGACGGCGCGCCGGGGACGTAGGCGGGCACCGGTGCCCACAGCGACGCCGACGGCAGCCCGGCGCGCGAGAGGGTGTCGTGCAGGACGCCGACGATGCCGGTGGGGCCCTCGTAGCCGGAGCGCTGCAGGCCGAAGCGGTCGATGATCGCCTGGTCGGTGGAGGTGCCGATGATGCTCGTGTCGACGGTGTGGGGCACGTCGGTCAGCAGGGCGCCGAAGCTCAGCACGAAGCCGACGCCGAGGGAGTCGGCGACATCGAGCACCTGGCGGGCGAAGGTGCGCCACCGGAGCTGCGGCTCGTGACCGAGCATCGTGACGACGTCGCGGCCGCAGCCGTCGCCCCAGGTGAGATCCACCGTGGGCCACTCGATCGAGCGCGTGACGCCGTCCTCGAGGAGCACATGGGGGCGCGTGGCGGTGAAGTCGTAGAACTCCTCACCGTCGATCTCGGCCAGCGGTTCGCCGGCGCACCGGTCGCGCAGCCACTGCAGGGCGGTGCTCGCCGAGTCGCCGGCGTCGCTCCATCCCTCGAAGGCGAAGATGAGGACCGGTTCGTCGAGCGTCGGAACGTCGCCCGCCCACCGCACGTGCTCCATCGGAGACCGAGGGTACCGGGGTTGCCCGCAGGCTGCGCCGGAGGGGGGGCCGGCGCAGCCTGCGGTGGATCACGCTGCGGGTCGTGTCACCGCCGCGTGACGATGGAGGCGGCCGACGACGCTGTCGACCTCCGCCAGCGCCTGACGCTCCGCATCGAGGGCGGCGCCGGCGTTGCGGGCGGCGCCGGTGGGGGCGAGGAGGTCCAGCCGGAGGAGCAACTTCCACATGGAGCCCAGCATGCTCGTCGCCGGTTTCGCCCGAACGGCCCTGCTGTGGACGGTGCGTGATCGGTTGCTGAATCGTGTGTGACCCGTAGCGTCGGGGTGATGCCGACTGTCGACGAGGTCTTTGCCGTGACCCCCGAGCTGGTCGAGGCCTTCGCCCGGCTCGTCCCGCAGCTCTCCAGCTCGTCGCCGTCGCCGACGGCCGAGGCGCTCGAGGCGATCGTCACCGCCGACGACACCCACCTGCTCATGGCCCGCGACGACGACGGCACCTTCGTGGGCACGACGACGCTCGTGGTGTTCCGCATCCCCACTGGCGTGCGGGCGCTCATCGAGGACGTCGTGGTGGACTCGGCGTGCGCCGGGCGTGGGATCAGCTACGACCTCGGCCGCGCCGCCATCGACCTGGCCCGCCGCCACGGCGCCAAGGCCGTCGACCTCACGTCGCGCCCGTCGCGGGAGGCGGCCAACCACGTGTACCGCAAGCTCGGCTTCGAGCAGCGCGAGACCAATGTATACAGAAAAGTGCTAGAAACCGAGTAGGCTGCCAGTATGGCAGCCGGAGCCGTTCCCCTGGTCGGTTACGTACGGGTCTCGTCGGTCGCGGGCCGCACAGACGAGCGGTTCCAATCGCCGGAGCTCCAGCGCGAGGTCATGGAGCGATGGGCGCTCCTGCGCTACGGCCAGCGCGGCCACAAATGGCTCTCGTGGTTCACCGACCTCGATCGGTCGGGGGTGAGCATCGATCGGCCGGCGCTCAACGACGCACGCGATCTCGCGATTGCGAATCGCGCCGCGATCGTCGTGTTCGACATCGCGAGGTACTCGCGCTCGGTCCCGGAAGGCCTGACTGCGCTCGAGCGCCTCGCGGCCGATGACGTTCGCGTGATCTCGGCT
Source organism: Acidimicrobiales bacterium (assembly GCA_035540955.1). Classification (GTDB taxonomy): domain Bacteria; phylum Actinomycetota; class Acidimicrobiia; order Acidimicrobiales; family CADCSY01; genus DATLFP01. The sequence goes on from DATLFP010000252.1 coordinate 102,715, forward strand.
TCCGAGGACTTGGACGCGACGACGCCGGAGGGCGAGCTCAGCCTGACGATGTTCCTCGCCATGTCGCAGTACCAGGTGCGCCGCATCGGTGCGTCGTGGCGCAACGTGATCCACCGCAACAAGCGGGACGGTTGGTGGCACGGGGTCGTGCCATACGGCTACCGCCGGCCGACGGCGAAGGAGGTTGCGGCGATCGGCCGCCGCGCCGGTGTAATCGTCCCCGACGAGAAGGCGGCTGATCACGTCCGCGAGCTCTTCCGCCGCTACCTCGAAGGCGAGAGCCTGTACGCGCTCGGGAAGCGCGGCGTCGACAACGGCTGGTTCTCGCGGGACGGGACTGCGAAGGACATCCTCACGAACGCTGCGTACGCCGGGATGGTCACGATGGCCGAGACGACGGTGCAGCGCTATGCGCGGGGGCCGCGCAAGGGTGAGATCCGTCGCGACAACCACGGGCGACCGCTCCGGGATCGGCTGCCGGGGACGGAGAAGCACTACCGGGGACGACACGAACCGATCGTCTCGGCAAGGGATTTCATCCGCGCGCGACGGCGCATGACCGCAGAAGCGCGCCCGGCGTACGAGCATCATCCCAGCGCGCGATGGTCGGCCGCGGGCATCACGAAGTGCGGTGGGTGTGGACGTGCGCTGAGCTTCCACGACAAGACCGCGGTCGCGGAGGACGGTCGCTACCTCATCTGCGGCAACCGCCGCTGCACGTCGAAGGTGGGGAGCGTCCGCGTGCGCGACCTCGAGGAGGTCCTCGCCTCGGCGGTCGCGGAGCTGGCGAGCGGACTGAGAACTGAGGCACGCAGCCGCGCCGGTCGAGAACTGCAGCGCTCGCGCAAGAACCGCGCCGACGACAGGGAAGCGCTTCTCGCGCGGAGGACGAAGCTCAACGCCGCGATCGCGAAGGCGGCGGCGTCACGTCTGATGGCCGATGTCGACGATGCCTTGTCCGTCGAGGAGATCGACGCGGCACTCGGCGTGCTTCGCGCCGAGCTGCAACAGATCGAGGGGCGCCTCACCCCGATCGACGAACTCGGACAGGCGCGTCGCCAGGAGCTGGCGGCGATGATCGACCGCGCCGATGACCTCGCGTCCCTATGGCCCGAGATGACGAACGACGAGCGCGTGGAAGCACTGCGCGCTCTGGGTGCGGTCGTGGTCATCGCGCCGGCACCGGTACGGCGTGCGCCCGTCGCCGGACGGGTCAGGCTGCGTGTGCCGTGGCTTCCCGACGAGCAAGCCGTATGAGCACCGCTGCCAGCACGGCCTCCAGGGCTTGCTCGGCATCCCGCTGGCATCGCGGACCGCTCAGCGTCATGTCCCGCTCGATCGCGTAGCCGGCACCCGCGGGTTCGCACGATGGGTCCGGCCCTCCCCGACAGTCGGCACGCACGTCCACGAGTACTGCAAGCCTTCGCGACCTCCAATCGGCGACATGCAACGCATGCGCATCCGTGGCTCGCTGGTCGCTCACGCTCGATGATGGTCGAGGAGCTCCTGGAGAAGATGCGCGACCTCGCGCAGCCGCGCGTTGCAGTCGATGACCGACGAGAGGCTTGCGCTGTGACGCGGTGGCGTCGCGTCGCTTACCTCCGTTGGTCGTGGTGCGATGTCGACCAGCCGGCTGTCGACCGCGCGCAACGATCCAGGCTTTCCGAACAAGACGTCGACGATGCCAGCGACTGGTTCACCGGTCGTGATGATCGGGCGCTCCAAACAGGTTGGCGGTGGAAGGAAGAAGTAGACGATCGGAACGTCGAACACCTTCGCCAGCAGGTACAGGTCGTGGGCGTCGAACAACCGCCGCCGTCGGCGATCCACGAAGGACCTCTCCATCTGCGAGATCGACGCTTGCGGCAACCGGTGGCCGGTGAAGTCGGCGAGCCGGTCGGCGACCTGGTCCTGGGTCAACCCGCGCAGGAGCCGGATCGCCCTGACGTTGTAGGACACGACGGCATTGAGATCGAGCGACGACGGCTCCTCGCCGCCCGAGTCCACCACCGGCACGTGAGCTTCCTTGAGCACAGCGATCCTCCTTGTGAGGGCCACGCGAGTCGGCGGCGGGCCGCGTTCACGACCCGCCGCCGAACCCGATCCGCAGGGGAGGTCAGCGCGACGCCATGCCTACGAGGCGCAGGCCCTCGCGCACGCCGTGCTCGGTGACGAGGTTGGCGATCTCAGCGGCGGCGTCGGCGTGTCCCTGCGAGGTGAGCGACTCGATGAGGTCGCCGGGGGAGACCTCCCAGACGGTCACTGCCACGGTCGCAAGCCCGCCCTCGTTGCTGATCGAGAGATCGACGACCTGGTACTCGGCGCACTCCCGCGCCCAGGCTGCGATCTCCTCGAGGAGCGACGGGAGGTAGCTGGCGTCGCGGCTGAACTCGTACACCCGGAAGGTGCCGTCTCGGCGCCTGGGGTTGGGCGCATCGTCGTCGTCGGTGTCGTCGTCGAGGATGTCGAGCCAGTTCGGTTCCATGCTGTCTCCTTGCACTTGGTCGTTGAGCGGTGCGGAGGCCGGACGGGGCTAGTCGGGCTGCCCGGGCACGCCTCCGGCTCCTGCAAGCCCTCGCCAACCCGGATCGGCGACATGGCGGATTGCGCCGAGCAGACCGAGTCGCGCTGTGTGTACGGTTTGGGCCACACACACTGCAACGAACAACCAAAATGAGAAATCGAGGCGCCGGAGTCCGTAGTACTGTCGACAGAGCCGTTCGTCGGTGCGTAGTGGATCGCTGAGCCCGCTACGCCATCGACCGCCGCCGGACGACTCGCTCGGCCACACACGCACCCCACGCGCAACGACGCTTGGAGGAACGCGGTGGTCGAAGGCCGCTTCGCATCCCGATCTCTGGCGATGTCGGGACCCTCCATGTCGCCGCGCGGCGGTCTTGGAGGCTTGCAGTAGTGATGACTCGTCCAGCTCCCGCGCGACGCCGGCTCCTCGTGCTGCTCGCGATCGCCGTTCTGGCTGCCGCGTCCTGCTCCGATGACGACGACGGCGCCGTGGCGAGGGATTCCACGACGAGCAGCACGGCGCGCCGGTCGACGACGACCACGACGGCCGATCCGGACGAGGCGCTCGAGGACGAGGTCGAGGCGGCCTACATCGCGTCGAGTCGAGCGTTCATCGACGCGGCAGCGATCCCCGATCCGAACTTCCCGGCGCTTGCTGCCACCCACACCGGCCCGATGTTCGAGCAGCGGCACGGCGTCCTCCTGGGTCTGCAGGCGGACGGGCGCGTCATCCGCTACCCGCCGAGCTCGCAGTACCGCATCGAGGTCAGCGACGTCGAGATCGACGGCGACATCGCCCAACTCGAGGTCTGCGTCGTGGACGACGGCGAGACCGTGGTCGCGTCGTCGGGCGAGCTGGTCGCCCACGGCCTCTTCACCGTGCAGGCGCGGGCCGCGATGCGTCGCATCGACGGAACGTGGCGACTCGCTGAGCGGCTCGAGGACGGCGAGTGGGAAGGGATCGCAGGTTGCGCCGCCTGATCCTCGCGGTGGTGGCGGGGCTCGTGACTCTCTGCCTTCCTCTTGCTGCACCCGCGTCCGCAGACCACACCGGCGGCGGCGGAGAGGCCAGCCGAGACGACCAACGGGCGGGCGGAGAGATCCTCGACGATGGTTCCGGCGCGGAGGTCATTGCCGAGGACGGCGAGGACCTCGGCGACCCGACCGCGCCTCGTGCCGGTGGCGGCAACGTCACCTGCCGCTGGCACGAGCTGCACGGCGAGGAGGACGCAGCGGGGCCGCCGCTCGACTGGAGCCTGCTCACCAACCCGCCGCCCGACTGGGTGGGCCAGCAGGTGTCGGTGATCCGCATCTGCAGCGACGGAGTGACCTACGAGTCGGCCGACATCGTCACGTTCACGCTGCCGGTGAGCGGGCCGCCGGCGAACCCGCGCGACCTGGCGTTGATGGCGCGCAACCGCCTGCCGTTCCCGCTGCCCGATGTCGCGTTTTCGCCCCCGCTTAATGATCCCGACGACTTCCTCCTGGTTCAGCTCGAGTCGTGGATCTGGGCCACGAACTGGGCGGACGTGTCGCGTACCGCCGAAGCCGGCGGTGTCGTCGCGACGGTCACGGCTCGCCCGGTCCGGATGACGTGGGACTTCACACCGCGCAGATCAGACCCAACGACCGAAGGCGGATGCGCGGGGCCGGGCACGCAGTACGACGCGTCGAAGCGTCCGGAGGAACAGTCGACGGCGTGCAGCATCACCTTCCGGCACAGCTCGGCGGGCGAGCCCGGTGCGGCGTACGAGGGCCACATCACCGTGATCTACGAGGTGTCCTGGACCTCGAACCTTGGTGTCGGCGGGTCGCTCGGCACCGTGCCGCGCACGACGGTGATGCCGGTGCGCGTCGGCGAGCAGCAGGCACTCAACGAGTCGGGAGGAACACAGCAATGACCGTCACGTCCCCCGCGCCGCCCACCTCGAGGCTGCGAAGCAACGGCTCGACGCCCGCGCCCGTGCGCGTGCGATCGGCCCGGAGCCGCCGGATGCCGTGGCTCGCACTGGCCCTGGTCCTCGTCGTCGGCGGCGGCCTGCTCGTCGGGCTCCTCGTGCAATCGGCTGCGGAGCGATCGACGGTGCTCGCCGCGGCGCGCAGCATCGCACCCGGTCAGGTCATCACCGATGCGGATCTCCGCGTCGTCGACGTTGGTGTCGACGGCGAGGCTGCGCTGGTGCCAGCGGCGTCCCGCCCGAGCATTGTCGGCAAGGTCGCGGTGGTCGGAATCCCCGAGGGCGCCTTGCTCGCCCCGGGCCAGGTCGCGGCCGGCGGCGGGATCGAGCCGGGCACGGTCGTCGTCGGCGCACTGCTCGCGCCCGGCGAGCTGCCGGTCTCGACGCTGCGCGCCGGTGACGGCGTCGAGCTCGTCGCGGTGAGCGGCGGTCAAGGCGCCGATCGCGAGACACTCGGGACCGGCACCGTGTTCACGACTGCGCCGGGAACGCAGACCGGCTCGGTGTTCGTATCGCTGGTCGTCGACGAGGCGATCGCCGAGCTGGTGGCCGACGTCGCCTCGCAGCAACGGCTGCGCCTGCTGCTGCTCCCGGCGGGAGCGGACGAGTGACGATCTGGGCGGTCGGCTCGCTGCGTGGTTCGCCGGGCGCGACCACGTTGGCCATGGGTCTCGCCGCGGCGTGGCCGGCGGCGACCGGGCGCAGCCGTGTCGTCCTCGAGGCCGATCCTGACGGCGGCGTCCTGGCTGCGCGCTTCGACGAGCTCCGCGCCGACCGGACCATCGCGGACGCGGCGGTGGCGCTACGTCGCGATGTCGACCTGGAGCGACTGTTGAAGACGGCGCGACCGGTATGGGGAGCGGTGCCGGTGATCCCGAGCCATCCATCGGCCGAGCAGACGGCGGCGGTGCTCGTCAACGCCGCGGACCGACTGTCGGTCGGCCTGGCGGGAGCGCTCGAGGTCGACGCCATCGTCGACGTCGGGCGGTTGACGGCGCGCTCGCCGGCGGTGCCCCTGGCACGTCGTGCAGTCGCGACGCTGCTGGTGAGCGGGACCCGGTTCGAAGACGTCGCCGGCCTGGCGGCGCGTGTCCGGGAGCTGCGAGCTGCCGGCGTCGAGCCGTCGCTGGTCGCGATCGGCGAACGTGGCTACGACCCCGACGACGTCGCGGTCGAGGCCGACCTGCCCCTCTTCGCCGTCCTGCCCCACGACCCTCGATCGGCCGCCGCGCTCGCCGGCCACACCTCCGGCGACGGCCGCCTGCGCCGGTCGCTGCTGTGGCGGACGATCTGCGAAGCGGCGTCTCGCCTGCTGCAGCTGGCGGCGCCGCCGGTGACCAGCAATGAGACACCGACGATCAACCTCGACCTGCGAGCCGAGGCGTTCGAGCCACAGTCGAACGGCCGTCGACCCGAGGTCACCTCGCCGTGACCGCGCTCGACAACGGCGCTCGGCGCCTGAGCGACGCCGAGCTCGACCCGATCGCAGCTCGGCTGGCGCGGGAGATCGCGGAGGAGCTGGCGACTGCCGACGGCGAGTCGCCGGTGTCCCAGCAGGACCCGTCGCGGCAGGCACTGACCCACAAGCTGCTTGTCGCCAGGCTCGACCACCTGTCGCGCGAGTTCATGTCCCAGGGGCGCGACCTGTCTGAAGCCGATGAGGACGAGCTGACGAGCCGCATCCGGTCGCACCTGTTCGGCGAAGGCGAGCTGGACCGGCTCGTCCAGGACGACTCGATCGAGAACGTGTTCGCCAACGCGTGGGACGACGTGTGGGTCCGCCGGGCCGACGGCACCACCGAGCGGATCCCGCCGATAACGGCGAGCGAGGAAGCGCTGAACGAGCTGATCCGGCAGACAGCGGCTCGCGATGGTCGCAGCGAGCGCCGGTTCGACCGCGGCCAACCGTCGGTGAGCTTCCGTCTTGCCGGCGGATCGCGCTTCACGGCCGTACGGGACGTGTCGGGCCGCACCGCCTTCGCGTTGCGCCGCCACCGGCACACCGACACCGACCTCGACGAGCTGTACCGGCTCGGGACGATCGGCCGCGCGCTCGCTGCGCTCCTGGCGGCGGCGGTGCGGGCTCGATTCAACATGCTCATCGTCGGTGGCACCGACGCCGGCAAGACCACGCTGCTGCGCGCCCTCATCAACGCCATCCACCCCGACGAGCGACTCGTCACCGTCGAGGACGCGCTCGAGCTGCAGCTCTCGAAGCATCCCGGTCGCCACAAGAACCTCCTCGAGCTGGAGTGCCGCGAGCAGAACATCGAGGGCCAGGGCGAGGTCACGATGCGCTACCTCACCCGCCTGGCGCTGCGCTTGTCACCGGACCGGTTGATCGTCGGCGAGGCACGGGGACCGGAGATCCTCGACATGTTCCAGGCGATGTCGCAGGGCAACGACGGTTCGATGGGGACGCTGCACGCCCGTTCGTCGGCCGACGCGTTCGTGCAGATCACGCGCTACGCGCTCAAGGCGCCCGAGCACCTGACCCCCGAAGCGGTCGCGGTCGACATCGCGGCGTCGCTGGACTGGGTGCTGCACGTCCACAAGCTCCGCGACGGGCGCAGGGTCGTGTCGTCGGTGCGCGAGATCACCGGGCACGACGGCACCCAGGTCATGTCCAACGAGATGTTCGCACCCGACGAGCTCGGCCGCGCCGCGTTCCGGACGCCGTTGCAGGATCGCTCGCTGGATCGGCTCGCCGATGCGGGGTTTGATCCGTCGCTGCTGGAGCTGCCCGGCGGAGGCTGGACGTGGTGATCGTTGCCGCCGTCCTGGGCGGCGCGCTGATCGGACTTGGCCTTTTCGTCGGTGTCGTCGCGATGGCCGGGGAGCCGTCGCGACTTGCCGACCGCGCCCGACCCGCGCTGCCGCCGTGGCTGTCGGACAAGTTCGCACTGCGGCTGAGCCTCGCGGCAGCGGCGACGATCGTCGTCTGGTCGGTCACCGGCTGGCCCGCGGGCGGGCTGATCGCCGGCCTGGGCGCGGCGGCGGGTCCGAGCCTCGTCGGCGCCAAGGCGAGGCGGCAGGCGGCGGTGGCGCGCATCGAGGCGATCGCCGGTTGGGCCGAGCAGCTGCGCGACGTCATGGCTGCAGCCGACGGCATCCAGTCGGCGATCCTGACCACGGCACCGCTGGCCCCCGAGCCGATCCGGCGCGAGGTGGAGCGCCTCGCCGACCGCCTCGTCCAGCAGGAGCGTTTCTCCGTCGCGCTGCGTCGGTTTGCCGACGAGGTCGGCCATCCGCTGACCGACATGATCGTCACGTCGCTGCTGATCGCGAGCGAACGGCAGGGACGCCTGGCCGACCTGCTGAGCGAGGTCGCGGCGTCGGCACGAGCGACGGCGACGATGCGGCTGCGGGTCGAGGCGGCGCGCGCTCGGACCTACGTGACCACCCGGCTCATCATCGGCGTCACGATCGCCATCGCCACGTGGCTGGTGGTCGTCCGTCGGGATTACCTGACGCCGTTCGACACGGTGGGCGGACAGGCAATGCTCGTGCTGATCGGCGCGGTGTTCGCGGTGTCGGGCGTGCTGATGCAGCGAATGGCACGGCCAGACGAGCCGGCACGGCTGCTCGCCGGTGCCGATGGCGACAGGGCTTGGCGATGATCGCCCCGTCATTGCTGGCTGGCGCCTTGATCGGCATGGGCCTGTTGGTGGCGCTGCGGGTCGCCGTCGAGCCGCCTATGCCACACCTCGGCCGGCGGCTCACCGAGCTGTACGAACCGCCGCCGGGTGACGGTGCCGAAGCGGTGCGCGCCCGGTGGCGATCGTGGGCCCTCAAGGCGATGCGCTTCGGCGGCCCCGACCTCGCCACGCTGCGCCGCGACCTCGCCGTGTGCGATCTCACCATGGAACGGCACGCGGTCGTGAAGCTCGGCTTCGCCGTGGGCGGCGCTCTCGTCCCGCTCGCCGTGGCGGCGGTGTGGGCGGCGGCCGGCATCACGGTGGCTCCGGCAGTGATCGTGCTCGGCGCGACCGTCGCGGCCGTGGCCGGCTTCGTCGTGCCGGATGTGGTGCTGGCTCGGCGCGCGGCGCGGCGCCGCCGTGACTTCCGGTACGGGCTGAGCCTGTTCCTCGAGCTGGTGGTGATCGTGCTCGCCGGTGGCGGCGGCGTGAACACTGCGCTGTACGACGCCGCGAGCGCGGGAACCGGCTGGGGCTTCGGCGCCCTGCGGCGCACGCTGCACACCGCCCGCCTGCAGCGCCGCTCGCCGTGGGCGGCGCTGACCGAGCTCGCCGACCAGATCGGCTCGGGCGAGCTCCGCGAGCTGGCGTCGTCGGTCGAGCTCGCAGGCACGTCCGGCGCACGAGTCCGGGAATCGCTGCGGGCCAAGGCCATCAGCGTCCGCGACCACGAGCTGGCCGAGTCCGAAGCCGAGGCGCTCGCTGCCTCGGAACGAATGGGCGGGCCGATGGTCGGCATGTTCGTCGGGCTGATCCTGCTCATCGGCTACCCGGCGATGGTGACCGTCCTCGCCCTCTGACCAAAGGAGACCCATGCTGCTTAACGCCCAGGTGCACGTGATGCTCTGGTACACCGCCGCTCGTGACCGGCTCCGGGAGCTGGCACGAGACGAACGAGGCGACGCCTACACGTCGACGATCATGATCGCCATCGGCGTCGTCATCGCCATCACGGTTGGCGGCATCCTGCTGTTCAAGTTCCAGACCAAGGCCGAGGGGATCGACACCGACACACCCATCGCGCCCGGCGGCTGAGCCGAGCCGATGACCGTGTGGCGACGCCTCGGTGACGAGCGGGGCACGTCGACCGCGAGCTTCGTGATCCTGTTCCCGCTGTTCCTGTTCATGTTCATGGGACTCGTGCAGTGGGGCCTCTACTTCCACGCCCGGAGCCAGGTCGCCGCCGCCGCCCAAGATGCGGCGCGCGCGACGCAGGGTGTCGATGGCACCGTCGAGGACGGGCGGGCGGTCGCCTCGAGCCTGCTCGAAGACGCCACGAGCAGCGGACTCCTCGACGACGTGACCGTCGACGTGACCCGCGCCGATGGCATCGTCCGTGCCCAAGTCGACGCGCAGGTGCGTGTCCTCGTTCCGCTGCCTGGCTTCGACGTCCATGTGCGGGGTGTGAGCCAGGGTGCCACCGAAGAGTTCCAGCCAGAGCCGGAGCGCGGCTGATGGCCAGCCGGAGCGACGAACGAGGCTTGGCGACGGTCGAGCTCGTGCTGATGACCCCGGTCCTGTTCCTCGTGCTGAGCTTCCTGGTCGTCGCCGGGCGGTTGACGACGGTGCGGGGAGATGTCGCCGCGGCGGCACGCGACGCGGCCCGGGCAGCATCGCGAGCTGCGACCTTCGAGCAGGCGACCGAGGAGGCGCGGTCGACCGCCGAGGCGAGCCTCGGTGGGCGGGACGTCACCTGCCGGGACCTGACCGTCGAGCTGGAGGACCCGGCGACGTTCCGCGCCGGCGGCACCGTCGCGGTGAGAGTTGCGTGCGGTGTGTCGCTCACCGACGTCGCCATACCCGGCCTGCCAGGAGCGCGCACGATCGAGCACCGCAGTGTCGAGGTCATCGACGTGTACCGGGGTGGCGAATGAGACGAGCGCGCGACGAGCGAGGACAGGTCACCGGCATGGTCGCCGTGCTGGCGGTCGCGCTGCTAGCGCTCGGGGCGCTGGTGTTCGATGGCGGCCAGATCCTCACCGCCCGGCGAGAGGCCAACAACCTCGCCCGCCAAGCGGCACGCGCCGGTGCGCAGCAGCTCGACGTCGCCCAGGCGCGGACCGGAACGTTCACCCTCGACCCAGCCGCAGCCGACGCCTCCGCTCGCGCGTATCTCGCCGACGTCGGCGTCACGCCGGTGTCCGTTCGTGTCACCGGCGACCGCGTCGAGGTTACCGTCGAGCTGACCCAGCCGACTCCGCTGCTGTCGATCCTCGGCATCGACGAGCGCACCGTGACCGCGACGGCGTCGGCGAGGGCTGCTCGCGGCGTGACGGAGGAGGGAGCGTGATGCACGCCGTCGTGCGAGTGCTTCGTGGGCTAGGCGCGGTTGTCGCCCTGCTCGTCCTGCTCGTCGGGGTGCCGGCCTTCCTGGCCGGCGCGGTCGGCTGGCCGCTCCCGCGCGTCCTTCCTGCCTGGGCGGACATCACCGCCACGTTTCGGGGCGACCTTCCGCTCGACGCGGACACCGTCTGGAAGGTTCTCGCCTGCGTCGTGTGGGTCGCGTGGGCGCAGATCCTCGTAGCCACCGTCGTCGAGACCGCGGCCCTGGTACGTGGTGGCATCGCCGCCCCGATCCGCGGGCTGGCGCACATGCAAGGCCTGACCGGCTCGCTGCTGGGCGCCGCCGTGCTCTTGCTGCCCGGCAGCCTCGCGCCGCCACCCCCGGCTCACGCGAGCCCATCGCTCGTGTCGGCCCGGACACTCGTCGCTCACACCGAGGTCGCCGTCGCCCAACCCGAGACGCCCGACGGTGACGCGGTGCCGTCACCATCCGAGCCGTCGACGATCGAGCACACCGTCGTCCGCCGCGACACCTTGTGGGACCTCGCCGAGCGCTACCTCGCACCAGGCGGCCGCGTCGAGGACGTGAGCGCGGCGGTCCGGACGCTGTTCGAGCTGAACCAGGGTCGGCCACAACCGGACGGCTCGGCGCTCACCGACGCCAGCCTGCTCCGGCCCGGTTGGATCCTGCGCATCCCGATGTCCACCGCGCCACCGACTGGGGCAGCGGACGTGACGGTCGTACCGGGCGACTCGCTCTGGGAGATCGCCGAGGAGCACCTCGGAGACGGCCACCGCTACCGCGAGGTGTTCGATGTCAACGTCGGGCGACCGCAGCTCGACGGCGACGCGCTTAGCGATCCGTCGCTCATCGAACCCGGGTGGACGTTGGATCTGCCGGACGCGGACGCGCCGGTCGCTGCGCCACCAGCACCGACCTCGGCGACGGCCACCCCGCTGCCGCCCGCCGAGGCTCCCGTGCCCACGACGATTCCGGCGCCTGCGACTACGGCTCCGGCCGCGTCCGGCCAAGAGTCGCCAGTCCTCGTGACGCCTTCGGCTGCGAACGGAGAGCGCGAGTCATCGGGCGGCAGCGAACCTGTCGATGACGACGAGCGTGCGCCCATCGGCACCTTCGGCATCGCGGGCGGTCTCCTCGCCACGGGTCTCGCGGCCGCCGTGTCAGTGCGTCGCCGCCGGCAGCGGATGCGTCGCGCCCCGGGGACCGAGCTGCCGTCGTTCCCTGTCGAGACGGCGCCGGTGCTCGACGCGATCGCGGACGAGGACATCGACGTCGCGCTCGGCGTCGACCACGCGTTGCGCCGCCTCGGCCGGGCCTTGGCGACGCACGAACAGGTGCCGGTACCCGTCGTCGCCACCGTGAGCGCCAACCAGCTCGACCTGCTGCTCGATCGCGACTGCCAGACGGCTCCCGAAGGTTGGGGCGCCATGGCAGCCGGTCGCATCTGGCAGACGAAGCTCGACGCCAGCTTCGACGATCCGAGCGCCGGCCCGGCGTGGTTGCCCACCCTCGTCTCGTTCGGTGCACTGGACTCAGACGGCCTGCTTCTGAACCTCGAAGCGGTCGGCGCCATCGGGCTCGTCGGCGACCAGGCGGCGACGGCTGCGTTGGCGCGCAGCATCGCTGTCGAGCTCGCACTCACGCCACTCGCCGACGTTCCCGCCGTCCACGTCGTTGACGGTGTGGTCGGCGACGTGGGATCGCTCCCCAACGTGTCCGCGCATCCCGATGTCGCCGCAGCACACGAAGCGGCAACCGAGAGTGCAGCAGCCATCAGCGGCGCGCTCGCAGGCGCCGACTTCGACTCCGCCGGCGAGCTGCGCTGCCGCGCGTCGGAGGAAGCGTGGGCTCCGGCGGTGATCATCGCACCGGCCGCTGGCGGTGAGGACGAGAGCCAACGTCTCGCACTCAAGCGTTGCCACGAGCGAGGCGGCGTCGTCGCGGTGCTCGTCGGCGGCTGTCCGCCCGGCGCGCTCGAGGTTATCGTGACCCCGGAGACCGTGTCCATCCCCGCGCTCGACCTGCACTGCACCGCCCAGCAACTTGACGAACCGACCGTCGATGCAATCGCTGAGCTGCTCGACGGTGCCGACGACGTTGCTGTCGAGCCGGACCGCGGGGAGGAGCCACTCACGCTGTTCTCGGCCGCCGAGGTCGGCGTCACCGACAGCGGCACCGACCCGGCGGTGTACCTCCACCTGCTCGGTCCCGTGACCGTCGAGGGCGCCGCTCTCCAGCCCCAGCAGGTCGCGATCCTTGCTTACCTCGCGCTCCACGGCGAGGTCACCGCAGACGCGCTGCGCGACGCGGTCTGGGGCGGCAGGGCGCCGACGCGGGAGCGCTTCCTCAACACCATCCACGAGCTCCGTCGCACGATCGGTCCGGACGTACTACCGGCGTCGACCGACGGCCGGTACCGCCTGTGCAAGGTCTGGTGCGACGCCGCGGAGGCCGACCGGCTCGTCGCGCTGGCGGCAGCAGAGCAGGAGAACGCGCCAGTACATCTGCGCGCAGCGCTCGAGCTCGTGACCGGTCCACCCATCAGCTACGAGAGCCGCCACCGTCGGCACTACCGCTGGGTCGACCTTGGCAACCACACCAGCCGATGGGAGCGCGTCGTCGGCGACGCCGCCCACGAGCTGTCCACGCTCGCGCTGGGCGAGGCCGACATGGACCTGGCCCGGTGGGCAGCCGAACGCGGCCTCCTCGCCTGTCCGGGGAGCGAGACACTCACCAGCGACCTCGTCCGTGCCTACCTCGCGGGTGGCGACCTGAAGACCGCCGAGCGGGTCGTCGACGAGTTCGCTCGCGCCCTCGAGGACGCCGGCGATACGGATCCTCCGGACGCGCTCTACGAGCTCCTCGAGTCGCGGCGCGCCTCGTGAGGCGGCTTCCGTGACCACTGCGATGTGGGCAGCAGTGCCGTTCCTGGCGGTAGTCGCGGTCGACGACTTCCGGCACCGGCGCATCCGCAATCGCGACGTTGTCGTCTTCGCCGTCGTCACCGGATGCGTAGCCGTCACTCTCGCGATCGATCGAGGTGGGCACGTCCTACTTCAAGCCGCCCTCGGCGCCTGCCTCGCGGCCGCTCCGCTGGTCGTCGCTGCGCTCGCGCAGCCCGCTCGCATGGGTGGGGGCGACGTGAAGCTCGCCGTAGTTGTCGGTGGCCTGCTCGGCCCGATCAGCCCATGGCTCAGCCTCGCAGCGGTCGCCGGCGCGCTCGTCCTGACTCTCGCCCTCATGGCGTTCCGCGCCGTTCCGCACGCGCCTATCGCGCCCGCGCTTGCCGCGAGCGCGGTCACGACGTTGCTCCTGTCAGCCGTTCTCTAGCAGGTCATCGCAACGAAGGTCACCCAGGGGCCGGCGGCGGCTCGGTCCTGTCCCAGACCCTCTCGAACTCGTCGGCGACCTCATGCCAGATCCGCCGACGACCATCCTCAAGCGAGCTGATTCCATCGGCCCAGTGACCGAGGAGGACGAAGTCGTGTGGGATGACTCTGCCAGCAGCGTCCCGCCTTCCATCGGGATCCGGGAAGCGCAACGCCACCTTGTCGCCGACCCGACGGCAGGCTTCCGGCTGTTCCGCGACCTTCGAGAAGGTGTCTTCGTATACCCGCAGCGGATCCGGGAGCCCCCCGGTCCGAAGAAACCGGAAGCCCCAGGTTCGCCCCCGTGTGGCCCAAATGAACCTGGCGTTCTCGTCTCTCGGGGGCGAGGTCATCTCTTGCTCGTGAGAAGGATTCCCTTTTCTTCCCCGTCATCCAGGTCCAGCCGGAAGCGGGTCAGCACGGCCGCCATGTAGTCCCTCTTGGCCAGAGCTTCGGCGTTCATCTTGGTGAGTTGGTCGTGGCCGAGCTTGGATACAGCGCTGATCGCAGCGGCTCCGCGGCCGAGCAACGCCAGAAGGCGGCCTTTGGTGCCGTCGTGTTTGAGCTTGCCGATCGCGTTCGCCAAGGCGCCGGCGCCGCTCATCAGCTCCTCGAGAACCTTCGTGGCGACTTGCTTCTGCTCAGCCCACCTGATGTGTCGTTCGAACGGAAGCATGGCGGCCAGCGGCAGGATCAGGTCGAGGCCAATGCGCTCGGTCACCTCAATCCTGTTCGGTTCGAACTTGGCCGACGAAAGCCGGACGAAGTCCTCACCCACGGCGAGGGCGTCGGGGGACTCGACGAACCCCTTCAGAACGTTGCGTAACTCGCCGAGGTCAGCAGAAGCCTTGCTGATGACAAGGTCTCTGAATCCGAAGACGTCGAGCTCTGGCAGCAGGTCGGCCTTCGACAAGGCCAGGATCCAGATCCTCGGAAACCTGACGAGCGGTTTGCCGTCCTCCAACAGCTGATCCTCAAGCCTCAGCAGTCCGGTGCGGAAACTGCCCAGCAACGACTTCAGATAGCGCTCTTCTTCCCCTGCGTTCTCCAGCAACCGCTGACCATCGACGAGCAAGAACGCGACGTCAGAACCAAGCAGAGACCTGAACGTGGCAACCCTGCGCTCGGCTACCTCGAGGTCGCCCACCTCCTCCTCGAACCACTCGCCCGGATAGTCGTGCCACACGAGGCGCAGGGCGTCGAATGGCTTGGCGCTGTTCGCTTTGGCACCCTTGTCCCTCAGCTTCACCGAGAACGCGTAGGGCGTTGACGAGAAGCGGGTCGGCTCCGGGCGGCGCGAGTCCTTCATACCCAGGTAGTTCGCGTGCAGTTGGTGGCCCTGACCGGTGTCGTCCGCGGTGACATGAAACAGGCTCGACTTCAGGAACTGCGGTTCCTGCGTCGCTCCGTAGAACGACGAGACCAGGACGGTCTTGCCGCTGCCGCTCCCACCGAAGACTGCGATCTGCTGCTCAAGCACTCTGGGTTTGAGTTGCACGAAAGGAACGTACTGCGCGGTAGGCCGATGCCGACCGTGCCGAGCCAAACGCTGGCGTCAACGGCTACGAGGCCCAGCCTATGTGGATGTGGTCGGCGTGGAAGGTGTTCGTGAACACACCGGGCTGACCGGTGTCGATCGGACCGCCGATCTCGTCGGGTCGGAACGGCGCTGCGAGTGTTGCGAGCTGATCCATGACACCGGCGACCGACGGGTGCCGCGCCGAGACGGAAACACCGTCGAGCACCGCGATGTCGGCGCCTCGGCCGAGGTAGTGGTTCGACACTGCACAGCCCGGGCCGTGCGCCTGGCCGGTGACCGCGCATCGCGAGTGGCCCGTGACGAGCGACGTGACGGTGATGGTGTGGTCGCGCGCAAGCGCGAGGAGCACGCTGACGACTCGGCCGTCGACGCGCCCCGACGCGAGGTCGGCTCGCCCGTCGGCGTAGATGGTGACGTTCGGGTGGTCGAGCAGCGCGGCGGCATCGGCAGCGTCGACCACGAGCGGCGGGGCCGCCTCGTACCGCGCCGCCCACGACAGCACCTCCTCCACGTAGACGTCTGACGCGTTGTAGCGGCGCAGCGCGGCGCGCTCGTCGGCAAGGTCGCTGGCACCACCACAGAGGTAGGCAGCAGCGGTCGCCGCTGCGTCGTCGAAGTCGTGCGGGTTCGTGCTGCCGTCACCGTCGCCGTCCACTGCCCAGGTGTCGAACGTCGGCGGCAGGAACTGCATCGGCCCGACCGCCTGAAGCCACGGCCCGGTGACGCCCCACCGACCGGCCCACGCGCCGGCCGGCATCGGTGTGGTGTTGCCTCCGGCGCCGGACCCGTCCAGGGGCGGGCCGAGGATCGAGGGAGCCACGACGCCGTCGGGCCCGATCGCCGCGCCGCCAGTGGTTCCGTGTCCGGACTCGACCTGCCCGATCCCGGCAAGAAGCTCCCAGCGCAGCCCGGCACACGTCGATGCAGCCCGCTGGTAGGCGGCCAGCGCCCCCGCCGGCATTCCCGCCGATCCCGCTGCGGCGGCGGGCGGGAGATCCCCGGGCGCGAACACCAGCGGGATGCCCAGGAAAGCGGTGACGAGCAGACAGGTGGCGGCGGCGACGACGGCACGGAGCACACCGTCAGCAAGCCCGCGCGAGCGGGTTTCGGCGACATCCATGTCGCCGAAACGACCCGCGCGGGGCTTGCAGGAAGCGGATCGTCGCCCCGGCCACTCGGGCGACCACTCGTCGCTCAGCTCACAAGGAGCATTCCCATGTTCGTACGGATGGCCGGGGTGCTGGCCCAGACCGTCGACGTCACCCCGGACGCGTCCGGGATGCCGGGCGGCGCGCTGATCCAACAGCTCCTGAACTGGTCGCAGATGCTGGCCCTGTGGGGATCGCTTGGGGCGATCCTCATCGGCGCCGCCATGTACGGCCTCGCCCAGCAGGGCAACTCCTACTCCGGGGCGTCCCGAGGCAAGACGCTGGCGATGGGCGGCGTCGTCGGCGCCATCCTCGCCGGGCTGGCGCCGGCTGCGGTCAACCTCCTCTTCACGGCAGCGAGCGGGTGACGTGGCGACCCGCCCCGCACCCGAGCGTCCTTCGTTCCGCCGCCTCGCGGTTGCCGGCGCCGCTGCGCTCGTCTTCCTCGGTGGCATGGCGGCCCGTGGCGCGCTCGGCGATCGTGAGACGCGCGGGGCGCAAGCCGAAGCGGCGCCAGCCGAGCACCCGCCGGCGGCGACGGGCCCGACCCGCGAGGTCGACGGCGCGCCGGCAGGTTTCGCCCGCAGCCGCGACGGCGCGCAAGCCGCCGCGATCGCCTACACAGCGACGCTCTCGCAACGCCTGCTGTACCTCGAGCCCGCGGCGGCGGAAGCGGCGGTCCGCGCCATCGCCGCAAGCGCGTCTGTCGACACGATCACGCGCGACGTCCTCGCCGGACTGCAAGCAGTCCGCGAGCCGCTCGCCTTGGGAACGGGCGCGACGTGGTGGGTTGTCGAGCCCCTCGCCGCCAAGGTCGAAGCCCACACCACCGACCGCGCCCGCGTCTCGGTGTGGATGGTGCGAGTCCTGTCCCGACCCGGCGTCGTCGTCCCACAGTCCTCCTGGGTCACCGAGACCGTCGAGCTCGTCTGGGAAGACGGTGACTGGCGGCTGTGGTCCGACGAGTCCACACCGGGACCGACCCCGGTGCTCGACGGCTCCGACCTCCCGGCGAGCGCGGCCGAGCTCGACGTCGACCTCACCGGGTTCGAGTTGCTCGATCCCGCGGTGGCGGCGTCATGAGTGTCCTCGCCATCGGCTTCCCCAACCCGATCAGCTGGGTGTGGGACAAGGCCACCGGCCTACTCGGCGACGCTGCCGGCGCCGCGCTGGGTTGGTCGTTCGAGAAGGTCATCGGCGGGCTCGTCGCGTGGGTCCTCGACGGCGTCGCCTGGGTCGTCGGCGCGGTGTTCGGCTTCATCGACACCTCGACGTCCCCCACACTGACCGCAGCGTGGTTCGTCGGTGACGGCTCCCGCGACGGCCCCTACCGGGTGATGCTGTCGGTCGCCGCCGCCCTGCTGTTGCTGTTCGTGTTCGCCGGGCTCATCCAGGGCGTGCTCGCCGGTGACGTCGCCGGCATGGGCCGGCGGATCGTGCTCGACCTTCCGCTGGCCATCGGCGGGATGGTGTCGACCGTTGCGATCACGCAGCTGCTGATCGACCTCACCGACGCGCTCAGCGACGGGATCCTCTCGGGGTTCGGCACCGACATCCGAGCGTTCATGGACGGTGTCGCCACGGTGGGCAGCCTCACCGGTGGGGTCGCCACCGCGCTGGTGGTGTTCCTGCTCGGCCTGTTCACGCTGCTCGCCGGGCTCGTCATCTTCATCGAGCTCGTCATCCGCTCGGCGCTCATCTACCTCGTCGTCGGGCTCAGCCCGCTGGCGTTCGCTGCGTTCCTGTGGCCGGCGACCCGCGGCGTTCTCAAGAAGACGCTCGAGCTGCTGTGCGCGCTGATCGTCTCCAAGGTGGTCATCAGTCTCGCCCTCGCCATCGGGGCCGCCGCGCTCGGCGGCGCGGGAAGCGCGCCGTCGCCGGCACCGGGGATCGCGCCACCGGCAGCGGCGGCGAGCGCAGCACCTGCCTCCGAGTCCGACGCGGCGACGGTCACGGCGGCTGCCGGCGTGCTCCTCGCCGGCCTCGCCACCTTTGCGGTCGCGTGCTTCAGCCCGTTCGTGATCATGCGCCTGTTTCCGGTCGTCGAGGGCGCGGTCGTGGCCCAAGGGCTTCGCGGCGGCCCGCTGCGCACCGCGCAGAGCGCGTGGTCGATGAAGTACCAGATGGACGTCTCCCGGCGCTTCGGATCGGGCGGCTCCGGGAGCACGGGAGGCGAGGCCGGCGCGGCCTCGGCAGGCGACGCCGCGGCGAGCGGAGCCGCCTCGGGCTCAGCGCCATCGGGCGCGGCGGGCGCGGCCGCGGCCGGACCGGCAGTCGTGGCGGTGGCCGCCACCGGCGCCGCGGCCGGCGCGACCCGGGCTGCGAGATCGGCCGCCGAGCGTCAGACAGACGCAGCGACCGGACCACCGCCGGGACGGACGAACCGACCGCAGCAGGGAGGCAGCGATGGCCAACCGTGACGACCAGCGCATGTACCGCTTCGACCTGCTTGACCGCACCGGTGTGTTCCTTGGCTTCGGGCTGGTCCAGCTGGCCGTGCTCGGCGTCGGTGCGCTCGCGTCGACCATGGCCGTCACGAGCGGCCTGTCGCTGCCAGTGGCCGCCACGCCGGTGATGCTCGCCGCAGGACTCGCCCTCGGCCGCGTGCGCGGCGAACGTCTGGTTGACCTCGTTCCGGTGGTCGCCCGCTGGGTAGCCGGTCGGCGGCGGCGCCGGTGGCTCGCACCGCTCCATCTGCTGAACCCGGACGCCGTGAGCGACCAGCAGCCGACGCTGCCGCCGTTCCTCGCCGGTCTCCACCTTCTCGAGGCGCCCGGCGACTGGGGGCGTCTCGCCGGAGCCGGTGTCGTGCACGACACCGACACCGCTGCGATGTCCGCGGTCGTGCGTGTCCGTGGCCAGGACTTCGCGCTCGCACCGCGCGACGAGCAGGTGCGGCTGCTCGCCGGCTGGGGTGACGTCCTCGCCGGCTTCGCCACCGAGCGAGGCGCGGTCGCCCGCCTGTCGTGGACCGACTTCACCACCCCGACTGGGATGCGCGACCACCTCACCTGGCTCGCCTCCCAACCGACCACGGCATCGGAGGCATCCGAGTCCTACCGGGAGCTGTTGCACGGCACGGGCGCGCTCAGCGCCGGCCACGACGTCCTCGTGACCGTCACCGTCACCCGCGAGCGCCTGACCGGTACCCGCAACCGCGCCGACGTCGACGAGCGACTCCTCGCCGTGCTCGGCAAGGCCGTCGACACCTTGGTGCGCGGGCTGCGCACCGCCGGCCTCCTCGCCGAGGACCCGCTGACCGCCGGGGAGCTCGCCGCTGTGCTGCGCGGCCGGCTCGACCCGGTGCGCATGCGCAAGGCGTCGACCGGTTCGCTCGCCGAGCGCCTCGGCCTCGTCCAACCTGCCAACGCCGGGCCGATGGCGGTCGACGTGGAGTGGAGTCGTCTGCGGACCGACGGCGCCTGGCACCGCACGTACTGGATCGCCGAATGGCCGCGCCTGACGCAGCACCCCGACTGGATGGAGCCGGTTCTTGCGTTCGTCGGCACCGGCTCACGCACCCTCACGGTGCTGTTCGAACCGGTGGCACCGTCGGCATCTCGACGACGCGTCGACCGGGACTCCATCAAGCTCGACACCGACGCGACGACTCGTTCGGAACGTGGACGGCGAGTCGACGCCGGTCACCGGCGCCTGCAGGCCGCGGTCGCCGAACGCGAAGCCGAGCTCGTCGCCGGCTACGCCGAAGTCACCTACGCCGGCCTCGTCACCGTCACCGCCGAGGACGACGCGTCGCTGCGCGCCGCGTGCGACGAGTGCGAGCAGGTCGCGCGTGAACACGGTCTCGAGCTGCGACCACTCGACGGCCGCCACGACATCGCGTTCGCCGCCGCCCTTCCGCTCGGTCTCGGCCTCGCCCGGACGTGGGTGGCGTGATGCATCTCCGTCGCCGAACGCTGCGCGTGCCGCGCCACCGCGGCACGACCGCCCACATCTGCTCCGTCTATCCCTTCAGCGTCGCCGCCGGACTCGGTCACCGGGGTGTCTACGTCGGCACCGACCTCCTCACCGGCGGTGGTGCGTTTTGCTGGGACCCGTTCGAGGCCTACGACCAGCGCCTGACGACCAACCCCAACACCTGGGTCCTGGGCGAGCCGGGCAACGGCAAGTCGGCGTTGGTGAAGACACTGCTCTACCGCATGGCCGGCATCTGGAGCGGCGAGCGGCGCCGGTTCGTCGCCATCTGCGACCCCAAGGGGGAATACGTCGGGCTGGCCGACGCGCTCGGCCTGCCGGTCGTGCGACTCGCCCCGGGCGGGACGACGCGGCTCAACCCCCTCGACCCCGGACCGACCACCGACGCCGACGACGTGGAGCGCCGTGTCCTGCACCAGGTGGCCATGGTGAATGCGCTGGTAGCCACCATCCTCGCCCGGCCACTCGACCCGCTCGAGGACGCCATCACCTTCGCCGCCGTCGACCATCTGGCGCGCGCGTGCATCGCACCGACGCTCGCCGACGTCGCCAAGCTGCTCACCGATCCGCCGGGCAGCGTCGCCGAGCGCGTCAACCGCCCTGCGTCACAGGTTGCCCGCGACGCCGAGACGATCGTCTACGCCCTCGACAAGCTGCTCACGCGTTCGCTGCGCGGCATGTTCGACGGCGCCTCGACGCTGCGCATCGACTGGGACGGCCCGGGCGTTGTGCTCGACCTATCCGCCGTCCACCACGACCCCGACGCGCTGCCCCTCGTCATGGTCGCTGCCACCGCTTGGCTTCAGGCGCTCATGGCATCGGGCGCGCGTCGCCAGCGCGTCCAAGTCCTCGACGAAGCCTGGTGCCTGCTCGGCACGCGCCACACCGCCAGCTACCTACAGGCGTGCTGGAAGCTCGGCCGCACCTACGGCACAGCCAACGTCGCCATCGCCCATCGGCCGAGCGATCTCGCCGCCCAAGCCGACGACGGCACGGCCACTGCGAAGATCGCCGCCGGTCTGCTCGCCGACACGGCCACGAAGATCGTGCTCCGGCAGGCGCCCGACCAGCTCACCGCCGTCGGCGAGCTCATCGGCCTCACGCCAGCCGAGCGCGGCGTCGTCGGCCACCTCGTACGCGGGCGCGCCCTCTGGAAGGTCGGCGCCCACACCGCGGTCGCGCAGCACCACCTCGCCCCACGCGAGCACGCCATCTGCGACACCGACCAGTCCATGCGGGCGACCGACGTGGAGGAGCCCATCGGTGCGCTACGACCGTGACGAGCTCCTCGACCGAACCGACCTCGCCGCCCTTGCCGACGAGCTGCTCGGCTCTCACGTCGGCAACGGCCGCAACGCCCGCTGGCCCAGCCCGGTGCCGAACCACCCGCAGACCGGGCGCACTCCGCCGATGAGCATCTTCGTCGACCACCGCGGCCTCGAACGCTGGACCTGCTTCGCCACCGGCGAGAGCGGCACTGCGATCGACCTCGTCGCTGTGGCGACCGGTCGCAGCGTCGGCGACGCGATGGCTTGGCTCGCCGAACGAGCCCGCCTCGACCTACCGGCGCCCGAACGCCCGCCGCCCCGCCGCCGGCCACCGCCCCGACCGCAGCTCCGAGAGCCATCGCATGCGCTGCGTGCCTACGTTGAGGCGTGCGAGCGTCTCCTGTGGAAGCCGGCCGGTAGCGCGATCCGACAGTGGCTGGTCGAGGCGCGAGGTCTGGACCAGGAGGTGCTCCGTCACAACCGGGTCGGTGCCGATCCCGGCCCTCGCGGCCTCCACCGCCCGAAGGGACTCCCGCGCTTCGGTCCTGCCGCAGTGCTTCCCGCGCTGGACGCCGAGCGCGAGCCCGTCTATCTGCAAGCCCGCTACCTGCGACCACCGAGGGACCGCGGCAAGTACGACAACCCGACTGCGGCGCACGGCGCCAACCCGCGACTGACGCGCGTCGACCCCGTCGCCCACGCCAGCGGTGGCCCGACCATCGTCACCGAGGGCATGCCGGATGCGCTCGCCGCGGCGACCGCCGGCTACCGGGCGGTGGCGATCCTCGGCGCCGGATTGCCCGACCGGCGCGTGGCCGAGCGACTGGCGAAGCGGGAGGGCCTTCTCGTCATCGCCTTCGACGCCGACGACGCCGGCCGTGCTGGAGCGAGCCGGTTGCGAGAGCTGCTCACCGTCGCCGGGCGGACGGATGTGATCGACGTCGACCCACCGACCGCCGACCTGAACACCTGGCTGATCGATCGAGGCCGAGCGCCCTTCACGTTGCAACTGCGGATGGCGATCGGGTTCAGAGCGACCGGGATCGCTCGTGGGGGCTGTGGCCGTTCGATCGCCTGACCTGCTTCAGGCGAGGACCGCGCTGTGGATGGTCTCTTGGAGCGCGGCCCGGGCGTTGCGTCGATCGTCGAGCCGTGCGCTCACGACTCGGATGGCCATCTCGCGCGGTAGGCACTCGGAGAACTTGAGGCCGTCGATGGCATCCGGCACTACGGCGTCGCTCAGTGACACCTCGTCGAGGTCGGTGGTGGACGCTGCTTCTCGGAGCGCGTCGACGGTGACCGACGGATCGAGCGTCACCGTGAGGTTGTCGCGGGCGGACACCTCGGTCCGCAGCGACCGGAGCGCGGTTCCGAGCCACGCGTTGGCGAGGAGCCCCGCGAACGTCCACCACCTGAGTCGGCCCTTCTCGTCGCGCACAAGCGTGGTCGCACCCGAGCGGACCCAGGAATGGGCGTCGCGCAGCTCGTCGAGATGGGCGATCGCGCGCTTGCTCAAGATGACGTGCGGCGGGTTCTCACCGGCGAGCACCTCGCGTATCGAACGACAGACCACGGCACCGAGCGGCTGCGCGGTCCCGAACCACCGGGCCGTCCCGGGTCGATCGCTGGGCACGACGTGCACGATCCGACGCGACCAGTCGACGTGGGTGATCTGCCATGGACGCCCGCCGAGGAGCAGGACGCTGGCGCCGCCGGCGGCCTTGTCCGGGTCACGCAGCTGGAGCGCCTCGTCGGGAACGAGGCCGATCTCGGTGCGCCCGTGGCGAACGGAGAACACCGGCGGCGAGGTGAACACCGAGACGAGGTCCAGGAAGTGCTGTCGTCCGAAGGCGGCTTCGCCCTCGCCGCCGATGCCGAGCACGCCCTGGTCTTCGGCGAGCATCCCGCTTCCGACGAGATGAGCGGTGATCTCGGGGACTGCGGCGGCGGTTTCGTCTCCCAGGACGAACGGCTCGCCCAGCCAACGCGGCCACACGTGCCGTCCGATCCCGCCCTCTTGCAGCGTGATGGCGAGGCACTGCTGGGCGGCGATGTGCAGGGGCAGGGCGGGAGCCACAACCGGTTCGACGAACCCGTCGGCCCAGGCACGCAAGAGGCCGGCGGTCTGGAGCAGCGCGGCGTCGTCGGTCGAGAGGAAGAGTGCGTTGCGGGCTGTCCCAGGACGCCGGCCCGTCCGTCCGAGACGTTGCAGGAAGGAGGCGACGGTTCCGGGCGCGTCGATCTGGATGACACGGTCGAGATCGCCAACGTCGATGCCCAGCTCGAGGGTGCTGGTCGCGACGATGACGCAGTCGCGTCCCTGTGCGAACGCGTCCTCGGCTCGGCGCCGCTCGTCACGCCCAAGCGAGCCGTGTGAAACGAACACCTCGACCTCGTGGTCGCGCAGCGCGGTCGCGAGGCGCTCGACGCGGGCGCGGCTGTCGACGAACACCAGTCGCTTCTCGCCCCGGTGCAGGCGCGAGATGACGATGGCGGCGTTGTCGAGGCTGCCGACGTGGTCGAGCGTGACCTCGACGTCGGCGGCCTTCGCCTGGGGGGCGATCACCCGGCCCGGCCCTTCGCACGTCGCGGTCACCCACTGCAGAAGCTCGTCGGGGTTGCCGACGGTGGCCGACAGGGCGAGACGCTGCAGCTCACGACCGGCGAGGCGGGTGATGCGCTCCAGCACCGCTTGGAGGTGCCAGCCGCGGTCGTCTCCGGCGAAGGCGTGCGCTTCGTCGATCACGACGACTCGCAGGTTGGCGAGGAGGCGTTCGTGTTCCACGCGGGGCGAGATGAGGATCGCCTCGAGCGACTCCGGCGTGGTCAAGAGGATGTCGGGGGGGTCGCGGAGGAGGCGTGACCGTTCGCCGGGGCCGACGTCGCCGTGCCAGAGCCCGCAGCGACGACCGACGAGATCGGCGTAGTGCTCGAGCCGGACGTGCAGGTTGTTCAGCAGCGCGCGCAGGGGGCAGACGTAGAGGACGGTGAGGCCGTTCCAGTCCTCGGTGAGCATCCGAGACAGCAGTGGCAGTACGGCCGCCTCGGTCTTCCCGCCGGCGGTGGGCGCGACGAGGACGAGGTGCTCGCCGTCGAGCACCGGTCCGACCGCCGCTTCCTGCAAGGGGCGCAGGCTGGACCATCCGAGGGTGTTGACGACGTGGTGGACGACGGCGGGGTGCAGCCGGTCGACGGCGGCGTCGGTCATGGTGGCTACAGGTCGAGGTCGATGTCGTCGACCGACTCGGCGGCGCGCGCGTTGCGTTCGACCTCGGTCAGCTCGCCGTCGATCAGCGTGAGCTTGTAGTCGCGGCGCGGGTCGAACTCGGGGAACTGCTCGACGCGGTCGAGCACATCGCCGACGAGCTTCTTGAGGAACACGCGCGGGGCGACGCCGACCTTGCGCCCGAGCTCACCGGTGACGGCCTCGGCGAGCACGGCGATGTAGGCGTCGTCGACGTGGGTGGCGATCCGCTCCGCGGCGGCTTGGTCGGCGACGCCCTCCGCGTAGATCTCCCGCACGCGTCGCCCGACCTCGCCGAGCAGGTCGAGGTCGAAGCCGGGCAGGCGGACCTGCACGGCGCGGGGGTTGTCGAACCGGGCGTCGGTGGTGAAGTCGGTGTGGAGCCGTTGGGCGAGAGGCGTCAGGCGGTGGATGCCCTGCGGTCCGTCGAAGAACGCGGGGGTGCCGGTGATGACGAGGTACAGGCCGGGGAAGCGCCCGGCGTCGACCTCGTCGATGAGCTGGCGGAGGGCGTTGAGCGCGCGATCCCTGACGTCACCGCGCACCCGTTGGAGCGTCTCGACCTCGTCGAGCACCAGCACGAGGCCAGCGCTCCCGGCGTCGCGGAGCAGCGCGAGGAGTCCTTGCAGGAACGACAGGGCAGCGTCGTGGTCAAGGTCGCCCTTGATCCCGGCCGCTCGCTTGACGCCGGCAGCCACGTGGGGCTGCCCGCCGAGCCAGGCCAGCAATCCCTCGGCCAGCGCGCTGTCGCCGTCGGCCGCCGCTCGCCGGTAGGCGCGCAGCACCGCCGAGAACGCCGGAGCGCGCCGGTTGATGTCGGCGAGGCGTTGCTCGGCGAGCTCTTGCGTCGCGGCCAACAACGCGGGTGCGTCGTCCTCCCGCACGCTGCCGGAGGCAAGCACGTCTTCCTCGAGTACGAAGAACCACGCGTCGACCACCGACCGCAGCGCACCCGCAGCGACGTCCGATGTGCCGAGGCGTTCGCACAGCCGGCGGTAGACGGTCTCGAGGTGGTGCAGCGGTGTCTCGCCTTCGGAGATCTGGATCTCGCTGGCGGCGAAGCCCTGTTGCTTGGCCCGCTCGGCGACCCATCGCACGAGGAACGTCTTGCCGGACCCGTACTCACCCCGGATGCACTTGGTGCCGGCACCGCCACGGGCGACGACGTCGAGCTCGGCGTCGAACGCGGGGGCGAAGCGGTCGATGCCGACGGCGAGCGCGTCGAGCCCGCGCTGGGGAACCGTCCCGCGCCGGAGCGCGTCGATGATCTCCTGTCTACGCTGCGGCGAGATCACGTCGTCATCTCCACGCCGAACTGCACCGCCAGGAGGCTGCGGTTGAGCGACACGGTGCCGTCGTCGGCGAGGCCGACCACGTCGTAGCCGTCGACGTTGAGCACGCGTCGCAGGCTGGTGATCGTCCCTCGGATGCGGAGGCTGGGGATGCCGGCGTCGGCGGCGAGCGTGTCGAGCAGGGCGGTCCCGCCGCGCCGGTGCAGCGCGACGAGCAGCGCGCTGGCGCGGTCGTCATCGAGCGCTTGGCGTCCCGCGCCTGCGCGCTGGGACGCGTACACCTCCGAGCCGAGTAGCGCCGCGATCCAGGCGGGTTCGCCGGGCGGTCGCGCCGGTTCCTCGTCGAAGAGGGTGGGTGCCGCTCCTCGCGGACGGGTTGTCGTCACCGTCGGTGCCAGTGGCGGCGGCTCGGCCTCGGTCGCCCGGGCCGCGTTCCACCACGCCGGTGCCGCGGGGCGCGCCGGCTCCCACCCATCCGGGATGCTGTCGGCTCGGGCCAGCACCACGAGCGGCACGAGGACCTCCTGCGGGGTGAGCCCACCGTGGTAGCCGTGCTTGGGTGTGCCGTAGCGGAGGCGCTCGGTCCAGGGGGCGATGATCCGGCCGTCGCCGAGCAGCACCCGCGGCCCTGCCACCTCGAGCTCGTCGTCGCTCGGGGCGGTGCGCGCTGGGCGCCACCGCTCGGCGGCGTCGTTGCCGGGCCGGTAGGCGGACCCGTGGTCGATTACGTGGCCGTGATCGCTGGTCATCACGACGACCCGACCGGCGGCCGCGGCCTCGGCGAGGAGCGCGTCGAGGGGCGCGATGGCGTCGCTGGTCCATCGCACGCGGAGCTGCTGGCCGCGGGCGAGGTGGTCGTCGATGGTGTTGATCACGACGCCCACGACCGGGCGGGCGGTATCGGCGATGGCGGCGCGCAGTGGTGTCGCCAGCGCGGCGCCGTCGGGCGTGGTGATGTCGGCCTTGTGGAACAGCGCAGGCGGCGGAGCGGCGGCGGAGGCGGTGGCGCGCAGGCCGGGGTGGGAGGCGAAGGCGGTCTTCTCGGCGGGGGCGAGGCCGGTGCATCGGCGGCCGCTCAGGAGCGACGCCCGTGATGCCTCGGTGACGGTGGGCAGGGTGGCCAGGATCTGGGGGAGCGCACGGCCATCGGGGGCGAGCGGCACCCAGCCCGCCTGGTTGAGGTCGTCGACCACTTCCGACGCGACCGACTGGCTCATGCCGTCGGCGACCACGAGCAGCACCGGCGCGGTGGCCGCCAGCGGCGCAACGACCTGGTCGAGGACGTACTCGATGGGAAGAAGGCGATCGGTGGGCTCGGGCGCGGTCGGTTCGAGGGTCGACCAGGCCGCCAGCAGCTCGGCGAACCGGCGGTTCTCGGCCTCCCGCTCGGCGTCGTGCTCGTCGAGCAGGCGGGTGTAGAGCGCCGACAGTGACGGTTCGCGGTCACCGGCGTAGAGGTCGAGGCGGCACCGGTCGACATAGGCAGCGTCGGCGGCGAAGCGATGGGCGGCGGTGGCGAGCGAGTCCGCGGTACCTCCGCGAGACGTGAGCCGGCGCCGGGCAAGACGGACGGCTGCGTCGAGCGTCTCGACCCGGGCTGCGCCCGAGCGCTCGGCCGCTGCGGCGTGCCGCCGGACCTCAGCGGCGGCGGTCTCGGCGGCATCGAGGGTCGGAGCCGTTGGCTCGTCGAGGTACCGGCCGAGCAGCTCGCCGACGCGTGCGAGCCGTTGGCTGAACCCTGCTGGTAGCCACCGGCTGGTCCATGCGCGATCCGCAGCGCCGACCTCGTGCAGCACCGCCTCGGCCCGTGCGAGGGCGGCATCGACGGCGGCGACGCCGTGCTCGCCGCGCGTCCTCGCGGTGTGCGCCTCGGCGGCGTCGGCCCATCGCCCGGCCGCGTCGGCGTTGATCTGGCGGTCGCCGACCCGGTAGGCGAAGTGGATCCGGGCCTCGGCGAGCCGGGCCGCGTCGGCATCGCCCGGCGCCAGCTCAGCGAACACGACCCGCGCCGCCAGGCCGAGCGGCACTACGTCGTCGGCGCGCCCGTCGAGCGCCAGCTCCACCAGCTCCCGCGCGGGTGAGCCCGCCTCGGCGTCGAGCCGGCTGAGGCAGTGGTTTCGCTCCGTGTCGCTTGCGGCGTGCAGAGGCGCGAGACCGTTGCCGGCGGCCAGCCACCCGACGATGGCGGTGAGGTCGACGCGATCTGCGGGGAGGCCGAGCCAGTGGTGCCGCAGCATCCGCCACGCGGTGTCCACATCGAGGAAGCCGCTGACCACCGGCGGCCAGCCGCCGGCGGGTTCGTGGTGGAGGAGTGCTTCGGCCAGCCACTGCTCGGCGACGAACGCCGGGTCGAGACCGGTGACGCCGAGCCGGGAGCGGACCAGCGTCCACGGATCGAGCGACAGCAGCCGACGCTTGGCCAGCCGGGTGGTGACGTCGAGACCGAGCTCGTGCTCCTCTCGGTCGGTGAGCACGACCAGCAGATCATCAGTGCCGTTGTGGTCGGCGAGCGCAGCGCGCACCGCGAGCACCGACGGGCAGGTGCGGACCGACACGGTGGCTCCGGCGACCGCGAGCGGCGACGGGCCGGACCAGATCGGTTCGGCACGGACGCCGATCACCCGCGCTGAGGGGTCCTTGGCTCGGACCTCGTCGACCAGCGCGCGTACCTGCTCGGGGGTGGCCAGACGGAGCGTCATTCGAGGCTGGCTTCGTCGTCGCCGGGATCGTCGCCGTCGGCCGTGCTCGTGACGCGCCACGTCACGTCGAGGAGGGTGTCGGCCCGGATGCGGACGCGCAGCTTCTCCAGCACTTCGAGCGCGTGCTCGCGGTCGAGTCCCCGCTGGTTGCCCTGGTCGACGACGGTGACGGCCGGATCGCCGGGCGGTCGGGTCGCCGGCTCGTCACCGGCGGGGGTCTGGGTGACGAGCTGGGTCGCCATTGACTCGACCTGGGCGAGCGTGTCGGCCAGCCGGACAGCGTGCTCGTCGAAGGCGAGCGCGTCTCGCAGCTTCGAGGTGAGCGCGTCGGCTTGCGGCCCGCGGTGGTCGGTGAGGCCGGTCGCGGCAGCCACGAGCTGCCAGTTGGTCGCTCGCAGCGCGTCGGCAACCTCGCGCGCCCGGGTGATCGACGCCGCCATCGCCGGGCCGCTGGTGGGCACGATGGCGTTGGCCAGGGTCGAGACCACCTCGGGCTCCTGGGCGGTGGCGAGGTCGTCGAGGAGGGCGCGCCCGGCGGTGGCGGTCCGGGCACGGTCGCCGTCCGGCGGCAAGCCAAGCGATGCGAGCCGCGCTCGGAGCTCGCCGTCGAGATCGGCCGCGGCGGCGCGGTGCTCGACGGCCTTGGCGCGCAGCTCGGCGACCAGCTTGGCCACACCGGCAGCTGACACCAGCGGGCCGGCAACGAGGCCGAAGATCTCTGCTGCGCGTCCGACGGCGGCGCGCCACGCGTCATCGGCAGGGAGCTGCTGGGTGTGGAGTTCCCAGGCGTCGTCGAGTCGTCCGATCTCCGGTCGTTGCGGCGCGCCGAGGTGGAGCAGCACGCGGTCGGTCTGCGCTGCGAACGCGCAGATGATGAGGTCGCCGATCTCGCGGGGCAGGCCCATCGGGGCCGGCACGTCGATCCACGATCGCAGCAGTCCGACCGTCAGCGCGGGGGGCCGCTCGGCGGCCTCTCGCTGCGCGAAGTGGTCCTGCCAGTGGCGTTCGGGCACGAAGTGCGCCTCGTGCATCGTCCCGAGGCGCAGCGGGTTGGCGACCCGCCGCAGCGGCTTGCGTTGGGGCTGCTCGACGTCCACCCGGTCGGCGCGGTCCCGGGCGGCGCGCTCGATCACCGCCAGCGTCGTCCGCAGCTCCGGGGGGCGCACCTCGTCGCCGAAGTCGGGATGCGCCGGCCAGTAGTGGGCGAACTGCTGGTTGAGAATCTTCTCGAACGCCTCCCCGAGGGTGGTGGCCACGGGCGGGCGAGCGGTGAACGTCGGGTCCAGCGACCGGAACTGGTCCTCCGGTCCGAGCGTCACCTCGACGGCGACGGCCTGGGGCTCGTCGACGGCGTAGGCCTGGTGCAGCACGCCGAGCAGACGCTCGCGCAGCATCCGCGCCTGGTTGTCGAGTAGGGATCGGGCCGACGCCCGATCGACTGGCGAGAGATGGGAAGCGTTCTGGTTGAAGTTCTCGCCGGTGAGCAGGTGATCCAGCACCACCAGATCACCGAGGTCGGACAGGCTGCGCTGGGTGAGGAAATTCGGGAGCCAGCACAGCGTCCGCGTTGGCGGATGCTCGGCGAGGTACTCCTCCAGCCGGGCGAGGTCGTCGCGTGGCGTCCTGCCCCGAGGGTCGAACGGGAAGTCGATGACGACCTTCGGCCGCTGACCCGCCTCAAGGCTGGCATCGGGGATGTCGGTGCGATCGACGAGGTTCCCGAACACGACGTCGACCGTGCGCCGAGTCCCGCGCCAGATCCACGCGTGCGTCGGCGGGAGCAGGCCACCGTTGTCCTCGACGCCGAGGGCATCGAAGAGCAGGTCGCGGAGCTTCCGCCGCCGGGCACCGCCGCTGGCGTCGTCGACGATCCGCGCCCGTTCGATGATCGACGCGGTGTCGACACCGGAGAGCTGGACCGACACCACCGGGTCGGTGGGGTCACCGTCGAGCTTCAAGCCCGGCACATCACCCGCCCAGTCGCGCAGCTTCTTCAGCACCACGCTGCGTTCCTCGCCCGGGATCGGCGTACGGATCGACCCGTGGTTCAGCGCCGCCAACCGGCTCACCGTCAGCGCGCCCAGTGCGGTGCTTCCCGGCACCAGCGCCGCGAGCAGCAGCGTCTTGACCAGCCGGTCATCGGCGCGGAATGGATGCGTCGATGCGACGACCGTCGTGTCAGCCGGGAGGTTGTGCGCCGCGAGCAGCAGCGGCCGGAACTTCGTCCGGTAGAGGCGATCTGCCGCCGCCCACGGCGCCTTCATCTGCTCGGTGAACGGCTCGTTCCCCTCGGCGATCACGTCGTACATGTCGCCGATGGCGACGAGGTCGCCGACCTTCAGCTCGTCGCGCTGCTTGGCCAGCAGCTCGGCCATGACCCGCAGCGCGGTGCGCTCCCGCTGCAGCGCCGATGACAGGTCGACGAGCGCGCTGACGAGCGCGGGACTGAACGGATAGACGCGCCGGAACGCGGCCCGATCGGCGTCGCCGGTGAGGAGCGTGTCGACGACCCGCTCCCCCGCCCGGCCCGTCGTGGCCTCGAAGGCGCGGTCGAGCTGCTCGCGGGCGATGTCGGACTTCGGCTCTAGGAGACGCTGCTCGACGACAGCCGGCAGGTTCCGGTCCTCGAGGCGGATCGTGTCGAACCGGCCCTCCCACCACTTGAGGATCTCGCTGAAGTTGAGCTGGTCGGCGCCGGGCACGTGCTCGCCGACGAGATCGCGCAGGTCGCGCTGGCGGGCGATGAAGCTGACGATGGGTGCGGGACGGTCGGGCGACGCCGCCTCGACGAGCTTGGCGACCTTGGGCCCTTCGCGGGTGACGAACGCCTGGTCCGCCATGCGGCTGGCGAGCCACAGGATGAGCTCGTCGAGGAACAGGATCACGGCGTCGTAGCCGAGCGCCTTGGCGTGGCGGCTGATGGCGCTGAGCCCCTCGTCGAAGGGGACGAAGCCCTCGCCGGATGCCTTGGTCCCGCCGGGCACGTGCGAGAAGTAGGCCGAGACCAGCGCGCTCACGAGCCGATCGCGCTCGGCGCTGCCGGGCGCCGCGCCCATGGCGGCATCGAACGAGGTCGCGTCCCACGCGCCGGCGAGCGCGCCCCACCCGCCACCCGAACCCTCACCGGCGAGGCCGGCGAAGAACGCGTCGTCGCCCATCCGCTCGCGCAAGCGGCGGGCGTCCTCGATGATCCCATCGGCCAGGTACACGGCCGGGAGCGGCTCGCCCGGGTGCAGCTCGCGCACGTGGTCGACGTAGCCGCCGAGCACCGCCGACTCCATCGAGGCGGCGCCGATCATGTGATACGGCACGAGGAGGAACTTGCGACCGCCGAGCCGAGCGTCGGCCCGTGCCGCGACGCCGTCGAGCTTCTTCTTCGACCGGGCGAGCGGGTTGCCCTCGAGCAGCAGGTGCAGCACCGCCATGAAGTGGCTTTTGCCCGACCCGAAGCTGCCGTGCAGATACGCGCCGCGCGAGGCGCGCTGCTCGATGGCGCTGCCGATCAGCGCAATCGCCTCGTCGAAGCAGCCCTCGATCTCGTCGGTGACGACGTACTCGCGCAGGGTCTGCTCGGCCCGGGCGACGCCGTCCTCCAGGCTGATGACGAACTGGCCGCGGTGGACCTCCTCAGGGAGGTTGATGAGGTCTCGAAGCAGGGTGTCGGTCATTTGCGGTCCCAGCGTCTCCGTCGATGGTCGATGTCCCGGGTGGTCACGTGGGGTCCCACACGGTGATGGCGTCGTCGATCAGCTCCGGGCCGATCAGGTCCGCACCGTCGTCACATGCCTCGGCCAGCGCGATGTGCACCGCGCCCACCACACCCCGAAGCTCACCCCGGAGCCCGCGCTGATAGATGTCGAAGAGGCGCTCGACCGCGCTGTCGGACACGACGTCACCGATGGATGCATCGACGCCCTCGGTGTGGGCGTGGACGCGAGAGCCGAGCACTCGTGCGATCGCATCGGCCGAGGTCAGCGGGGGCACCTCGATCGGTGTGTCCAGCGTGCGCTGGATCGCGGTGCGCGTCTGGTCGTCCTCCAGGTACTTGCGGTGCACGGCCACGACCAGACCGCATCGCAGCTCGGTGAGGTCGGGCAGGACCCGGCCGAAGAAGCCGGTCACCAGCGCCGCCGGATCGGTGAACGCCGACCCACCCAGCCACCGATCGGTGTCGTCGAACACGAGCACCGGCGCCAATGAGGCAGCGCGGATGATCTCGATCATCTGGTGCACGGTCTCGAGCGTCTCGGTGGCGGATCGGTCGACCGATCCGCCAGGCGAGGCCTGTCGCGCCAGCTCGGCGCCGAGCTGCGCGCCCATCCAACCGAGGGTCAGCCGCCCGCTCCGGCCGGTGATCCGCCCCACCGGGCGTTGGGCAGTGACCCGGCTGAGCGCTTCATCCCGTCCCTTGTCGTCGAGCATCTCGGCGTCGTTCGCGTAGGCGCCGATGACCGACACCAGGTGGGCGAACATGGCACGCGGCTCGCGCACCACCTCGAACGACTCGCGTGCGACCGGCACGACGACCGGCGCGACGTCGTCGACCATCGGCCCGAGCACGCTTGCCGCCAGGCTCGACTTGCCAGCGCCGCTCTCGCCGATCAGCGCGACGCGTTCGGCGCGCAGGCAGGCGTCGAGCAACGTCCGCTCGGGATGGGCGTCGCCGACCAGCTCGGCGAACGGCACGTGGTACACGCCAAGGTCGTCGCGCACCGGCGTCGGGTCGAAGGCGTGCTCGCGCTGGAGGTGCAACAGCAGGTCCAGGCTCACTCCGCTCCTGCCTTCTGCGCCTCGTGGAAGTGCGGGTTGACCTCGTAGAGCTTGCGGGGCCGGCCCTGACCTCGCGCCTCGGTCGTCGAGACGACCAGGTGCGCGGCTTCGAGCTGCTTGAGCACCTGAACCACGCGGCCCCGGGTCCAGCCGAGACGGTTGAGGAGGTCCTCGTCGGACGCGCTCACCGGCCCCATGTTCATCAGCTCGGTGAACAGCATCGCTGCCGGCCGTCCGAGCGCGGCGGCGTGGTGCTGCAGCGCGTAGAGGTTCTGGACGACGGTCGTCGTGCTCATCGACAGCATCGGCAAGCCTGGTC
>DATLFP010000253.1:0-4290 GCA_035540955.1 Acidimicrobiales bacterium
CCCCCGAGATGCTCCCGGTGCTGAAGGAGGCGGGCGTGGTCGACGCCGGGGGCACCGGGGTGCTGCTGCTCATCGACGCCCTGCTCCACGTCGCCGACGGTCGCGAGCTGCCCGAGCCGGCCGAGGTGGACGCCCCCACCCTCACCGGGCCGCCCCCCGGTCACGGTGAGCGCGGCCACGGCGACATCTCCGAGCTGCGCTACGAGGTCATGTACTTCCTCGAGGCACCGGACGAGGCCATCCCGGCCTTCAAGGACGTCTGGGCCGGCATCGGCGACTCCATCGTGGTGGTCGGTGGTGACGGGCTCTGGAACTGCCACATCCACACCGACGACATCGGGGCGTCGATCGAGGCGGCGCTCGACGTCGGTCGGCCCCGCGACATCCGCGTGACCGACCTGCTGGAGCAGGTCGAGGAGGAGCGTTGGGTGCGGGAGGCGGAGCCGGCGGCGCCCGCCGAGCGGCCGGCGGTCACCACCGCGGTGGTGGCGGTGGCCACCGGCGACGGCATCAGCCGCATCTTCCACTCCCTCGGCGTGCAGGCGATCGTGGCGGGCGGCCAGTCGATGAACCCGTCGACGGCGCAGCTGCTCGAGGCCGTCGAGTCGGTGAACGCCGAGCAGGTGATCATCCTCCCGAACAACAAGAACATCATCCCGGTGGCCGAGCAGGTCGACGACCTGGCGGCGCGCCGCGTGCGGGTGGTGCCGACGCGCGGGATCGCCGAGGGGTTCGCCGCCCTGCTCGCCTACGACCCCGACGCCGACGCCGACGCCAACCGCGAGGCGATGGCGGAGGCCGCAGGCAACGTCGTCGCCGGGGAGGTGACGAGGGCGGTGCGAGCGTCGACCTGCGACGTCGGTCCGATCGCCGAGGGCGACTTCATCGGCATCGCCCGCGACGGGATCCGGTCGATCGACCGCACGGTCGACGGCGCCACCATCCTCCTGCTCGACGAGCTCGTCACCGACGACCACGAGATCGCGACGCTGATCGAGGGCGACGGCTCGGGGGCGGCGGAGACCCGCCGCATCCGGGAGTGGATGGCGGAGCACCGTCCCGACGTCCAGGTCGAGGTGCACCACGGCGGCCAACCCCTCTACCCCTACCTCATCGGCATCGAGTAGCGGGGGGCGCGCGGGTCGACCCCGCGGTCACACGGCCACCGTACGGTTGCGCGCGTGGCCAAGCCGCTCATCGAGCTGCGGGACGTGCCCGTCACCGAGCTGAAGAAGCTGCAGACGAAGTCGGCGGCGGCGAAGGTCCCTGGCCTCGCGAGCGAGCTCGGCATCGAAACGGTCCTCGATCTGCTGCTGCACTACCCGCGCCGCTACATCGACCGCACCAAGCAGGTCGCCATGCAGGACCTGACCGTGGGCGAGGAGGCCACGGTCCTCGGCACCGTCCGCAAGGTCGACACCCGCCGCACGCGGCAGCGCCGGGCCATGGTCGTCGTCGAGCTGAGCGACGGCGCCGGCTACCTGCGATGCACGTTCTTCAACCAGCCGTGGCGAGCCAAGCAGCTGTCGGCCGGCACCGAGACCGTCGTGTTCGGGAGGGTCGAGAGCTTCCAGGGCCGCAAGCAGATGACCAACCCGGTCGTCGACGTGGTGGGCGGCAGCCGCACCGGCCGCGTCATCCCGATCTACCCGCAGTCGGAGAAGGCGCGGATCAACACCTACGACCTCGACGAGTGGGTGGCGGAGGCGTTGCGGCGGGTCACCGACTTCGACGACCCCGTCCCCACGTCGGTGCTCGACCGCCTCGAGCTCACCTCCCGCGACTGGGCGATGCGCCACATCCACCAGCCCGACTCGATGGACGAGGTCGGCGCCGCCCGCAAGCGGCTGGTGTTCGACGAGCTGCTGCGCATCCAGCTCGTGCTCGTCCGGCGCAAGCGCACCTACGAGCGCACCTCGACCGGCATCCAGCACGAGGTCGGCGGCGAGCTCGTGCGGCGGTTCCACGAGCAGCTCCCGTTCCCGCTCACGGCCGCGCAACGCCGCGCCATCGCCGAGATCGAGGCCGACCTGGCGAAGCCGGTGCCCATGCACCGCTTGCTGCAGGGCGACGTGGGGAGCGGCAAGACGATCGTGGCGGTGTCGGCCATGCTCGCCGCCGTGCAGGGCGGCCACCAGGGCGCGCTCATGGCGCCCACCGAGGTGCTCGCCGAGCAGCACGGCTTCGGCATCCGGCGCATGCTCGAGGGCTTCACCGTGCCGAGCGGCGGCGGGTCGCTGTTCGCCGACCGTGCTCTCACCGTCGCCCTGCTGACCAACCGGACGGCGGCCAAGGAGCGGGCCCGCATCCTCGAGGGTCTCGGCTCGGGCGAGGTCGACATCGTGATCGGCACCCACGCGCTGATCGAGGACAAGGTGGCGTTCCGATCCCTGGGCGTCGCGGTGATCGACGAGCAGCACCGGTTCGGGGTCGAGCAGCGGGCGGCGCTGCGCTCGAAGGGCGAGCTGGTGCCCGACGTGCTCGTGATGACCGCCACGCCCATCCCCCGGACGGCGGCGATGACCGTCTACGGCGACCTCGACGTGAGCGTCCTCGACGAGCTGCCGCCGGGGCGCACGCCGGTCGCGACCGTCTGGGCGAAGGGCCCGCTCGAGGTGGCCGAGGCCTGGCAGCGGGTGCGCGACGAGGTGGCGGCCGGTCGTCAGGCCTACGTGGTGACCCCACTGATCGAGGAGTCCGAGAAGCTCGAGGTGGCGTCGGCCGAGGAGACCTTCGCCGCGCTGTCGGCCGGTGAGCTCCAGGGTCTGCGCCTCGGCCTGCTGCACGGCAAGGTCAAGAGCGCGGAGAAGGAGTCGGTCATGGACGCCTTCCGCGCCGGCGCGCTCGACGTGCTGGTGGCGACCACGGTGATCGAGGTCGGCGTCGACGTGCCGAACGCGACGGTGATGGTGATCGTCGACGCCGACCGGTTCGGGATCGCCCAGCTCCACCAGCTGCGGGGGCGGGTCGGCCGGGGCGCCGACGAGTCGTGGTGCTACCTCCTCGGCGAGGGGGCGACGTCCGACGCCGAGCGCCGGCTGCTGGCCATCGCCGGCAGCACCGACGGGTTCGCGCTCGCCGAGGAGGACCTCGAGATCCGCGGCGAGGGGACGCTGATGGCGACCCGCCAGAAGGGCCGGTCGGATCTGAAGCTGGCGTCGCTGCGCCGCGACAAGGCGGTGGTGGCGACCGCTCGGGAGATCGCCTTCGAGCTCGTCGACGGCGGCCTCGAGCAGCATCCCCGCCTCGTCGCCGAGATCGACGTGCTGCTCCCCGAGGAGGAGGCCGAGACCGAGTACCTCTTCAAGTCCTGAGCGCGCACAACGGCTACGCGGCGCGGAACGTCCGGCGGTAGGTGAGGGGGTTGGTGCCGGTGACGCGGGTGAAGTGCTCGCGCAGGACGGCGGCGGAGGAGAACCCGCAGCGGTTGGCCACGCGCTCGACGGGCTCGTCGGTCGTCTCGAGGAGGCGCTGGGCGTGCAGCACCCGCTGGCGCAGGAGCCACTGGTGGGGCGTCGTGCCGGTGACGTCGCGGAAGCGGCGGGCGAAGGTGCGGGGGCTCATCGCCGCGACGCGGGCCAGGGCTTCGACGCTCAGCGGCTCGTCGAGGTGCTCCACCGCCCAGTCGAGGGCGCCGGCGATCGGGTCCTCGGCCGGGCACGCCGGCACCGGGGCCTGCACGTACTGGGCCTGGCCGCCGTCGCGGTGGGGGGGCACCACCATGCGGCGGGCGACGATGTTGGCGGCCTCGGCGCCGAGGTCCTGGCGGATCACGTGGAGGCAGAGGTCGATGGCGGCGGCGGTGCCGGCGGAGGTGAGCACGTCGCCCTCGTCGACGTACAGCACGTTGCGGTCGACGCTCACGGCGGGGAAGCGGGCGGCCATGGCGTCGGCGTACATCCAGTGCGTCGCCGCCCGCCGGCCGTCGAGGAGGCCGGCGTAGCCGAGCACGAACGCGCCCGAGCAGAACGACATGATGCGGGCGCCGCGCTGGTGGGCGGCCCGCAGGGCGGCGAGGAGCGACTCGTCGGGCGGTTGGTCGACGTTGGGCCATGACGGCACGACGACGGTGTCGGCCCGCTCGAGGTCGGCGAGGGTGTGGGGCGTCTCGATCGAGAACCCGTTGTGGGTCCGCACCGGGCCGGTGCCCTGGGTCGACACGACCACCAGCTCGTAGGGCCACGGGTAGACGACCTCGGGGCGCTCGAGCCCGAACACCTCGCAGGGCACGCTCATCTCGAACGGGTGGATGCCGTCCATCACCACGGTGGCGACGACGTGGCGGGGGCG
>DATLFP010000254.1:0-3606 GCA_035540955.1 Acidimicrobiales bacterium
CACGGCGGCCTGCGCCTTGGGCACGTGCGTCTTCCACGCCAGCCACGACGCCATGGTCACCCCATCGATGTCGTGCTGCGCGTCGGCGACCCCGACGGTGCGGGTGAGCTCCGCCTGCAGCCGCGACAGCTGCTGCTGCAGCGCCTCGATCCGCGCCAACCGCGAGAACCGATCCAGGTCGGCAACGTCCGTCTCGACCAGCACATCGATCGCCTCGGACAGACCGCCCAACACGACCCCAATCGTACAGGCGTTCGGCCACCACCGCAACCGAAAACACCAACAAATTCAGGGGT
Organism: Acidimicrobiales bacterium; assembly: GCA_035540955.1. Lineage (GTDB taxonomy): Bacteria > Actinomycetota > Acidimicrobiia > Acidimicrobiales > CADCSY01 > DATLFP01. Next base: position 297 of record DATLFP010000254.1, read on the forward strand.
TTTCGACGCCCTCCGGCTCCGTCTTGGACTCGGTGACGCGGGCCAACGACTCGGCCCGCACGGCGGCGATGTCGCCCTCGACGAACGGTGCCGCACGCGACAGCAGGAAGCCGGCGATGACCGACACGGGGACGAGGGTGAGCATGGCGGCTTGGGCGCCGACGCGGTCGGCGAGGCCCCCGATGAGCGGCAGCACGATGGCGATGCCGGGGATGCCGAACACCGAGACGGTCGAGAACGCCGCCGATCGGCAGCGGGGCGGCGCCACGAGCGACAGCATCACGAAGAAGGCGGGGGCCAGTGTGCCGATGGTGGCGGCCACGATGGCGTGAGCGGCGACGGCGGTGGCCACGTTGGGGGCGTAGGCCAGCACCACGAGCATCACGCCGTCGAACACGCCGACGATGGCGATGAACCGCAGGAGGAAGTCGGGCCGCCGCTCGGAGATGGCGGCCAGGCGCGGCATCGCCACGAGCACCCCGACGAGCTGCAACGGCTCGATGAACGCGGCGATGAGGCCGCGCTGGGCGGTGTTGAGCCCGAACACCTCCTCGTACACGATCGACAGGAGGTTGCCGATGCCGAACAGCGCGACTGCGAGGAACGGCACCGCGTACCAGATGCGGCGCAGGGTGCGGACCCGCGCCAGCACCTTCATCGTGGCCCACACCGACTCGTGGGTGTCCTGGATCTCAGCGGTCTTCTGGTCGGCGCCCGCCGCCAGCCGCTCCTGCATCCCCCGCACCGGTTCCTTCAGGCGCAGGGCGAACAGCACGAGGACGATGGTGGGGATGGCGAAGAGGAAGAACGGCGCCCGCCAGCCGAGGTAGAGGGCGAGCACGCCGGCGAGCGCGGGGCCGACGATCTGGCCGATCGAGTTGGCGATGCGGTGGAAGGAGAACACCTTCAACCGCGCCGCCGGCGGGTACCAGTCGGACAGCAACCCGTTGTGGGTGGGCGTCACGATGGCCCGACCCGTGCCGGCGCCGAGCCGCATGGCGATGAGCATCGGGATCGCCACCGCCAGGCCGGTCCCGACGGAGAACAGCGCCCACATGGCGGCGCCGACGGTGGCGATGCGCACCCGGTTGTGGCGGTCGCAGTAGAACGACAGCGGGATCTCGAGCAGCAGGATCGCGATCGAGGTGAGGGCGACGACGCTGAGGATGCCGGCGTTCGTCATCCCGAAGTGGTCGCGGATCTCCGGAAGGAGCACGGCGAACGCCGTCCGGTCGAGCTCGTCGGCGGCGTTCAGTCCGAAGAGGACCAGCAGCGGGAACGCCGGCTTGCCCATCGTCACCGCCGACGGTCGCCACTCCTCGACGAAGCGGCGGACCCGGCGGCGCATCATGGATTCCTAGCGCGCGTCGCGACCCCTGGTCGTCTTGGCCGAGGCCGCCCTTCTCGGCGCCGCAGCCTTGCGGGCTGCCGCCCGCTTCGTGGCTGACGTTGCAGCCTTCTTGGCCGTCGACGCCGTCGTGGACCGGGCCGCCGGCTTCTTGGCAGTGGTCGCCGTCCTCTTGGCGGTGGCCCCCGCCTTCTTGGCCGTCGCCGCCTTCTTCGTCGCCGTGGCCTTCTTGGTGGCCGCCTTCTTGGCCGTCGTCGTGGCCTTCTTGGTGGGCGCCACCTTGGTCGCCGCCGGCGCCTTCTTCGTGGCCGCCCGCTTGCGCGGCGTCCGCCGCGCCGGCGCGGCCGCCACCGCGCCCGAGCGGGCGATGGCGGCCTCGTCGGTGCCGAGGTAGGCTGCCACCAGCCGGGGGTCGTCGAGCACCTCAGCGGGCGCGCCCCTGGTGAGCACCGCGCCGGTCTCCAACGCCAGCAGCTCGTCGGAGATCGACTGGATGAGCGGCATGTCGTGCTCGACGACGATGAGGGTGGTGCCGGTCTCGTCCCGCAAGCGGCGCAGGACCGGACCGAGCGCCTCCGTCTCCTTCTGGGCGATGCCCGAGGATGGCTCGTCGAGGAGCAGCACCTTCGGTGCGTGCGCCATGATCACCGCGAGGTCGACGATGCGCCGCGAGCCGGTCGACAGCTCGGCCACGAACTTGTCGCGGAAGGCGCCGAGCCCCATCAGGTCGATCAGCCCGTCGACCTTGCCGGCGATGTCGCGCTCGGCGCGCCGGACCCATGGGAGGCGGAGCGCCGTCGACACGACGTCCTGGGCCTTGATGTGCCGTTCGTAGGCGACCGCCAGCGTCTCGGCGACGGTGAGCGCCGGGAAGAGGCGGGCGTCCTGGAAGGAGCGGCCGAGGCCGTGCCGCGAGCGGGCCTCGGGGGCGAGACCCGAGATGATCTCGCCGTCGAGCCGCACCGTGCCCCGCGACGGCACGAAGCCGGAGATGGCGTCGAACATCGTCGTCTTGCCGGCGCCGTTGGGTCCGATCACCCCGAGGATCTGCCCCTGCTCGAGGTCGAAGGTGACGTCGTCGACCGCCATCACCCCACCGAACTGCACGGTGAGGCCCTTCACGCTGAGGATGGGGTTCACGAGTCACCTTCCATGGCGGCGGCGCCGGTGAGGAACACCGATCGCAGGATGTCGGGCCGGTCGAGGAGCTCGGAGGTGGGCCCGCTGTAGCGGATCTCGCCCTTCTCCATGAAGCAGGCTCGCTCGGCGACCGTGAGGGCCACGTTGACCGACTGCTCGACGAGGATCACCGCGGTGCCGTCCGCGTTGATGCGGCGGACGATCTTCAACAGCTCCTCGACGATCACCGGCGCGAGGCCGAGGGAGAGCTCGTCGATCATGAGCAGCTTGGGCTTGGCGATGAGCGCCTGACCGAGGGTGAGCATCTGGGCCTCGCCGCCCGACAGCACCGCCGCCTTCTGGTCCCAGCGCTTGCGCAGGGCCGGGAAGATCTCGAGCACCTCCTCCACCGCGGCCCTGGCCTCGGGCTTCGGGCGGCGCCCCGCCCACACGGCCACCTCGAAGTTCTCCTTCACGGTGAGGCCCGGGAAGATGCCGCGGCCGCCGGGCACCTGGATGAGGCCGTGCTGGAAGCTCTCCTCCGGCGCGAAGCCGGTCACGTCCTCGCCGTCGAAGAAGATGGCGCCGCCGTGCGGCGGGGTGAGGCCGGAGATAGCCCGCAGGAGCGTCGACTTGCCGGCGCCGTTGGTGCCGAGGAGGGCGACGATCTCCCCCTCCCTCACCTCGAGGTCGACGCCGAACAGGACCTGCACCGGCCCGTAGGAGACATCGACGCCGCGGCACACGAGCACCGACCGCTCGCTCGCCTCCAGCCGGGCCTTGCGCAGCTCTGCGGTGGTGGTGAGGACGTCGAGCGCCCGCTTGGTGTCGCCGGCCACGAAC
>DATLFP010000255.1:0-8080 GCA_035540955.1 Acidimicrobiales bacterium
GCCCCCGTCGACAAGCCCCAGCCCGCCGGCCCGCCCGCCGACGTCGACGGGCGGGCCGGCGGGCTGGGGCTTGTCGACGGGGGCCGGTCGCTTGGCCGGACGGGCCTTGCGGCCGGACCGCTCCCGGGGTGGCGGGACCTCGATGCCGAAGGCGGTGGCGATCCCCGGCGAGCGACCCGCGTGCTTGCGCACGGCAGCCAGCAGCGCATCGCCGGGCTCAGCCGGGATCCCCGCCGGTTGCACGTCGCGCCGCACCGGCGAGTAGGCGACCGCATCGACGAGCGTGCCGTAGCGGTCGGGGGCCACCTCGGCCGTCATCGCCGCGCTCGCCGCGGTGTGCAGCTCGGTCAGGACCTCCTCGGGCAGGGTCTGGTTGGCCTCCGGAGCCCGGGAGGCAAGGCGGAGGGCCCGCACCACGCGACCGTGCTTCAGCGAGAGCCGCACGTCGTCGAGCCACTGCTGCTGCTCCACGACGGTGCGGCGATCGAGGGCCTCCCGCAGCGTGCCCGCCAGCTCCTTGGTCCGCTCCTCGCGGGCGACGTCGCCGGCGCTCGTGACGACGGCCCGCAGATCGCTCAGCGCCAGCACCTCGAGATCGGCCAGCGCCGCATCCGCCTTGTCGAGCCAGTCGGCGATGCGCACCGCGGGCATGAGGTCCTCGGCGACCTGGACCACGTTCTCGGTGGGGACCTCGGGCTGGCCGGCGGCCCGGGCGGCGGCGTTCTGCTCGTCGAGGGCGCGCCGGACCGCGGGGACGCCACCGTTCAAGAGCTGCTCGGCGATCAGGCGCCGGTCGGGCGACAGCGACGACAGCAGCTCGTCTCGGTGGGCGCGACCCGGTCGGAGTCGCTTGGGCTTCGGCCGCTCGGGAACCTGCGGCGGGGGAGCGGGACGCTCCCGCCGCGGCCGCTCGGATCGACTGTCGGCGGGCCGGGCCGACCGCTCCCGGCGCTCCCGATCGCGATCGGGACGGTCGCGGTCCCGATCCGGGCGGTCGGCCCGCTCGGGGCGATCGCGGCGGTCGCGATCGGGGCGGTCGGGTCGCTCGCGGCGGGGGCCACGCCGCTCGGTCCGATCGCGGGCGCCGCGCCCCACGAGCGTCGAGGTGACGGGCGTGAACTCACGCTGCGGACCGAGCACCTCGAGGCGCTCGACGGCCTGCTTGTCGTCCGCCTTCGGCGTGACCACGGCGATGACCGTGATGCCCTCGATGTCGAACTCGGCCTCGGCCCGCACCACGTCGCCGACCTTCGCACCGGGAGGGAGGAGACCGCCGTCGAGGTCGCCGCGGGGCTGGCGAGCGCCCGCCGCTCGCCAGGTCCACGTGCCATCGGGTCGCTCGCTCGTGAGCTCGACGTCGATCCGCCGGGGCATAGGGATGCCACGCTACCGGGCGCGGCTGGACGCGACCGCCTCAGGCGGCGGTCCCGTACCGGGCCAGGAGCGCCGGGATCCGGGGCAGGAACGACAGCTTGTCGAAGCACGCCGTGGCACCACGGGCGCGGCTCTGCTCGAACACCTCGACGGCGGCGTGGGCGCTCACGACGAGCACCTTGGCCTCCGGGCAGGACTCGCGGAGCATCGGCAGGGTGGCGAGACCATCGCGGCGCGGCATGTACAGATCGAGGATCACGAGGTCGGGGTTCGTGGCGAGGGCGACGTCGACGCACTCGATGCCGTCCGCCGCCTCGGAGACCTGCACCCCCTCGCGCTCCATCGCCGTGCGGTAGAGCAGCCGGATCGCCGGCTCGTCGTCGCAGATGAGCACCCGCATCGCCTTCGAAGGTACGACGGGAGGCAATGGTCACCCCATGGCCCGTTCGGCTCGACCCGGATGGCCCTACCGGTGTAGTCATGCCGGATGCTGATGGCAGACAGCGGCACGCTCGGCGGCTCGGCCCTCGCCAGCTGGACGCCGCTGTCGTTCTTGCTCGGCGCGTTCGTGGTGGTCGTCGCCGTGCTCGCCGCCCTCGGCCGGTCGGACGAGACATGGGGGAGGCTGCGGCCGCTGTCCCGGGTGCCGTCGGGGCTGACCCGGGTGACCGGTGTGCCGGGCTGGGCCGCCACCGCCATCGGCACCGCCCTGTTCGGCCTCCTCGTGGCCGGGCAGGGGTTCTACGACGACGTCTCCTGGCACATCGCCCTCGGGCGCGACGACGAGCTCTTCACCGCACCGCACGCCGCCATCCTGATCGGCCTCGTGCTGATCCTCGGCGGAGCGGCGCTCGGCACCTTCGTGGCGACGATGGACCGCGTCGAGGCTCCCAGCGTCCTCGGGCTCCGGGTGCCCCGGTCGCTCCTGCCGCTCTGGGCCCTCGGCATCGGGGCGGTGAGCGGGTTCCCGCTCGACGAGGTCTGGCACCAGGAGTACGGGATCGACGTCACGATGTGGAGCCCGACCCACATGCTCATGATCCTCGGGGCGACCTTCACCGGGCTGGCGGCGTGGCTCATCCTGGCCGACGCCGGGGTCCGTCCCACCGACGGGCGCTGGGCCCGCGGGCTCCACGTGCTGTGCGCGTGGCTGACCTTGCAGGGGCTGGTGGCGCCGCAGGGTGAGTTCACCTTCGGCGTCCCTCAGTTCAGCCAGCTCTTCCACCCGATCCTCATCTGCCTGGCCGCCGGCGTCGCCCTCGTGGCCATGCGCCTCGTGCACGGTCGGGGGTGGACGCTCGGGATCGTCACCGGTTCGTGGTTGCTGATGGGGAGCGGCGTGCTCGGCAGCAGCGACGAGGGCGCACCGGTCGACACCCGCTTCGGGGCCACGTTCCTCGCCAGCGCCCTCGTGGTGGAGGTCGTCGCCGCCCTGCTGGGCACCGATCGCCGGCTGCGGTTCGCGCTGGTCAGCGGCATCGGCATCGGCTCGATCGGCCTCGCGGCCGAGTGGGCGTGGAACACCGGTGCCTACCAGCCGTGGACAGCGAACCTACTGCCGGAGGCGGCCGTCCTCGGGTTCGTGGCCGCGGTGGCCGCCGCCGTCCTCGGGGTCGTGCTCGGCGGTGCCATCGCCGGCGACCGGAGCCGGGTGCCGCCGGCGGCGGTCGTCGCCGCCGCGGTCGCCGGCCTCGTCGTGCTCGCCATCCCCATGCCTCGAGCCACCGGCGACGTCGTCGCCGACATCCGTCTCACCGCCGCCGGCGCCGACCAGGTGCACGTCACGGCCACGCTCACACCGGCCGACGCCGCCGATGACGCCTACTGGCTCCAGGTCTCCTCGTGGCAGGGCGGGGGTCTCGTGCTGGCCGACATGGAGCCGACCGGCCGACCCGGCGAGTACCGGTCCGCCGAACCGGTGCCCGTGAGCGGGTTCTGGAAGACGCTGCTGCGGCTCCACCGCTTCGGCGAGAGGATGGCGGTGCCGATCTTCCTTCCCGCGGATCCCGAGATCGGTGAGGAGGAGATCCCGGCGGTCGACCGGGTGGCGCCGTTCGAGAGCGAGCGCCGCTACCTCCTGCGGGAGACGGTGGAGGGCAACGCCTGGCTGTCGCCCCTCGTGCACGGCGCGCTCGCTGCCGTGGCGGCGGTGTGGGCACTCGCGTTCGTGGTCGCCGTGCGGGCGGTGGGCGGTGGCGGTGGCGCGGGCCCCGGGGGCCGGCGGTCCGGCGCCTCGTCCGGGCGCGACCCACGATCGGTCCCGGTGGCGCGGGCGCTGCCCACCTGACGGGTCGGCCGATGGCAGGAGACCGGCCCGTGGTGGCCGCCTTCGACTTCGACGGCACCCTCACCGAGCGCGACACCCTGCTCCCGTTCCTGCGGCTCGTGACCGGCCGCCGGCAGGTGGTGGCGGCGCTCGTCCGGAACGCCGGCGGTCTCGCCCGAGCGGCCCGGGCGCGCGATGAGCGCGACGTGGTCAAGGAGCGGGTGCTGGCGACGTGCCTCGCCGGGACCCCGGTCGACGAAGCCGCTTCGGCGGCGGCCCGCTACGTCGCCGGGATCCGGCTGCGGCCCGAGGTGGTTGCGACCCTCCAGACTCACCGTGACGCCGGCCATGAGGTGGTGGTGGTGTCGGCGTCGCCCGCCCTCTACGTGGTGCCGGCCGTCGCCGCGCTCGGCGTCGAGCACGTCCTCGCCACGGAGCTCGAGATCGTCGACGATGTCCTCACCGGGCGGTTCGCCGGCCGCAACTGCCGCGCCGAGGAGAAGGTGACGCGCCTCGACGCCTGGCTCGCCGGTCGTGACGTCGAGCTCTACGCCTACGGCAACTCGCCCGACGACGCAGCGATGCTGGCCCGGGCCGATCACGCAGTCTGGGTCTGAACCCGACGACCCTACGTGCGGCGGACGTTCGTCTCCTGCAGCCAGCCGTTCCCGGCGGGATCGGGACGGGAGGCGGTGTTGGCGCAACCGCCCTGGTCGTGCGACTGGTAGGTCGGCCGGAGCGATGCCGGCGTCGGGTCGAGCGCCGACCACCTGACGGTGACGGTCGGGTCGTCGCAGCGGGCGAACACCTCGGACCAGACCACGGGTGCCACGAGGTGGGTGCCGCCGCCCCGGAGCCGGCGCACTGCCGTCGTCGTGCCGGCGACGAGGTCCGTCACCTCGCCCACCCACCAGCCGTCGCCGTCGCCGCGGATCCGCAGCCGGTACGGCGTCCCGGCCCGCCAGGGGTAGTCGCGGGTGTTGGGGTTGCCGGTCGCGCTCGGTAGGGGCGACGGCTCACCGTCGAGCTCGCCCGAGGTCATCGCTCCACGCAGGCCGGTTGTCGCGTTCGGGCCACGCAGGCCGGTTGTCGCGTTCGGGCCACGCAGGCCGGCGTCGCGGTAGCCGCCCCAGTTCACCGCCGTGCTCCCGGGGTGGCGGTCGTACCACTGCAGGCCGAGGTGGGCACCGCCGACGCGCCGGCCGCGGTCGACGAAGCTCACCTGGAGGGCCCAGAAGTAGAGGTGGGGAACCACCGGTGGCTCGACGATCTCGAGCACGGCGGACACCTCGGTCGCGGGCGGGGGAGCGGGCTCCCACCACAGGTGCATCGACGACGCGCCGTTCGCCGAGCGCGGGAAGCCGGTGGTTCGGGGGCGGCGCCGGAGCCAGGGCACGCTCGATCTTGCCCAACCGTCACGACCGGCGCCGTACCGTTCGGGCATGACCGAGCCGACGACGACGCCGCTGAGGATGTGGGAGCGCGAGATCGCGCCGTCGCTGCCGTGGGCGGACGTGCGCCGCCAGCTGGAGGAGGCCGAGGTCTACTGGCTCGTCTCCGTCGGCCGCCGGGGTGTGCCCCTGCCCCGACCGGTCTGGGGCGTGTGGCTCGACGACCGGCTGCTGCTGAGCGTGGGGTCGACATCACACTGGAACGCGATCCCGGCCCACGCCGACGTCGCCGTCCACCTCGGCGATCCCCTCGCCGTGGTCATCGTCGAGGGCCGGGCCCAGAGGGCGGCGGGGGAGGATGGACTGTTCCAGCGGTTCGTCGACGCCTACAACCCGAAGTACGCCTGGTCCTTCGATCCCGCCGAGGACATGGTCGTGAACGGGGTCATCGAGGTGGTGCCCGACAAGGTGCTGGCCTGGACGACGGTGCCCGTCGAGGCGTGCACCCCGTCGATGACCTTCCCGACCGCGGGTGGCCGCTGGACGTTCGGCTGAGCGGCGGCGAGGGTCGCGGTGCGCCATCCGCGCCCGCCACGACTCCCCTCGGTAGGTTTCGTCACCGTGACGGAATCGGCGGCGAACCGGTGCCGGTGGTGCGGGCGGAAGCTGCCGGCGACCACCGGCCCTGGCCGTCCACGCCGGTTCTGCCGGCCGAGCTGCAAGCAGCGCGACTACGAGGCCCGGCGGCGAGCCCAGGAGGTCGGGCTCAGCGAGAACGAGCTGGTGATGACACGCCAGGAGCTCGACGCGCTGCGGGACGCGTTGTACGTCGTGGAGGCGGCGGTCGAGGACGTCGACCGGGACCTGGCCGCCGCCCCCGAGGACCTCGAGGAGGTCAGGCGGGCCCTGGACTGGCTCCTCCAGGCCGTGCGCCCCCTTCTCACACATCGCCCATAATCCTCGTTACGTAAAGTTGCGGATTCGCGTGTTGCAGAGGGCAACAGCGAGGCATCGTCCGTAGACCAGGGGCACGATCCTCCCAGCGAGGGTGCGCCGTTGCTGTCACAGGCCGGCGGTACCGTTGCCAGTGGTCCTGCCGGGCCAGAGACATACGAAGGGGTGGCGCCCCTAGAAGATCGACCAACCGGTCTCCAACGGTCACAGCGACGGCCTGCGGAGGACGAGTCGATTAGCTGGTCGGTTCCGTGGTCCGGAATCGATCCCCACTCAGAACCTGAACTAGATGAATCGCCTGGGACGGCAAGTCCCCGCCAAGCCGGTGTCGCTGCCGGTGAGGTGTCACCGAACGAGAGGCGCCTGGGACCACCAGCCGGCAGGACCTTCACCAGCCATGTCTCTGGAGGTCCTGAAGTGCAATCCCTCTCGGGGGCCCACGCGGCCCCATCGTCCCTCGACCCTGAGCAGTTCTACCGAGACGTCCTGTGGGCGCTCGGTGAGCACGCAATGCGGAAGGGGGCGACGGCACAAGGTGCTGCCGTCGTCGCCAAGCGCGTCGCCAAGGAGCACGGTCTGGAGATCGCTGACCGGCTCCCGCTCCCCCGTCTGAGCCGCTCCCAGCTGGAGGAGCAAGGGCGCTCGCGCTCGGGCTACCGGCGCGTGGTCAGCGAGTGGCCGGAGCCCGGCGATCGGCCGAAGGCTGAGCCGGGCCTGGCCGGTGGCGATTCCGCTGCGATGATCCGACTTGTAGGTCCACCACTGTCTTGGTGGTGGTGGTGAGGCTTCCTCGGTGCTGGTCGCGGCCTGGGTTCTGACCCCCGATTTCCGCTGGCTTCGTGCCCTGATTCCGATCCGTCGTTCGCGGGTCGCGTCCAGCGTTGAGGAAGCCCCGACCGGACGAGCAGTGACCTGATAGGAGCCCGACGAGGTAGTCCCCTCGCAGTGCTGTCCCGCTCGCCCGATCGGAGCTCACATCACCCCTTGGAGGATGACAGTGACCACCATCGCGCAGTTCGACACGACGCTGGTGACAGTGGGCGTCGACACCCATCTGGACGTGCATGTCGCCGTCGCGCTCGACCAGCTCGGTCGACGCCTCGGTGACCTCGAGATCCCAACCACCCAAGACGGCTACGACGACCTCGCCGATTGGGCCGAGTCGTTCGGGGAAGTCGAGGCGTTCGGCATCGAGGGCACCGGCTGTTACGGCGCCGGACTTGCCCGCGTGCTGCGAGCCCGCGGCCTCCTTGTGGTCGAGGTGCTCCGACCGAAGCGCCAGACCCGACGGCACAAGGGCAAGTCCGACCTCATCGACGCCGAGGCCGCCGCCCGCGCCGTGCTATCGGGCGAAGCAGCGGGCGCACCAAAGACCGGCGACGACATCGCCGAGATCATTCGAGTGTTGCGCATTCAACGCCAGACCGCGGTCAAAGCCCGCACCCAAGCGATCAACTCCATGCGCGCCCTGCTGGTCACCGCTCCCATCGAGCTGCGCGATCAGCTCCGTGGCCTGCCCAAGAACAAGCTCATCGCCGCCGCAGCCCGACTGCGGCCCGGCAACGACCGCGACGTCCTCGTCGGCGTGAAGCGCAGTCTGCGAGCTCTCGCTCGGCGCTGCCAGCACCTCGACGCCGAGGTCGCCGAGCTCGACGCCGACCTTGACGAGCTCGTCCGCTCCGCAGCTCCCGCGCTCGTTGCCCTCTTTGGGTTCGGCACCGACACCGCCGGCCAGCTCATCGTCACCGCCGGCGACAACCCAGACCGGCTGCGTTCCGACGCCGCGTTCTCGATGCTCTGCGGCTCATCACCCCAACCAGCCGGATCCGGCAAGACCAACGGCCGCCACAGACTCAACCGCGGCGGCGACCGCCAAGCCAACGCAGCCCTCTACCGCGTCGCGCTCGTCCGAATGCGATGGCACCAACCCACACGCGACTACGTCGAGCGCCGCACCAAAGAAGGAAAGAGCAAGCCCGAGATCATCCGCTGCCTCAAGCGCTACATCGCCCGCCAGGCCTACACCGCCCTCACCTCGACACAACCAGCCGAGGCTCAAGCCGCCGCTTGACATCAATAGGAGCATCGGAATCGT
>DATLFP010000256.1:0-6136 GCA_035540955.1 Acidimicrobiales bacterium
CCGCCCGGCGCGCTGCCGTCGTGGTGGAGGACCGGTGGGCGGACGTCTTCCGCCTCACCTACGTCGCCCCTTCGATGGTCGCCGAGATGCTCGCCGCCGCGCAGGTGCGGTACCCCAACGTTCCGATCGTCTTCTGCGAGAACCGCCAGCTCGCCCAGGAGTGGGCGTATCGATTCCTGGGCGCCGCCGCAGCGTTCGTCGACGAGGAGTCCGTCGATCTGGGATGAGCGGCTTCCGACAACCGTGCGGTAGACGAACGTGTGCCGGTTCACGCTGGACCTCCGCGCTCAGGTGAGGAACCGGTGGAGCAGACCGGCGAGGAGATCGGGGTGCTCCATCGGGAACCCGTGGTCGGATCCGGGCACGATCGCCAGCTGAGCGTCGGGGATCGTGCGCTGGGCGGCTGCCAGCTGCTCGACGGTGACCATGTCGTGATCGGCGGCGACCAGCAGGGTCGGCATGGAGAGCGACGCCAGCTCGCTGAGCTCGAGGTTCGGCTCGGTCTTCCACAGGTGAGCCAGCTTCTCGAACACGAGGTCGAAGTGGTCGGGACCGTCGGGCGAGACGGCGTCGTGGAGCTGGCGGAGCATGGGCGGGAGCACGTCGGGGCTGAGGTGCTCGGCCATGGCCTCGACCTCTGCCGGAACGCCCTCTCGGTTGATCGCGTTACCGACGTACACGAGCCGCTCGACGAGGTCGGGCCGCCAGAGAGCAACGAGCAGGGCGACGACGGCGCCGTCGCTCCAGCCCACCAGGGCGACCGGTCCGTCGGCGATGGCCTCGAGGAACGCGATGGTGTCGGTCGCCATGTTCTCGTAGGTGATCGGGCCTGGATCGGCGGTGCGGCCGTGGCCGCGGCGTTCGGGCGTGAAGACCCGGAACGAACCGGACAGCTGTGGCACGAGACCGGCCCATGTCTCGACGGGGCACATACCCCCGTGGAGGAGCACCAGCGGGGAACCCGCTCCGATCGCCTCGTAGTAGGTGCGCACGCCATCGAGGTCGAGGTATCCCTGGACGGCTTCGGTGGTGGTGGCAGAGGTCATGGGCTCGACCGTCGCACGGGCCGCCGATGTGGAGATGAGGAGGTTGCCCTACGTTTCGGTCTCCCAGTCGGGCACGAGGCCGTGGCGCATGGCGAACATCGCCGCCTCGGCCCGGCTCGACACGCCGATCTTCTGGTAGATGCGCTCAATGTGGTTGCCGGCGGTCTTCGGTGAGATGCCGAGCGACGCCCCGATCGCCTTGGCGGTGCCACCCCGCGCCACGTGGGCGAGCACCTCGACCTCGCGCACCGTGAGTCCGGCCGGCGCGGCGGGCTTCTTGCGGGTTCGGTGGCCGGCGGCGGCTAGGACGGCGTCGACGGCGGGGCCGTCGAGCCTGCCCGCCCGCGCCGCGTCGCGCAGCTCGATGGCGGCGGCCGTCCGGGCGAGGGCGCGGCGGTGGGGCCGGTCCTCGATCATGGCGTGGTAGCAGTCGGCGGCGGCGAGGAGCTTCGACAGCACGGGAGCCGTCTGTCCGGTCGCCCTCGGGTAGCCGGTGCCGTCGCTTCGCTCGTGGGCCGCGGAAGCCACCGAAGCCAGCAGCGCGAGCCTCCCGCAGCGGTGCAGCACCCGGTCGGTGTAGTAGGCGTGGAGGCGCACCCGTTCGAACTCCGCGGCGGTCAACGGTCCAGGCTTGTCCCACAGGGTGTTGGGCACGCCGGTGCGGCCGATGTCGTGGAGCAGCGCGGCGCGGCGAAGGGTGACGAGGTCGGCGGGCGGGAGGCCGAGCTCGGACCCGGCGGCCACAACCAGCGAAGCCACCGCCCGCGAGTGTCCCGTGAACCAGGGCGACTTGAGATCGGCGAAGTCGGCGAGCAGCTCGAGGAGGTCGTCGAGCTCGTCCTGGGTGAGCACCCGCCCGCCCCGAGAGCCGCCGCCGACGACCAGCTCCCACGACGACTCGGCGTCGACCCCGTCGAGCATCTCCTCGGCGACCTTGCACCACTCCTCGACGAGGTTCGCGTCGAGGTAGGGCACGTTCTTGCGGGCGAACTCGATCGTCGCCTTGGCACCGTGCTCCCGATCGCACACCTCGACGATGTTGGTGAGGTTGGCTATGCGGATCGGCTGGAGGACCTCGTCGCCCTTCAGTCCCAGCGGGATCCCCTTGCCGTTCGTCTGCTCGAAGGTCTGCAGGAGTGATGCCACGACCGGCTCACCGAGGCCGATCTGCTCGGCCATGCGCGCGCTGACGGCGCAGTGGGCGAGGAACGCCTGCTGGAACCGCGACATCCCGCCGGCGACCAAGGTCGCCTTGGCTCGCCAACGGCCGATGCCCCTCTTGCCCCCGCCGGCCCGGTCGAAGATGTAGCGGAGCTGCGCGAACGTGCTGGCGCCGACGTCGACGACGTCGGCGCGGAACTCGATGTCATCACCGAAGAGGTCCGACAGCTCGAAGCTGGTGCCGATGCAGCCAGACCCGACGAACAGCGCCACCCAGTAGGTCGCCTCCACGTCCTCGTCAGAAGCGCCGAGACGTTCAGCGAACCTGGTGGCGATCACGCACGACCGAAACACGTGCTCCAACGGCTGGCCGAGACCGAGATCGGTGGCCATGGCGATGGACCCGACGACCTCGGCCAACCGCACGCCCGAGCTCGCCGCGCCGTCCCGATGATCGCCTCGCACGGACGCGGAGGCTACGAGTTGCCACCGCGCCGAGATCGCCTCGGCCTCGACGACACGCCAGATCCGGCCGTGGCGTGCCGAAGATGCGCCCGCTCGGTCAATCGACCGGTGTCCCGCAGTCGCTGAACCACGTCACACCGTCGCTCGTCTGGCGGAGATGGAGGTCGAAGGGCACCCGATCGGCGCCCTGCACCGTCGCTTCGATCTGCACCGCCCACGCGTCGAAGAGCTCGACGGTCACGCCGTCGGTCGGGTAGTCGTACGGGCCGCGCTGGCCCCCCAGGAGCTCGATCTCGGCGATCGAGCCGACCACGCCGCCGAGGTACGACTCGCACTGATCGCGGCCGTAGCGGCCGATCGTCAGGGGGTCGAGGGTGTCGAGCAGGAAGTCGACGTCGCCGGCCCGGTGGGCGCGGTCCATCTGGCCGAGGAACTCACGCACGATGGCGAGCTCGTCCTCGGGCGGCGGGATCGGATCGTCCTCCTCGATCGCGGGCGGTCCTGCCGGGCCACCGTCGGGGTCGAACCCGGCGTCGCTGACGAGCGCGCGGATGGCGGCGTCGTCCAGCTCGGTCGCCGGCGTGCACCCGTTGGTCCCCTCGTCGGGACCGACCACGACGTCGGCCAGCTGAGTGGTCACCGCGAGCTCGGTGTCGCCGACGATGGCCCGCACGGTCAGGATGCCGTACGTGTCGTACGCGCTCACGGGGAACGGGAGCACGAACACGCCCCGCTCGTCGACCGGCGCGCGGGCCGGTGCGTCGGCGCCGGCTCGGGTGGCCTCGATGGTCAGGCCATCGGGAAGCGGGCCGTCGACGCCGACGGCGATGCCGGTGTCCAGGGCGTGCGAGGGCGAGTCGGGATAGCCGATCAGGGGGTTGTGGACCGTCGCCGAGCACTCGCCGACGAAGGCGACCATGGTGGCGTCCGGCACGAACACCTCGACCTCGTCGGCCGGCTCGTCGACCAGCACCGGGTCCTCGCCCAGCGAGATGCGCACCGGCTCCTCGGCGTCCTCGCCGCCGAGCACACCGAAGATGAGGCCGACGGCGACGGCGGTCGCGGCGGCGCCGACGACCACGGGCTTCTTCCACCATGACGTGGGCGCGTCCCCGACCAGCACGTCGATGCACGACTCGCACGGGATCGCCTCCCGGGTGACGTCACCGAACAGCGTGGCCAGCTCGGTCGAGTCGATGCCGTAGTCGATCGACTGCTGTACCAGCTCGTTGCCCGCGAACCACACCAGCTCGCTCGGCACCACGAGCCGGGACCCGGCCACCAGCTCGCCGGCGGAGGTGGGCGCGCCGCCGAGGTGTGGTGCCGGCGTCTGGCCCGAGTACACCGCCACCGGAGGACCCTCGGGCCCGAACGCGATGAGGATCTCACCCCCCGGCTTGTGGGACTCGATGATCTTCTCGTAGATGCCCCGCGCCGTCGCGAACTCGGCGTCACCCTCGGCACCGGCCTTGAACGACGACCGCTGCGGGTCCCACCACCGGTGGGCGCCGTGCTGGGCCTCGAACGCGTTGGCCTGCAGCTCGGCGACGATCGTGGCGTAGCGCCCGGGGGTCAACGGCGCACCGTTGCGGTCGGTGATGTCCCACAGGTCGTAGTCGCCGGTGATGTAGCGCCCCCCCTCCTTCACCGCGCCGCCCGGCTCGATCTCGATCTCGCCCTTGGCCGCCGCCTCGCGCATCTTCTTGCCGGTGGGACCGACCCACTCGGCCTGCCGTTGCCCGAAGCGCTTGGCGGCGAGCTCCCACAAGCCCTCGGGCACGGCCGAGCCCGGCGGCCGCTCGGGGATCGGGATGCGCTCCCCGGCGGCCGCCGCGTCGCGCATCGCCTGTACCGACCGGTTGATGGCCGCGTCGGGCACGCCGGCGTTGCGCAGCTCGGTGACGAACAGGTCGGGCTTGGGCTCGAACAGCGAGACCCGGCCGTGCACGACATCGGGGTCGGCGCCGAGGAGCTGGTCGACCGGTGACGATGTCTTCGCCTTCCACGCCTCGGCCTTGGGGATCGCGCCGTCGGCCTTGAGCTGCGGGGCGGTCTCGACGGTGGGGCGGGCCTGGATGATCACGTCGTGGTTGCGGGCGGTGTTGAGCGCGGCCCGCACGCCGTCGGGTGAGTAGCCCAGGTCGAGGGGGTCGACGTGGACCCCCGTCGGTGCCGTCTTCGGATCGTCGCCGTCGAACCGGGGTCGGTTCCCCGGACCCCACTTGCCGGGTGGCGTGTCCGACCGGATGGCGTGGTCGAGCTGGTAGCGCATGTTCGCCCCCAGCAGCGCGCCCATGCTGATGAGGTCGAGGGCGGCGGTGGCCCGGTCGATCCACTTGGCGGGCTTGCCCAGCTCGGTCGTGCCGAACAGGGTCATCACTTGGGCGGCGCCCGTGGCGCGGGTGATGCCCTGATAGCTGCTCTTCGCCAGCTCGGTGAGCGAGTCGAGGATGGCGCCGTCCCACATCGCCGCGCTCGCGTTGCGCAACGTCTCCTCCAGTCCGCTCTCGTCGATGGTCCCCGCGTCGGCACCGGCGGCGCCCGCCAGGAAGTAGCGGGCAGCCGCGTTCTGCTGGGGGGTCGCGTAGGCGGGGTTGGCGAGATGGGCACGGGCGCGCTCGGCGACGCACAGGTCCCGCTTGGCCCACGCCAGTCGCTGCTCGAGTCGCGCCCGCAGCTCGGCGACCTTCCCGGCGTCGACGCCGGGCTCGCCGGCGACCTGGTCGAGGTGGGCGAGGGCGGCGGTGAGCATGGCCGCCGCGGTGCGGGCGCTCGCGGCGCGGACGTTGGCGGCGTCGACGAGGTCGGCGTGGGCCTTGGTGACGCCCGAGGTGAAGACCTGCACGGCAGCCACCGAGCCGTCGGGGCCGGTGACGGTGACGACCTGGCCGTCGTCGGTGCCCAGGCCGGAGAAGTCGCCCCGCGACCACGAGAGGCCGAGCGGCTCGATCGACCACTCGGCCGCGCCCTTCCCGCCGCTGGCGATGGTGAGCGGACGGGAGACGTGCGTCGTGCCGGCGGCGGTCCGGTTGCCGTCCCACCCGATGGTCAGGTCGTCGCTGCGCCACCCGCCCTCCTTGGCGAGGTTCACCTCGAGCCGTCCGGGCGGCGACGCCGCGTCGACCGCCGTCGGCGAGGTCACCTCGATCCGGATCTGCTGGTCCTTGATCACGCGGGTCACGGGGTTACCCCGGGCGTCGAGGATGCGGACGGTCGTGGCCGGCGAGGTCGTGGTGGGGTCGGGCATGAGCCGAGGAGACACCGGCGCCGTCACCGAAACGTGATCGAGGTCGGGACACGTTCGGGTGACGGCGCGGTGGTCGGGTGCACCGATGGCCGCGTGGGCTCGGGGACTACCGTCTGGCGGTGGCCGGACGCCGGTGACCAGGCCGTTCCGCACCGAACCGCCCCGTCCGCCGGTGGGCGGCCTGCTGCGACCGCGCCTGCTGGCCTTGCTCGCGCGC
>DATLFP010000257.1:0-23171 GCA_035540955.1 Acidimicrobiales bacterium
GCGGCGCGCTCCAGGAGCCGGCGGGCGATGAGCTTCAGGCACAGCGTCTCGTCGGCGCCCTCGAAGATCGACAGGACGCGGGCGTCGACGAAGTAGCGGCTCACCGGGAACTCCTCGGCGTAGCCCATGCCGCCGTGCAGCTGCATCGCCTCCCGCGTCACCCACTCGGCGGCCTTGCACACATACGCCTTGCACATCGCCGCCTCGAGGGTCCCGCGGCCGTTGGCCATGAGGCGCCCCACCTCGTAGGCGTACTGGCGGGCTGCCTGGATGATCACGGCCATCCGCGCCAGCTTCACCTGGCTGAGCTGGAAGTCGGCGACCGGCTGGCCGAACACGACGCGCTCGCGCGCGTAGTCGAGGCCCGCCTCGTACGCGGCCTGCATGACGCCGATGGCCCGCGCCGCGGTCTGCAGTCGCCCGTTCTCGAAGCCGGCCGCGGTGAGGTAGAAGCCGCGACCGAGGCCCTCGGCACCGCCGACGAGCGCGTCGTCGGGCACGATCCAGCCGTCGAAGCTCACCTCGTAGGAGTGCATGCCCCGGTAGCCGATGGTGTCGATGGCGCGGCCCTCGATCTTCCCACCCCCGTCGGGCTGCTCGAAGTCGAAGCCGTGGCCCTCGCCCCTCGGCTTGGGCACGACGAACAGCGACAGCCCACGGTGCTTCTGCGACCGGTCGGGATCGGTCCGGGCGAGCAGCATCAGCACGTCGGCCCGGCCGCCGAAGGTGCACCACGTCTTCACGCCGTCGATCTGCCAGCCGGTCTGCCCCTCGCCCAGCGGACCGCGGGGCCCCTCGACCTTCTTCGCCGCCACCACCACTGCGCCGGCGTCGGACCCGAAGTCGGGTTCGGTGACCGCCACCGCGGCCATCACCTCGCCGGAGGCCAGCTTCGGCAGCCATTCCTTCTTCTGCTCCTCGGTGCCCCCGCCGACGAGCGCCCGGGTGAGGATCTCGGGGCGGGTGATGAGCGAGCCGGCCACGCCGAGCGACCCCCGGGAGAGCTCCTCGGTGGCCACGATCATCCCCAGGTAGTCGGCCTCGCCGCCCGCTGCGAACCCGCCGTACTCCTCGGGGACCGACAGGCCGAACGTGCCGATCTCGGCGAGGCCCTGGATGATGTCCTCGGGAATGTCGCCGTTGGTGCGATGGACGTGCTCGGCGACCGCCCGCACCTTCTCCTCGGCGAACCGCCGGAAGGTGTCCTGGACCATCTCGAAGTCGCCGTCGAGGTGGCGGGGGCCCTCCTCGCCCGCCAGCGCCGCGACGAACGCCGGGTCGCGGTAGGCCCGCACGACGTCGAGGGAGCCGTCGAGCACCCCGGGCTCGACGCCCCACTGCGCCTCCCGGCCCAGCACCTTGGTGGCGACGTCGTGCACCGCGTCGGCCACGAACGCGCAGGTGATGCGGGCCTCGACGTCGCCCTTGGCGCCGTAGTCGAGGAGGGCCCGGCCGCAGTCGACGGCGGATGCGGCGTGGGCGAGGTCGTAGGCGACGGCCTGGTTGGCGTCGATGCCACCGTTGGCGGCCAGGTGGGCGGCGGCGCGGTCGACGACGGACTGGGCGGCGTCGACGGCGGCCGCGGCGGCGGCGAGATCGGGCTCCGGCATGGGTCGAGAGGCTACGGCCGGTCCGCGCGCCGGGCCCACTCGGCCAGCTTGCGCATGCGCGCCTTCTCGTCGGCGGTCATGTTCGGGTCGAGCAGCCGGGCCTCGACCGCGGCCGGGATGGCCCGCCGGGCGGCCTGCCGGTCGACGCCGCCGAGGAAGGCCCGCAGGAACGCGCTGCGCAGCACCGGGAGGGCGAGCCGCTCGATGGGCTTGAGGTCGGGCCGGGCGGTGGCGAAGAGCACCCAGGTGTCGGCCACGTCGAAGGCGGGATCCCCCCGGGAGGCGTTGGCCCAGTCGATGACCACGGGGCCGTCGACCGTCATGAGGACGTTCAGCGGGTGGAGATCGCGGTGCACCAGCCGGTCACCGGCCAGCGGCGCTTCCGGCAGCCAGTCGGGCCCCGGGATCTCGTGCAGTCGGTTGTGGAGGTCGGCCAGCATCCGCCCGTAGCGCCGGAGCGGGAACGGCGGGGCGGCCGCGAGGTCGAGCATGGGGCGGCCGTCGACGCGGTCCATGACGAGGTAGCCCTCGCCGGCGTCGTGGACGGCCGGCACGGGCAGCCGTGCTCGCCCACGTAGGCCATAACCCGCGCCTCGGCCTCGAGCGACCGGCCGTCGCGGGCCCGCCGGAGCACCCGGCCCGGGCCGTGCTCGAAGATCTCCGAATCCCGGCCCTCGGCCAGCTTCGGTCCGATGGGGTCCATCACGTCACGGTAGAGCCCGAACACATGTGTGATGGCCGAGCGCGGTGCGGCGACGATCCTGCACGCCGACCTCGACTCGTTCTACGCCTCGGTCGAGCAGCGCGACGACCCCTCGCTCCGGGGCCGCCCGGTGAGCGTGGGCGGCGGCATCGTCCTCGCCGCCAGCTACGAGGCCAAGGCCTACGGCGTCTCCACCCCGATGAACCTGCGCACGGCTCGCCGGCTGTGCCCCGGACTCGTCGACGTGCCGGCCCGCTTCGAGGCCTACACGGAGGCGAGCCGGGCCGTGTTCGAGATCTTCCGCGACACCACCCCGCTGGTGGAGGGCATCTCGGTCGACGAGGCGTTCCTCGACGTGGGCGGGCTGCGGCGCATCGCCGGCACGCCCTCCGAGATCGCGGTGCGCCTCCGCCGGCGGGTGCGCGACGAGGTCGGTCTGCCGATCAGCGTCGGCATCGCCCGCACCAAGCACCTCGCCAAGGTGGCGAGCGCGGCCGCCAAGCCCGACGGCCTCCTCGTCGTCGAGCCCGAGGACGAAGAGCGCTTCCTCCATCCGCTGCCCGTGGACCGGCTCTGGGGCATCGGGCCCGTCACCACCGAGAAGCTGCGGCGCCGGGGCATCCACACCGTGGGCGACGCCGCCCGGCTCGGGGAGGACGTCCTCGTGGCCATGCTCGGCCTGGCGTCGGGGCGGCAGGTGCACGCCCTTGCCGGCAACCGTGATCCCCGGCGGGTCGACGGCGGGCGCCGGCGGGGCTCGATCGGGTCGCAGTCGGCCATCGGGTGGCGACCGAAGACCGATCGCGACATCGACCGCACGCTCGTCGCCATCGTCGACCGCGTCACCCGGCGCCTGCGCCGGGCGCACCGCCTCGGCCGCACCATCACCCTGCGACTGCGGTTCGAGGACTTCGACCGCATCACCCGATCGCACACGCTGGCGGCACCGACGGCCCACACCGAGACGGTGCTCGACGTCGCCCGCACCCTCCTCCGCAGCACGCGTCCCGACATCGCCGAGCGGGGGTGCACGCTCGTCGGGCTCTCGGTGGGAAGCCTGTGCGACGACCCGCCCAGCCAGCTCGTGCTGCCGTTCACCCGGCACGACACCGACGCCCTCGACGATGCCCTCGACGACCTGCGAGAGCGGTTCGGCACCGGGGCGGTCACCCGCGCCGTCCTGCTCGGCCGCGACAGCGGCCCCGCGGTCCCGATGCTGCCCGACTGACCGAGAGGGGCCGGTCGGGACCTGCCTCCTACCATCCCGGACCATGGCCCAGGTCACCGATCCCGAGGTCGCCGACGAGATCGTCGCCACCGTCCGCCGATTCGTCGAGCGCGAGGTGCTGCCCGTGGCGTCGGACCTCGAGCACGCCGACGCCTATCCCGACGAGCTCGCCCGCCAGATGCAGGATCTCGGTCTCTTCGGGGCGACCATCCCCACCGAGCACGGCGGTCTCGGTCTCGACGTCATGACCTACGCCCGCATCGTCGAGGAGCTGTCGGCGGGGTGGATGTCGCTGTCGGGCATCGTCAACACCCACCTCATCGCCGCCGGGCTCATCGCCCGCCATGGTTCGGACGACATGAGGACCCGGCTCCTGCCCCGCATGGCCACCGGCGAGTTGCGGGGGTGCCTGTCGCTCAGCGAACCCGACGCCGGCAGCGACACGAGCAGCCTGCGGTGCAAGGCGTCACCCGACGGCGACGAGTACGTCATCGACGGCACCAAGATGTGGGTGACGAACGGGATCCGTGCCAGCGTCGTCGCTCTCGCCGCCCGCACTCCCGAGGGGATCACCTGCTTCATCGTCGAGAAGGAGCCCGGCGAGCGGTTCGGCGGGATCACGGTGTCGAAGACGATCGGCAAGCTCGGCTACAAGGGCCTCGAGACGGTCGAGATGACCTACGAGGGCCACCGGGTGCCGAAGTCGGCCGCGCTCGGCGGCGACGCCGGACTCGGCCGGGGCCTGCACTTCGTCCTCGCCGGGCTCGAGCTGGGCCGGATCAACATCGCCGCCCGCGCCGTCGGCGTCGCCCGGGCCGCGTTCGAGGCCGCCATGCGCTACGCGCAGGAGCGGGAGACCTTCGGCAAGCCGATCGTCGAGCACCAGGCCATCCAGTTCAAGCTCGCCGACATGGCCACCAAGCTGGAGGCCGCCCGGCTCCTCACCCGCAGCGCGGCGGAGAAGCACCAGGCCGGCGAGCGGGCCGACGTGGAGGCGGGGATGGCCAAGCTGTTCGCCAGCGAGGCCGCCTTGGAGATCGCCACCGAGTCGATGCGCATCCACGGCGGCTACGGCTACTCGACCGAGCTGCCCGTTGAGCGCTACTACCGGGACGCCCCGCTGATGATCATCGGCGAGGGGACGAACGAGATCCAGCGCCTCGTCATCGCTCGCGGACTGCTACGCCGCTGGCAAGGCCGCTGAGCCCGCCGAACACCACCGCCCCGACCCAGAGGCTGGGGCCCCACTCGACGCCGGTCTCGGCGTGGAACAGGGCGAAGAACGCGACCCACAGGACGGTGCCGCCGACGAGGCCGACGACCGCTAGCGAGCGCCCCCGACGCAGCAGCACGTCGGTCACCAGTCCCGCGGCGGTGGCCGCGAGGATCGGCAGCCGCACGTCGAAGCCCGACAAGCCCGACTGCCCGAGCGCGACCAGGGTGAACCCGACCGTCGCCGCTCCCGCCGGCAGCCGCCAGCGGCGGGCCGTCCAGAGGATGGCCGTGAAGAACAGCGCCGTCGTCACGATCACCGTCGCCATCCCGGTCTCGACCGTCCGGTTCGAGAGCTCGACGTCGGGGACGTAGGGGTGGGCGAAGGTCTCGGCCTCGTTCCACGGCATGAGGTACATGAGGAAGAAGGCGGCGACGCCGATCGCGAGGACGATCGAAGCCACGACCGGCACCGGTGCCTCGCGGTGGTCGGCCCGCAGGGCGCCCCGCACCGGCAGGGTCACCATGAGCAGCCCGCCGGCCATCAGGGCGACGTGGGTCGGGCTGATGAGACCTTCGATGTCGACCTCGATGCCCACGAGCGTGTGCCAGAGGAGATCGCCGCCGGCCCCGAGGGCGAACAGCACGACGCCGAGGGTGGTGATGCGGTCGTCGCCGACGGCCGGTTGGCGTCCGGCCCGGGCGTCGCGGGCGGCGATCCACCCGGAGTAGACGACGGCGGCACCGAAGCCCGAGTACAGGACCGCGTGCCACGGCGTGAAGAACGTCTCGGGCTTGTCGGCCTGGTGCGACCAGCCGTCGATGTAGAGCCCGATCACCATCCAGAGGCCGCAGACCATGTAGGCGGCCTCGTCCCGCAGCTCCGCGGCGCGGGACCCGCCCGGCACCGCCGCATCCGGCTTCTCGGCGGTGACGGCCATGGTGCGACGTTCTACGTGTCGCCCAGCAGACCCTTCCTGCGGGCCCACGCCGCCGCCTCGGTGCGCGACGAGGTGCCGGTCTTGGCCAGGATGTTGGACACGTGCACCCCGGCGGTCCGGATCGAGATGTACAGCCGGTCGGCGATCTCCCGGTTCGTGAGCCCGTCGGCGATGAGGAGCAGCACCTCCGTCTCGCGGCCGGTGAGCTCGCCCTCCCCCGGCCCCGACCCGGTTGCGAGCCGCCGGAGGAGCGCATCCGCCCGCGCCCGGCGCGGACCGGGCCAGCGGTCGAGGAGCGTGACCGCGTCGCGGGCCGCGCCGGTGGCCCCGGTGCGGTCGCCGGCGGCCAGCAGGCTGCGGGCCAGGCCCATGGACGCCTCGGCCCGCCAGATCGCGGCGCGGGGCGGGCGCGGGGCGGCGAGCGACCGCCGGTACGCCGCCGCCGCCCCCGCATGGTCGCCCTCGGCCTCGAGCAGTGCCGCCTCGGCGTGGGCGAGCCACGCCGCCCGCTCCGGGGAGGACCACAGCTCCTCGGGCACGGTGGCGGCGAGGAACGACCGCACGAGGTGGGACGCGACACCGCCCCGCAGGGCGTCGAGGGCTCCTGTCGCCTCCCGCTCGCCCCACTCGTGGGCGAAGGTCGGCCCCGCCTCGCCCAGCGCCGTCTCGAGATCGGCCAGGGCGATCGCCGACGCGTCGGCGTCGCCGTCGTCCGCCGCCAGGTGGAGCGCCAGCAGCTGGGCCCAGGGCCGCTGCGTGACGTTGCCCGCGGCCAGCTGCAGGGACCGCTCGAGGGCGGCTTCGGCGGCGGCGCGGTCGCCCCGCTCCAGGGCGAGGTGGCCGTCGACGTTGGCGAACGCGTGCACCTCGACCTGGTCGTCGCCTCGCCGCAGCCCCCTCTCGACCTCCAGGACGGCCCGGTCGTAGTCGCCCCCGAGCTGCGCCCACTGCAGCCAGCTGGCGTGGAGCTTCGGCTTCACGACGTCGAGACCCCGCCGTGTCGTCTCCGCGTCGGCCTCCTCGAGCAGCGGCAGGGGGTCGTCGTCGCCGCCGCTGTAGAGCAGGTGCGACAGGAGGTTGTTCAGCGCCCGTCCGATGGTCACCGAGTCGTTGCGGTCGAGCGCCTCCCGGTAGGCCTGGCGGAGGAGGGCGAGGCCCTCGGCCTCCCGATCGACCGACTCGGCCAGCACCGTGCCGAGGTTGACGAGGACGTAGGGGCGGATCTCGTGGCAGCCGACCTCGTCGATGAGCGCCAGCGCCGCCTCCGCCCACGTGATGGCGGGGTCGGCGGGATCGGCCGGCGCCATCGGGCCCATCGTCGGGCGCACGAGCATCTCCATCTGCGACTTGTAGGCGAGGGCCCAGCACCGCTCGATCGACGGACCGAGCGACTCGGACACCGAGAGCGCCTCCTCGACCAGCGACCGGTAGCGGTCGAGGTCGTTGCGCAGCCACGCGGTGATGGCCAGCTGCCGCAGGGCCGCCGACTCGGCGGCGACGTCGCCGTCCTTGACCGCCAGCCGGTGCCAGGCGGCGGCGTGGCGCTCGCTCTCGTCGGTCATCGCCAGCTCGAAGGAGGCGCGGGCCGCGATCTCGAGCAGCTCGCGGTCGTCCGGGGCCTCTGACAGCCCCATCTCGGCCAGCGTGAGCGCTTGCGACATCGACGACTCCCGCAGGTACCGGGCCGCCCCCTCGCGCGCGAGCGCGACCACCTCCTCGAGCCGGCGCGCCCCGAATGCGTGGCGGGCGAGGTCGGCGTGGTCGGTCGAGCCCATCGCCCGCATCTCGTCGAGCGCCCGCTCGTGGAGCCGGCGCTGCTCCCGGCCGAGCATCGCGTCGGCGACCGCCTCGCGGGTGAGGGCATGGCGGAAGGTGAAGACGTCGGCCTCGTCCTCGACGAGGAGGCCGCCCGCCACGAGCGCCCGTAGGTGACGGATGAGGTCGGCCTCGGCGCACTCGGTCACCGCCGCCAACAGGTCGAAGGAGACGCGCGCGCCGAGCACGGCGGCGGCGTCGAGGACGCGGCGGGGCTCGTCCTCGAGCGTGTCGACCTTCCGCAGCACGGCCTCGGTGACGTTCCAGGGGAGGCGAACGGTCGCCAGCTCCTCGGGATCGAGGCAGCACGACGGGTCGAGCAGCTCCTCGACGAAGAACGGGTTGCCCTGGGTGCGGCGGTGAAGGGCTTCGACAGCGCGCTGGCTGACGGCCTTGCCGTAGACGACCTGCATCATGCGGGCCAGGTCGTCGGCGGTGAGGCCGCGCAGCTCGAGGTGGTGCACCGAGCGCTGGCGGTCGAGGTCGGCGAGCAGGGCGGCGAGCGGGTGGCGGCGGTCGAAGTCCTCGGGCCGGAAGGTGCCGATGAGGATGGCGTCGAGATCGGCATGGAGCGCGAGGCGGCCGAACACGGCGATGCTCTCGGCGTCGGCCCAGTGCAGGTCCTCGAACGCGAGCACGAGCGGTGCGCCACCGGTCACGCCGACGACCGTGTCGACCGCCGCGCGCAGCAGCTCGTCGAGTGCGTGCGTGTCGTCGTAGGCCGGGAGGAGGTCGGCCCGACCAGCCAGCGCCTCGCGCACCAGCTCGAACGGGCGGGAGAGGTCGCCTTCCTCGGCCTGGGCCGCCATGATGACGGCGTCGGGGCTGGCCGCGAGCAGCGCTTCCCGGAGGAGCCGGCTCTTGCCGACGCCGGCGTCGCCGCTGATCGTCACGATGCGGGGGCTCGGCTCCGGCGGGCCGGGCGTGGCGAGCAACCGGCGGAGGACCGCAAGCTCCTCGTCACGCCCGACCATGACCGGGCTGAGCCCCGAGCGTGAGACGAGCACGCTCGGAACGGTAGGTGGTCGCATCAGCAGCTGGGGGCCAGCTGTGCGACGGCCGGGCGCTCCCGGCGGGTCCGGGTGAACAGGGTTGCTCGGGTCCGGGTCGGCAGCCGCAGGAGCCGGTGCTCGCTGACGATGCGGGCGGTGCGGTCCCGGTGCAGCTGCTGGACGATGGGGTAGTCGGAGGTGGGCATCACGGCGGTTCACGCTCTCGGTGTCGGTGTTCTGTCGGTGTTCTGTCGGTGTTCAGGATCGCCCGCGAGGGGGCCGTTCCACATCGGGAGAGGTACGTGTTCTGCGTGATGGCAGCGGCCTAGGTATGCGTATGCCGGCGG
The DNA here is from genome assembly GCA_035540955.1 of Acidimicrobiales bacterium. Lineage (GTDB taxonomy): Bacteria > Actinomycetota > Acidimicrobiia > Acidimicrobiales > CADCSY01 > DATLFP01. The sequence continues at coordinate 8,849 of DATLFP010000257.1, forward strand.
TCACAGCCGGGACCGGTACGGTGCCCAACCCGTGGACGGGAGCGACCTTTCGCCCTACATCACCTTCGACCGGGAGACGTGGGCCGGCCTGCGGGCGGCGACGCCTCTCACGCTGTCCGAGGACGACGTCGCCGACCTCCAGGGGATCAACGAGCGGCTGTCGCTCGACGAGGTGGTCGAGGTCTACCTGCCCCTTTCGCGGCTGTTGAACCTCTATGTCGCTGCCGCCCAGCAGCTCCACCAGGTGACCGACACCTTCCTGGGCCAGCCGGCGGCCAAGGTGCCCTACGTCATCGGCATCGCCGGCTCGGTCGCCGTGGGCAAGAGCACGACCGCCCGCATCCTGCAAGCCCTGCTTTCGCGGTGGCCCAACCACCCGGTGGTCGATCTCGTCACCACCGACGGCTTCCTGTTCCCCAACACCGAGCTCGAGGCGCGGGGCCTGATGGCCCGGAAGGGGTTCCCCGAGAGCTACGACGTGCGCCGGCTGCTGCAGTTCGTCGCCGACGTGAAGGCGGGGATGCCCGAGGTGCGGGCCCCGGTCTACTCGCACGAGACCTACGACATCACCGACGACGAGCTCGTCGTGCGGCAACCCGACGTGATGATCATCGAGGGCCTGAACGTGCTCCAGACGCCGTCGGGCACGGTCCGGTCGTCACGGCTCTTCGTGTCCGACTACTTCGACTTCTCGATCTACGTCGACGCCGACGAAGCCGATGTCGTGCAGTGGTACGTCGAACGGTTCATGACCCTCCGGGAGACGGTGTTCCGCAACGAGCGGTCGTTCTTCCACCACTACGCGGCGCTGTCCGATGACGAGGCCGTCGCCATGGCCCGGTCGATCTGGGACGGCATCAACGGGCCCAACCTGATCGAGAACATCCTCCCCACGCGGGACCGAGCCACCCTCGTGCTCCACAAGCGCGCCGACCACCGCGTCGACGAGGTCCGCCTCCGCAAGCTCTGATGACCGTTGTGCGCGCCCGGCCTGCGGCCGAGTTTGCGCGCACAACGGGGTCAGACGTCGAGCTCGGCCTCGACCCAGGTGGCGACGGGGCGGAAGCCCATGGCGTCGTTGATCGCGAGCATCCACTGGTTGGTGCCGTCGTTCCACGTCTCGATGACCTCGACCTCGGGGCGCTCGTCGATGAGGCGGAGCGCGTTGGCGGCCTTGAGCCACCGTCCGATGCCGTGTCCCCGGTGGGCGGCGGTGACGGCGGTGTCGCCCTGTTCGGCGAGCCAGCGCTTGTAGGGACGGGTGCCGAGCTCGGTGTAGCCGGCCAGCTCACCGGTGGCATCGTGGCGGGCGCACACCACCCACTGCCCACCGCCGACGAGCTCGCGCTCGGCCTCGGCCGCCCGACGCTGCTCGGCGGTGAAGACGAAGTCGTCGAGCGACTCCGACCGGGGCGCGTCGTTCATCGTGTTCATGAGGGCGACGAAGTCGTCGAGCAGGTCGTCCGGGCAGGTGTCGTCGAAGGCGACCAGCGAGTAGCCGGCGGCCTTCGTCGCCGCGTCGGCGACCCACGACTCGAGCATGGCGCGGTCCATGGCGGCGACCCGGGCACGGTTCTGCCGCTCGCGGTTGGCGAGCCGGGCGCCCACGGAGGCGGCGAACGCCTCGCCGTCCGCGTGCCCCTCGGCGAACCCGGAGGCGAGGAGCGTGCGGCCGGCGGCCCGGGCGACCGCCGTGATCTCCTCGAGCAGGGCGCCGCCGATCCCGCGGCGGCGGTGCGACGGCTGGACGAAGAGGTCGGGGAGCCACGCCAGATGCTCGTTGCCGTGTCCGGTGCGGATGTCGACGAACGCCAGGCCGACGGGCGTGCCGCCGTCGCGGGCGACGAGCATCGTCGCGGCGATGTCGGGCCGGGTGGTGTGCAGGAAGTCACCGAGCACCTCCTCGGTCGACATCGCGGGCTCGTCCTCGCCGATGACCTCGCGCACGTACGCCGTCTCGAGCGCGGCGGCGTCGACCAGGTCGCGCTCGGAGCTCGGGTCGACGGCGTCGATGCGGGTGGACACGGCCGACGAGGCTGCCATGCTCGTGGGCGTGAGGCTCGCGGATTCCATCATCGACGAGCTCGACGAGGCCTTCGGCGTGACCCTCGATCGGGCCTGGTCGCGGCTGCCCGGTGGCGAGGAGTCGGCGGCGTTCCGCTGCGGGGAGATCGTCGTGCGGGTGGCGCCCACGTGGCGGTCCGACGCCGAGCTCGAGTGGACCAACCGGGTCGCCGCCGTGGCGGCGGACGTCGTGGCCGAGGTGGTGGCGCCGCTCGCCCGGCCGAATGGATCGACCGTCGTGCGCATCGACGACCGGGCCGTGTCGCTGTGGCCGTTCGCTCGGGGCGAGCGCGGCGACGACACCGACGAGGGGCAGCGGGCGCAGGCCGCCGACCTGCTCGCCCGCCTGCACCGCGCCCTCGAGGGGGTGGTGTGGCCGGCCAAGCCGCCGACGTCGGTGGCGTTGGCGCCCACGCCCGACCTCGAGGATCCCGACCTCGACACCTGGCTCGGTCTCTTCGACCGTGACCACCCCGCCCGCCAGGCACTCCACGGCGACTACCACGGCGGGAACACCCTCGTCGCCGACGGCCGCATCGTCGCCCTCCTCGACTGGGACGAGGCCCACATCGGCCCGCCCGAGCGCGAGCTGGCGTGGGCGGCGTGGGAGTGGGGCGACTGCCTCGACTCCCTCGATCTCGACCCCGCCCTCGCCTTCGTCGACGCCTACCGGGCCGCCGGCGGGCCGGCGCGCCGCATCGGCGAGCACGACCTGCGCCAGCTCGTTCGTCAGCGGCTGCGATGGGAGAGCGCGTACGCCCGGGCCAACAGCCGCCTCGACGCCGATTACGAGGGCCGCCGACTTCGGGCCTTCCACCGCCTCCGCGTACCGTCTTCGCCATGACCGTCCACGACCGCCCGTTCGGCAGGTACCTGGAGGACTTCGTCCCCGGTGACATCTACAAGCACTGGCCGGGCAAGACCATCACCGAGTACGACGACCACCTGTTCTGCATGATCACCATGAACCACCACCCCCTGCACACGAACGCGTGGTTCGCGGAGCACGAGACCCCGCAGGGTCAGAACGTGGTCGTCGGCAACCTCGTGTACTCCCTCGTGCTGGGCATGAGCGTTCCCGACGTGAGCGGCTCGTGCGTCGCCAACCTCGAGGTCGAGTCGCTCAAGCACGCCAAGCCGACCTTCCACGGCGACACGATCTACGCCGAGACCCGCGTGCTCGACGCCAAGCCGACCTCCAAGGGCGATCGCGGCATCGTGACGGTCGAGACCAAGGGCATCAACCAGCGGGGTGAGGAGGTCTGCTACTTCAAGCGCAAGCTGATGGTGTGGGCCCGCGACCATGCCCCGGCCCGTGGTCGCCCGTACGGCGACGAGATCTGGGGCGAGTGACGGTCAACCCGGTCGCGTCGGCGGGCTTCGAGCGCGGCGCCGGCGAGTACGAGCGGGCGCGGCCGTCGTATCCGGCGGCCGTCCTCGACCTGCTGCCGTCGAACGGGACGATCATCGACGTCGCCGCCGGCACCGGGAAGCTCACCCGGATGCTGCCGGGTGACGTCGTCGCCATCGAGCCGGTGGCCGCCATGAGGTCGATCGCGGCGACGTTTGCGGCGACCGTGGCCGGCACCGCCGAGCGCCTCCCGTTGCGCGACGCGTGCGCCGACGCGGTGACCGTCGCCCAGGCGTTCCACTGGTTCGACGCACCGGTCGCCCTCGCCGAGATGGCGCGCGTGCTGCGGCCGTTCGGGACGCTGCTTCTCGTGTGGAACGAGCGCGACAAGCGCGTGCCGTGGGTGATCGAGATGTCACGGATCATCCATGCCCACGACCCGAATGCGTATCTCCACGACATCGACTGGCCGTCGACCATCGCCGCGTCCGGCCTGTTCACCCCGGTCGAGACCGTGCTCGTCGACAACCCGCAGCCGGGCGCGACGCGCCAGCTCGTGGTCGATCGGGCGGCGTCGACGAGCTACATCGCCGCCGGACCAGCGAACGTGCGCGACGACGTCATCCGGGAGGTGACCGCCGTCGTGGCCGACCTGGAGGAACCGTTCGACTTCCCGTACGTCACCCAGATCTTCACGTGCAGACGCGCCTGCTGAGCTGGTGGGAGGTGGCGGGGCGCGACCTCCCATGGCGGCGGACGCGTGACCCGTGGGCGGTGCTGGTGAGCGAGACGATGCTGCAGCAGACCCAGGTGCCGCGGGTCGAAGCGCGGTTCCCGGCGTTCCTCGAGCAGTTCCCCACACCGCTGGCGTGCGCCGCCGCGCCCGCCGGTGACGTCGTCCGCGCCTGGGCCGGCCTCGGCTACAACAGCCGCGCGCTGCGCCTGCACCAGTGCGCGCAGGCCGTCGCCGAGCGGCACGGTGGTGTCCTGCCCGGCGACCTCGACGCGCTGCTGGCGCTCCCGGGCGTCGGGCCGTACACGGCGCGGGCGGTGCTCGTGTTCGCCTTCGAGCGCGACATCGGCCTCGTCGACACCAACGCCGGCCGGTTCCTGGCCCGCGCCGGCGCCGGCCGGGCGCTCGGTCGGCGGGAGGCGCAGGAGGTCGCCGACGCCCTCGTGCCGCCCGGGCGAGGGTGGGCGTGGGGTCAGGCCGTGTTCGACCTCGGGGCCCTCGTGTGCGTGCGCCGCTCTCCCCGGTGCGGCGAGTGTCCGATCGCCGCCCACTGCGCCTGGGCCCGCGCCGGCTTCCCGACGCCCGACCCGGTCGTCGGCTCGGCCGGCATCAGCGGGGGGCAATCACGCTTCGAGGGGTCCGACCGGCAGGGCCGGGGCCGGCTCGTCGACGCCCTTCGCCGTGCCCCCGTCGCCCTCGCCGACCTTCCGGCGGTCATGGGCTGGCCCGACGACCCGCTGCGGGCCGGCCGCGTCGCCGACACCCTCGTCGCCGACGGCCTCGCCGTCCCCGACGGCGACCTACTCCGGCTTCCGTAGCCGGGCGGCGAGCCGAGCGCGCCCCCGGAGCGCGCCGTCACGCGGTGACGCTACGAAGGATCTCCTCGAAGGCGCCCTCGGCGATCGCCCGCATCTCGTCGTCGGTGCGGTCCTGGATCGGGTGCTCGACGAAGACGGCCGCCGGCTCGGCGCCGAGCGCGCGCGCCTGCGCGTCGGCGCCGTCGACGAACTCGACGGTCGCCACGAAGGCACCGACGACGCCGCGGCGCTCCAGATCAGCGATGTCGTGCACACTGCACGACGTGCAGGACCCTCAATCGGCGAGGGCTTCGATCACGACGTCGCACTTCGTCGAGATCTCGTAGCGCAGGTCGGCGGGCGCCGGCTTGGTGAAGGTCGGCTTGGCGAACCGCTCGACCCGCGCGCCCCGCTCCTCGAGCAGCTGCTGCAGGCGGTCGAGGAACACGTTGCCGCGCGGCTTGGTGATGTCGAGCAGGCCGACCCGCAGCCCGTCGATGGTCGCCGGCCGCTCCACCTTGGGGATGCCGGCGGGAACGAGCTCGCTGGTGGGGTCGAGGACGGTGCGGGTCGTGGTCATGGCAGCCGGGTCAGGTTCCGATCGGGACGGTCACCGGCGACGAGCCGACGTCGCCGGACGCCCACCCGCAGATGATCGCAGAGAAGAGACCGGCGCCGCCGCCGGCGTGGGCGATGAGCAGGCCGCCGTCGCGGAACTTCGGCAGCGTGACGCCGGCCAGGTGGGCCGGGAGGCCCTCGGCGATGCCGCCGGCGCCCTGCACGGCGTCGGACCCGTCGACCTGGAGCAGCGCCGCCAGCTCGGCGTGCAGCCGGGCGCGGTCCCAACCGGCGTCCCGGTAGATGCGGGCGTGCTCGGGGCTGACGACGAGCACGGCGTCGAAGGCGATGACGAGCTTGGGGTGGGCGACGGCGCGGAGGCAGGCGGCGAAGGACCGGGTGAGGCTCTCGGGGTCGCGGCTGAGCTGGTCGACCACGCCCTGGATGCCGCCGGCGGCGAACAGGGTGACGGCGTCGCCGTCGACGCCCCGGCTGGCGGCGAGGGTGTCCCACGGGTTGGTGTCGGTCCGCTCGGCGAAGCAGAAGGTGTACTTGCCCGGCCAGCCGAGCGTCGCCCGGTCGACCACACCCGGCTTGCCGCCGCCGACGTTGCGGATCGTCAGCTGCAACGCCCGGCCGATCGTGGCGTTGGCCCGGTTGCCCTGGCCCATGGCGTTGATCCCGCTGTTCATGCCGATGCGCTCGGCGATGGGCCCGTCGACGATGAGGAGCGGACCGCTGAACCACGTCGTGGCGAGGAGGCCGTGCATGTTGAACTCGCTCGTGCAGGCGGCCTCGACGGCGGCGAGCACGACCGGGAGGTGCTCGGGCCGGCAACCGGCCATCACGGCGTTGACGGCCACCTTCTCGACCGTGCACTCGACGAGGTCGGGTGGCGCCAGGGCGACGACCTCGTCCGGTGCACGGGTGGTGCCCTCGAGCATGCGCAGCACGCGGGCTTCGGTGGGCGGCACCACCGGCAGGCCGTCGGTCCAGCCCCGCTCGAACATCGCCTCGTGCTCGTCTTCCAGCTCGGCGAGGTCGACGCGCCTCGACCGCAGCACGCTCCCGCTGAAGCGGGCCCGCAGCTCGTCGACGAGGCTGGGGTCCTGGGTCTTCGAGCCGCACCCCGGCCGGTGCGGGGGGAGTTCGTCGCCGAGCGGGGAGACGTGGGTGAACGCCTCCCACTGCTCCCGGCTCCAACCGACGATGCGCTCGACCTCGGCCCCGCCGTCGTCGAGGCGGATCAGCGTGGGCACGGTGTCGATCCCGAGGTGCCAGCTGCGCTCCAGCCCGGCGTCGTCGTCCTCGCTCACGATCTCGACGTCCAGCCGGTCGAGCACGGGCCGGACCAACGTGCAGGTCGGGCAGTCGGCCTTCACCACCGCCAGCAGCGTCCCCACGCCCGCCATCATGTCTTGTGGCGCTTCCTTTCGTCAGGCGACACGATCCGCCACAAGTCGCGCCCGGCGGCGCTCGACCTCGGTCCGGGTGATGTGCGCGGTCCGCCGCATGTACGTGCGGACGTCGGAGTCGGTGAAGCGCAGCGGCGTCCAGTCGTGAGCGACGGCGGCGTTCTGGCGCCGCCGGTCGTGGCCGAACGCCTCGCGCGTCTTGCGGGACGACCACCCGTCGAGCTCGATGAACAGCTTGATGTCGACGTAGGCGTCGTCGAAGCGGGCGATGACGCCGCCCCGCGCGTCCCGCAGCTCGTACTGACGGACGGGCAGCGGCACGCCGTACCGGACGAGCCCCTGCCAGTAGACGGTCTCGAGGTCGCTCTCGGTCGGGACCTCGGGCAGCCGTGACTCGACCCGCAGCGCCCGTGCGGGACCGGACTTCCCGGGCCGGGCGAGCGCGGTCGCCCGGTCCACGAGCAGTGCCCGCTTCGAGCAGTCGCGGCGGAAGACCGACTCCATCGCCCGCTCGACGTGGTCGTCGTCGACGAGCGCGGCGTAGTCGATCAGCGTGCGGACTTCATCGGTGCACCGGATCCCGTCGACGACGACGATCTCGGGCACGACCAGGTCGTCGACCCGGTGGACGTTGGGACCCCGAAGCCGGACGTTGCGTGGCACCAACACGTCCATCACCACCTCGTCGAGGCCGTCGAAGTGATGGAGCTCGGAGCCCGCCCGGTACCCGGCGACGGCGCGGGGCTGGGCCAGCTGGAGCGCAGCCATCACCGTCCAGTCGTCGATCAGGGCGAGGACGGCCCAGACGCCCTGCCGCGCCCGGTCGACCAGCCGGTCGGACCGGGCGCGCTGCAGCGCGGCGCCGTCGACCTCGAGCTCGGCCGCCTGCTGTGTCGTGAACGCACCGTGCTGGGCCTCGGCCAGCGCGAGCAGCTCTTCCCATCGCTCTCTCCGCATGCCGGCAGTCTGGCGACGCCCTGTGACAGCAATGTCTTGTGGCACTTCCTTTCGTCGGGCGAAAGGAAGTGCCACGAGACGCGGGTCAGGGTGCGGCGGTGAGGAAGTCGACGACGAGGGGGTTGACGACGTCGGGGCGCTCGAGGTGGAGGAAGTGGCCGGCGTGCTCGACGATCTCGGCGCGGGAGCCGGGCGCGGTGAGGAACTCCTCGGCGCCGTCGGCGACCACGACCCCGATGCAGCCGTCGTCGCGGCCGTGCAGGTACAGCGCCGGCTGCGGCGGGGGCTGCGCCCCGGACGCCTGCACGTCGGCGAGCGCAGGATCGACCCCGACCCCCGACAGGGTGGCCCGGTAGTAGCCGAGAGCGGCGGCCAGGTTCTCCGGCGCGCGGAGCGACGGCTTGACCAGCTCGAGATCCTCGGTCGCGTCGTAGCCGGGCGACCAGTCCGCCCACAGGCCGTCGATGAAGGCCAGGTCGTCCATCGGCACGACCATGTCCGACAGCGGGTGCTGGAAGAAGAACATGTACCACGACCGCTTCAGCTGCTCGTAGCGGAAGAACGCCGTCGCCATCGCTCCCCCCGGAGGCACCGCCATGCCCGCCACCCGGCGCCACGCCGACGCCCCACCGTGCACCGCGGCCACCCACGTCGCCACCGCGCCCCAGTCGTGCCCCACGAGCACGGCCCGGTCGTCGCCGCCCAGGGCCGATCGGAGCTCGAGGGCGTCGAGCGCCAGCATCGCCGTCTGGTAGCGGCCGTCGGCGGGGACCCCGGAGGGTGCGTAGCCCCGCAGGAACGGCGCCACCGCGTGGAACCCGGCGTCGGCCAGCGCCGGACCCAGGTGCCGCCAGGTGTGGGCCGAGTCGGGGAAGCCGTGGAGGAGAACGGCGAGCGGGGCGCCGGCCCCGGGATCGCCCCATTCGAGGTAGTGGAGGTCGACGTCGTTCACGATCACGTTGGGCACGGCGCTCAACCTAGGACCCGCGGTGGCCGATCAAGCCCCCGTGGCCCACGACGCGCTCGACCGTCATCTCCGCGCCCTCGTCGACGCCGGCGGCTCCGATCTCCACGTCAAGGCCGGCTCTGCGCCGCGCGTCCGTGTGAACGGCACGCTGCGCCGGATCGAGGACGAGCCCGAGCTGACTCCCGACGAGCTGGCAGCGATCGCCGCCGCGATCATGCCCCCCAAGGCCGCCGCCCGCTTCGCCGACGGCTACGACGCCGACTTCGCCTACGCCGTGCCCGGGCTGGGCCGCTTCCGCGCCAACGCCTTCCGCCAGCGCAACACGGTGGCGATGATCTTCCGTCACGTCCGGAGCGCCACCGCCAGCTTCGACGAGCTCGGTCTGCCCGAGGTGCTCGGCCGGCTGGCGCTCGAGCACCGGGGGCTCGTGCTCGTCACCGGCCCGACCGGCAGCGGCAAGACGACGACGCTGGCGGCGATGATCGACCACATCAACAAGCACCGTGAGTGCCACATCGTCACCATCGAGGACCCCATCGAGGTGATGCACGAGGATCACCTGGCGTCGATCAACCAGCGGGAGATCGGCGTCGACGCCGGCGACTTCGCCACCGCGATGCGGGCCGCGATGCGCCAGGACCCCGACGTGATCCTGGTCGGCGAGATGCGCGACGAGGAGACGGTCGCCGCCGCGCTCTCGGCCGCCGAGACCGGTCACCTCGTGCTGTCGACGCTCCACACGATCGACGCCGCCGAGACGGTGAACCGGATCGTCGACTTCTTCCCCCCTCACCAGCAGCACCAGATCCGGGTGGCGCTGGCCGGCTCGATCAAGGGCTCGGTGTGCCAGCGGCTCGTCCCCACCATCGACGGTGAGGGCCGGGTGCCGGCGCTCGAGGTGATGGTCGCCAACGGCCGCATCCAGCAGGTCATCCTCGACCCGAGCCTCACCGGCGAGATGCACGAGATCATCGCCGACGGCGAGTACTACGGCATGCAGACCTTCGACCAGGCCCTGGTTCGGCTCCTCGAGGCGGGTCGGATCGACGTGCGGGCGGCCATGGCGGCGGCGTCGCGTCCGCACGACCTGAAGGTGATGCTCTCGCAGCGCGGACCTGTGGCGTCTGTCACACCGGCGGGGGTCGCGGGCTAGCGCGCCGACACGCAGCGATAACGTGCCACCACGCACGAGGGGGGAACACCGCTGCGAATCTCGTTCTTCGGAGTGAGGGGCTCCACACCGTGCCCCTGTGAGGCCAACAGCCGGTACGGCGGCAACACCGCCTGCGTCGCGCTCGAGGTCCCCGGTGAGGACCCGATCGTCCTCGACCTCGGCACCGGGCTGCGCCTGTTCGGCGAGACCCAGCCGAAGGACGGCACGTTCCGGGGCACCGCCCTCGTGACCCACATCCACTGGGATCACGTGCAGGGCCTGCCCTTCTTCGTGCCCGCCCTCGCGCCCGGCGCCCAGCTCGACGTGTACGGCCCCGCCCAGGGCGACGGGAAGACCCTCGCCGACGCGTTCGACGAGTTCATGCGGCCGCCGTTCTTCCCGGTGATGGTGAGCGACCTCCCGGGCTCCATCCGGTTCCACGACTGTGCCGACACCGAGCTCGCGGTCGGCAACGCCAAGGTCAAGGTGCGGTCCGTGCCGCACGTGGGCGAGACCAACGGCTACCGGATCGAGTGGAACGGCGTGTCCCTCGCCTACATCAGCGACCACCAGTCGCCGCAGGTGGGCGAAGAGGAAGGCGTGACCATCGCCGACTCGGTCCTCGAGCTGGCCGAGGGTGTCGATGTCCTGATCCACGACGCCCAGTACTGGCCCGGCGAGTGGCGGCAGAAGAACGACTGGGGTCACTGCACGGTCGACTACGCGGTGCACGTGGCCCGGGTCGCCGGCGCCAAGCGTCTGGCGCTGTTCCACCACGACCCGGGGCACGACGACGCCGAGGTCGACAAGGTGTTGGCGCACGCTCGGCTGCGGGCCGCCGGCACCTGCATCGACGAGGTGTTCGCAGCGACCGAGGGCCTCACGGTTTCGTTCGACTGAGCGCCGTCCGATTACCTTCCGCCGCCATGGCGAAGGCGATCGATCAGGCGCACTACCGGCAGGTGATGGGCCACTTCCCGACGGGCGTGGTCATCGTGGCGGCGCCCGGTCCCGTGGGCACCGCCATCGGGTCCTTCATCTCGCTGTCGATCGACCCGCCGCTGGTGGCGTTCACCGCGCAGAAGACGTCCTCGACGTGGCCCCGCATCCAGGAGGCGGGGGTGTTCTGCGTGAGCGTGCTCGCCGAGGACCAGGAGGCGATCTGCCGAGCGTTCGCGCAGAGCGGGGCCGACAAGTTCGCCGGCATCGGCTGGACGGCGATGCCGAGCGGCTCGCCCCGCATCAACGACTGCACGGCGTGGATGGACTGCGACCTCGACGCCGTGCACGACGGCGGCGATCACCACATCGTCGTCGGGCGGATCCGGGAGATGGGGATCGAGCGTGAGGCGCGGCCGTTGCTGTTCTTCCGGGGCGGCTACGCCATCTGACGGGTGCGGGGAGCCGCCACCCGCAGCCCCGCGACGGCGGCGGCGGCGAGTGCCGCGGCCCACGCCAGCACCTCCCCGTCGAGGAGGAACGCCCCGCCGGCGGTGGCGAGGAGGGCGACCTCGAGCACCGTGGTCCGCGCGATCCGCTTCGTGAGCACGGCGGCGGCGAGGAGCACGGCCAGCGTCGGCACGACGAGACGCAGGTCGGCGACGAACGCCACGAGGATGATCACCGCCACGGCCGCGTGCTCGACTCGTGCCATGGTCCAAGCGTAGGACCGGGTGCGGGCGACCAGGGCGATCGGCCCCGGTTCGTCCCGGTTCGGCGGCGGATCCGGCCCCCACGCGGCAGGAACACCCCGTGTGCTCGGTGAACTACGGAGGGTAGGGTCCGGCCACCGAGTATCACGGAGCGTGCTGATGATCGATCTGGGACAGGGAGCGGTGCTGGGTTCGGCCCTGGCCGATGTCGCCGTCGTGCGGGAGGGCGCCCGGCGGCGCCGGCTGCGGCGAGCGGCGCTCCTCTTCGGCAGCCTCGCCCTGTGGCTGTGGCTGCGCCTGCTCGCGGGCAACCCCGTCAGCCCCGGCCTCCCCAAGCTGCCGGCCAACGCCGAGCTGTGGGCACCGGGCGTGTTCCTCATCCTCCTCCTCGGCCTGATCATCGGCGTGCCGATGCTCGGCGCCGGCCGGTCGCCGCACGTCCTCTACCGCTCGAGCGAGATCGAGACGTCGCTCGACGACGTGCGGGGCGCCGGCATCGTGAAGGAGGAGGTCGTGCGCACGCTCAACCTCTTCCTCGCCTACAAGACCTTCAAGGACACCATGGGCGGCACGCCCCGCCGCGCCATCCTCTTCGAGGGCCCGCCCGGTACCGGCAAGACCTACATGGCCAAGGCCATGGCGCGGGAGGCGGGCGTCCCCTTCCTGTTCGTGTCGAGCTCGGCGTTCCAGTCGATGTACTACGGCCAGACCAACCGGAAGATCCGCAGCTACTTCCGCGCCCTGCGCGAGGCGGCCCGCAAGGAGGGTGGTGCGATCGGCTTCATCGAGGAGATCGACGCCATCGGCGGGGCCCGCGCCGGCATGGGCAGCGGTCGCACCGACGGGATCACCGGCGTCGTCAACGAGCTGCTCATCCAGCTGCAGTCCTTCGACGCGCCGACGCGGGGCATGCGGGTGAAGGGCTGGTTCATCGACTTCGTCAACAAGTTCCTGGCCCCGCAGAACCAGCTGAAGAAGCCGAAGCCGGTGCCCGCCAACGTCCTCGTCGTCGGCGCCACCAACCGCGCCGCCGACCTCGATCCCGCGCTGCTGCGCCCGGGGCGCTTCGATCGCTCGGTGCACTTCGGGCTGCCGAGCCGCCGCGAGCGGGCCGACATCATCGACTACTACCTGTCGAAGAAGGCGCACGTCCCAGAGCTCGACGAGCCGGCCCGGCGCGACACGTTGGCCGCCATGACCGCCATGTACTCCCCGGTGATGATCGAGCACCTCTTCGACGAGGCGCTCGTGTGGGCGCTGCGGCGCGGCGCCGACCGCCTCGACTGGAACGACCTGCAGCAGGCCAAGATGACCGAGGAGATCGGGCTCAAGCAACCGGTCGAGTACACCGACGAGGAGCGGCTCCGGATCGCGACCCACGAGGCCGGCCATGCGACCGTGGCGTGGCTGGTGGGCAAGGACCGCAAGCTCGAGGTGCTGTCGATCATCAAGCGGCGCGACGCGCTCGGCCTGCTCGCCCACTCCGACCTCGAGGAGCGCTTCACGAAGACGCGCTCGGAGATCGTCGCCCTCATCCAGATCGCCATGGGCGGCATGGCCGCCGAGGAGCAGTACTTCGGCGAGGCGGGCACGGGCCCGTCCGGCGACCTCCACGCCGCGACGAGCGCGGCGTGCCAGATGGTGGGCTCGCTGGGGATGGGCGGCTCGCTCATCAGCTACGACGCCGCCGCCGTCTCCGGCGCCGGCAACGTGGTGGCGAAGGTGCTCGGCAACGAGGCGGCCCGCACCGCCGTCGAGCAGATCCTCGACGACGCGAAGGCGGTCGTGGCCGGCCTGCTCCACGATCACGCCCACGTCCTCGAAGCGCTCCGCGATGCCCTGCTCGAGCGCGAGGAGCTCGTGGGTGAGGAGATCCTCGCGGTGATCCGCGCCGCGGCCGGCCGCCATCAGGTCATCGACGTCACCACGTCCGAGACCGTCTGAACCTCACCGCTCACGAGGCCAGGACGGCGGGTGCCGTCAGTCCGAGATCGTGACCATCAGACCGGCGCGGGTGCCGACGTGGACCCGGCCGCCCCACACCGCCGGCGTCGACTCGATGCACCCGCCGATGCGCAGCGACCACAGCTCCGCGGGCTCGTGTGCGGTGTCGCGGACGTCGTACGCGTGCAACCAGCCGTGGCAGTCGCCCTGCAGGAGCACGTCGTCGACGACGACCGGTGACTGCCAGACCGGCCCGGGCAGGTGCTTCTCCCACCGGATCTCGCCGGTGGCACGGTCGACGCCCAGGAGCCGGCCCGAGGTGGTCGGCGCGATCACGAGGTCGCGGTGCAGTGCCGGGGTGGCCCAGAACCCGGCGAGGGCATCGGGGTCCTGGTCCCGCACCGCCCACACGACGGGATCGTCGGGCCGGGTCGGGTCGAGGCGCACGAGCTGGCCGACCTCGGCCGCCCGCCGGGTTCCCCGATCCCACTCGGCGGCCACGTAGAGCTCACCCTCGTCGCCGAGGACGACGGTGGCGTCGGTGTCGTCGCCCATCCAGAAGCGGAAGACCTGGCGCGGGTACTCGCTCAGGACCGGCGAGCCCAGCCGCCAGCCCTGGACGAGCCCGCCCGAGTTGGCGAACCACACGGTGCCGTCGCGCCAGGCCACCGACGACTCGATGGAGACGTTCTTGTCGCCGAGGTCGGCGAGCAGCTGCGCGTCCCATCCCGG
>DATLFP010000258.1:0-20959 GCA_035540955.1 Acidimicrobiales bacterium
CGGCGCCGCCACGATCAGGTCGACGAGCGCGCGGGTGATGCTCGGCTCCAGGCCCTCGGTGTGGCCCTTGTCGATGCGGACGACGTCGGCGATGAGCCGCCCGTCGCGGCCGCCGGGATAGAGCCAGACCTCGGCCCGACCGGGGCGAGGCTCGCGCCCCCAGCTGAGGGTGGCGTTGCCGTCCCAGCGTGAGTCGTGGATCTGGCCCGGCTGGTCGTCGATCACGTCGGGTTGGCGGACGCGGGGCCCGGCGCCGTAGCGCTCGGCCCACGGCGAGGTGTCGGGGAGGGAGGCGATCTCGTGCTCGCCCACGGCGAAGATGAACGAGAAGTCGGCCGCGGGCGGCGGCGGTGCCTCCTGGCGCCGTCGGGCCATGAACCCCGCCATCGCCGCTCGCTCCTCTTCGGTGCGGGGTGGCCCGAAGTCGGGCACCAACGGGGCCTGACCGATCCGACCGCCCGAGAGGCTGAGGAACCCGTCGACCCGGTCGGCGAAGAACGGGTCGCGGGCGAGCAACCGGCTCGAGGTCAGGCCGCCCTGGGAGTGACCCGCGAGCCAGAACGATCGGAGGCGGTCGCCGAACCGGGCGAAGGCCTGCTCGACCACGGCCCGGAGGTGCTCGTCGTCGGCGTCCCGCGTCCAGTGCCGCATCGGTTCGGCCGTCTTCGCCGTCGGCGCCGCCACCACGAGGCCGTGGCTGTCGACGTGGTCGTGGGCCGGGAAGTACCGGCGCTGCCACACTCCGGCCGAACCGCCGCCGTGGAGGTTGAGGATGAACGTCAGGTCGGCCCTGTCGGGGTCGCTCGGCACGTCGAGGTGGTACTTCCGGCCCGACCGCTCGTCGACCCCCGTCTCGCTGGTCATGGCGCGGAACCTAGGGCGATGCGCCCGGCACGTGCTGGGGGCCGTGGGGCAGGCTGTCGCCCATGGCTGACCTGAAGCTCGAGGTCGATCCCGGCGAGGTCGGGTTCGACGCCGATCGACTTGCCCGCATCGACACCCACTTCCGTCGCTACGTCGACGACGGCCTGCTGCCGGGGTGGCTGGTCGCAGTCGCCCGCCGCGGCCAGATCGCCCACCTGGCGACCCACGGCCAGCGCGACATCGAGGCCGGCGCGCCGGTCGAGCTCGACACGCTGTGGCGCATCTTCTCGATGACCAAGCCGATCACGTCGGTGGCGGCGATGATGCTCTACGAGGAGGGCGGCTTCGAGCTGAAGGACCCGGTGAGCCGGTTCATCCCGTCCTTCGGCGACACCAAGGTCTACCGGTCGGGGTCGGCGGTGAACCCGGTGCTCGAGCCGCAGAGCGAGCCGATCCGGATCTGGCACCTGCTCACCCACACGTCGGGTCTCACCTACGGCTTCCACCACGCCACCCCCGTCGACGCCATGTACCGGGCCGGCGGCTTCGAGTGGGGCAACCCGCCGGGCCAGGACCTCGCCCAGATCTGCGACACGTTCGCCTCGTTCCCGCTGCTGTTCCAGCCGGGTAGCGAGTGGAACTACGGCGTGTCGACCGATGTGCTCGGCCGGGTCGTCGAGGTCGTGTCAGGCCAGCGCCTCGACGTGTTCCTCCGGGAGCGCATCTTCGATCCCCTCGGCATGACCGACACCGCGTTCCACGCGCTCGACGCCGATCGGCTCGCCGCCCTCTACATCCCCACGCCCGGCACGCGGAAGGCGCTGCGCATGGATGCGATGGGCGACGCCGCCAAGGTGCAGCCGACGTACCTGTCGGGCGGTGGCGGGCTCGTGTCCTCGGCGGCCGACTACCACCGCTTCAACCTCATGCTCCTGAACGGCGGGGAGCTCGACGGCGTCCGGCTGCTCGGCACCCGCACCGTCCGCTACATGACGCAGAACCACCTCCCCGGCGGTCAGGACCTCGAGCAGTTCGGCCGGCCGCTGTTCGCGGAGACGTCCTTCGACGGCGTCGGCTTCGGTCTCGGGTTCTCGGTGGTGCAGGACCACGTCGACAACAAGGTGCTGTCGTCGATCGGCGAGTTCGCGTGGGGCGGCGCCGCGAGCACCGCGTTCTGGGTCGACCCTGCCGAGGAGATCACCGTCCTCTTCATGACCCAGCTGCTCCCGTCGAGCACGCACCCGATCCGCTCGCAGCTCAAGCAGCTCGTCTACCAAGCCCTCGTCGACTGACGGATCGGAACGGTTTAGAAAGGGCTCAGCGCGGGTCGCGCCACATCGGGTAGAGCGACGGGCCGTCGGGGAGGTCGATCGTCGTCCCGTGATCGTCGAACCCGTGGCGCCGGTAGAGCGACATGTTCCGCGGGTTCGACGACTCGAGGTAGGCCGGCACCCCGTCGGCGTCGCACCGGTCGAGCACGGCCCGCAGCGCCCGCGCCCCGAGCCCCTGGCCGTGCCGCTCGGGCAGGGTGCTGATCACGTTCAGGTACCAGTGGGGGCGATCGTGGGGGTGCGCCGCCTCCATCAGCTCGCCGAGGATGCGGAACCGCTCCTGCACGTCGGCCGGGAACGGTGACTCGTCCTCGGCTCCGTCGCCGCCCTCCTCGGGCGGTGGCTGGTGGTCGGGAGAGCGCCACATGGTCACGCACGCGTCGTCGAGGATGTGGAGGATGCTCGTCTCCGTGCCGAGATAGCTCCGGGCGAGCCCGCCGAAGCCGATGCGCAGGCCACTGTCGCGCGTGGCCGGATCGGGGAACAGCCAGCTCGTCAGCGGGTCGGCGGCGAAGCCGGCGGCGCAGATGCGGGCCACGAGATCGAGGTCGGCGTCGGTGGCGAGGCGGGGCACGGCCCGACGATACGTCTCAGGCGAGGACGCGAACCGCCCCGCTCGCCGGGTCGACCTCGATGGTGGCGCCGTCGGGGATGGCGCTCATCGCGTCGCCGGCACCGATGACCGCGGGGATGCCGAGCTCGCGGGCGATCACCGCCGCGTGGCAGAGGAGGCCACCCTCCTCGGTGACGATGGCCCCCGCCATGGCCAGCACCGTGTTGTACGTGGGGGCGGTGTACGGCGCGACGACGATGTCGCCCGGTTCCATCGTCGCCAGTGCCTCGGCCGCGTCGTGGACCACGCGTGCCGTACCCGTGTAGGGCTCGGTCCCGATGCCCATGCCGTGCAGCGACGCCTGGTCGAGGTCGGCTTCCAGGGTGTCGACGACGGTGAGCACGATCCGGGTGATGCGGGCGAGGTTCGGCGGCATGGCCGAGACGGGCGGGGGCGCCTCCTCCGGACCGAGCCGGGCCGGCGCGTCCATCGTCGCCCACCGCCGCCGTTCCGCCGCCCGGCCCTCGATCTCGGCCAGATCGGGTCCGGCGCCGGTGGTGAGCAGCGAGCAGATCTCGTCGACCGACAGCTCGAACACGTCGGCCTCGGACGCCAGCCGGCCGGCGCCGTGCAAGCGACGGCCGGCGTCGAGGATCGCCCGGCGGAGGAGGCCGGCGGGCCACTCGTAGGTGAGCGGCCCGTTCTCGTCGCGGAGCCCGTAGGAGAGCCGGGCGTCCTCGATCGCCTCGTCGAGCTCAGCGCGGTGGGCGGGCGGCACCTCCTCGCGCAGCGCGGCGATCGAGGCCAGCGCCGCCTCGGCGTCGTCGGGCGCGGCGGATCGTGCCCCCCGGATCGACGCCGCGATCACGTCGGGGAGCTCGAGCAGGAACCGGTCCTCGACGTCGTAGCCGGTGGTGAGACGCCAGCCGTGGAACCGCAGGTACTCGTCGAGGGCGTCGGACGCGGCCGGCACCGCCCGTACGTCGTCGAGCGACGTGATCGCCGCGGGATCGACCCCGGCGGCGCGCAGGGCGCCGGCGATGGCCGCCAGCTGGACGGCCGGCTCGCGGGTGGCGGGCGAGGCGGCGACGAGGGCGCGGAAGGTGTCGTCGCGGTGCAGTCCCCAGTCCTCGAGCTTCACCATGAGGTCACCGAGCGGGCCCATGTCCGAGACGTGCAGCCGGAAGTGCAGGGCGGTGGACTCGAGCAGGTGGGCGTGCAGCTCGGTGAGGTGCTCGACGAACGCGGCGTCGTCGAGGGCGGACACGTCGACGTCGGTGAAGCGCAGGTTGGCCTTCACCAGCTCGGGCTTCCACTCCGACTCCCAGCGGGCGAGCTCGGCCCGCCACCGCTTGGTCGCGAAGCTCTCCTTGGCCAGCCGCTCGGCCCGCCGGAACGCGGGATGCAGGCGGGTGGCGAGCCAGAGGGCGGCGGCCGGCGGGGGGCGCATGTCCTTGTCGCCGCCGATCAGCGGCACCAGGCGGCGGTAGAACTTGCCGTTCACGCAGCGCATGGTCATGGTCCGCAGCGGGGCGCCGAACATCGCGAACCCGTCGGTCATGCCCGTCTCCAGGCAGTGCTCGTAGAGACCGCGCTGGATCGGTCCGGGCGCCGGGCCGCAGTGGGAGGCGTCGAGCTCCCACGTGCCGGGTCCGGGCTTGGTCCAGGTGGCGTCGTCGGCGGAGGTGCGGGCGGCGGCGGTCATGGTGTGATGGCTCCTTCGGTGATGGCGCGGTCGACGACCGCATGGACGGCCCAGGCCGTCACGCGTGCCGCGTCTTCTGGTGTGTTGTCGAGCCGGTCGCACAGCTCGAGGAACGTCGATGAGGACGTCATGGCGACGACGAGGTCGACGAGCAGTGCCTGCTCGTCGCCGAGGTCGACGCCGGCCGCCCGCAGCGACTGGTCGGTGATGCGCCGGGCCGGCTCGATGCGGCGGTCACGGATGGCCCGCCCCACAGGGGTGATGTGTTGCGACCGCACCGACGCGAGGTGCTCGCTGAACCCGATCCAGGCGCGGGTGAGATAGGCCGGCAGACCGTCGAGGCCCACGACCTCGCCCACGTCGGGCACGCGGAACGTCTCCGAGGCGGCGTCGACCAGCGCCTCCTTGGTGGGGAAGTAGCGGTAGACGGTGCGGAGGCTGACGCCGGCCCGCTCGGCGATGCGGGGCATCGAGAGCGACGCCGGGTGGTCTTCGACGAGGACGTGGTGGACCGCCTCCACGATCTGGTCCCGGGTGGTCGCCCGCTGCTGCTCCCGCAGGCTCACGACACGAACCGTGTCATGACGACATGGACCGTGTCAAGAGGCTGGCCGGTGACCGTGGCGGTGCGGGTCAGCCTCCGGTCTGCCACATGGTGCGCTCGTAGCCGTCCTCGAGGGCCTGGGCGATCACCTCGACCTCCACCTCGGGCGCGACCTGGTCGCGGAGCATGCAGGCGACCGACGGCATGTCGCTCGTGTCGGGCCACTGCTCGGCCTGCCACACCGAGCCTCGCCGCAGCGCCTTCGCGCAGTGGATGTAGGCCTCCTCCACGTCGACGGCGATGGCGACCTTCGGCACCACGCCGCCGACCGCGCTGGTCGCCAGCACGGTGGGGTCGGTCGACAGGCGGGCCCGGCCGTTCACCCGCAGCGTCTCGTCGATGCCGGGGATGAGGAACAGGAGGCCGATCCCGGCGTTGTCGAGCAGGTTCTGCAGCGAGTCGAGGCGGTTGTTGCCGGCCAGGTCGGGGATGACGACCGTGCCGTCGTCGAGCACGGTCACGAAACCGGGCGGCCCGCCCTTGGGCGACACGTCGCACCGGCCCGCCGTGTCCGATGTGGCCACGATCACGAACGGCGCATGGGCGATGAAGGCGCGGTCGTGGTCGTCGATGGCGGCATGCTGCTTGCGCAGCGCCGGCGCCCCCGGCGGGCGGTAGATGGCCCGCAGCTCGTCGGTGGTGGTGATCTCGCTCACGGGCCCACGGTACGAGCCCGCCGTGATCGGCGCGGCTACTCGAGTCCGGCGTAGGTGGTCGAGCGGTCCTCGGCTCGGGACCCCCGCACCTCCTCGACGCATGCCGCGAGGTCGGCGAGGTAGTCCTCGATCACCGGCGCGTTGCCGGCGCTCACCGTCGAGTGGAGGGTGTCGGGCGGCGCCTGGCGGTCGTGGAGCCAGCCGCGCGCCAGGAGGGCGTCGCCCACGGCGAACACGTCGAGGGCGTCGTCGTCGGACGCCATGGCGACGATCTGGGCCTCGGGCTCGCCGAGCACGCGCAGCCCCTCGATCGCCCGGATGCCCTCGACCATCCGCTCGCGGGTGCGGATCGTGCGCTCGGTCAGGCGCTTGTACCCCTCGACGCCGAGATGGTGCAGCACCGCCCACGCGGTGGCCATCGGCATCGCCGAGCGCGAGCCCTGCATGTTGGGCGAGGCGTACAGGCCCCCGAGCCAGTTGTCGAACACGAACGTCTGGTAGCGCCGGAGGTCCTTGTCGCGGTGGAGGATCACCGACGCGCCCTTCGGGGCGTAGCCGAGCTTGTGCACGTCGGCGGAGATGGTGGTGACGCCGGGGACGCGGAAGTCCCACGGCGGGACGTCGTGACCGAGCAGCTCCATGAACGGGAGCACGAACCCGCCCATGCACGCGTCGGTGTGGAACGAGGCACCGACCTCGGCCGCCAGCGCCGCCAGCTCGGGGATGGGGTCGATCACACCCTGCGGGTACTGCGGCGCCGAGCCGACGACGAGCACGGTGTTCTCGTTCACCCGGTCGGCCATGGCGTCGACGTCGGCCCGCCAGTCGTCCCGCACCTTCACCTTGTGCACCGTCAGCCCGAAGTAGTAGGCGCCCTTGTGGAACGCGGCATGGGCGCTCTCGGGGAGGACCATCTCGGGCGCGGTGATGCCCCGCTCCGCCTTCCCCCGCTCGCGCGCCGCCTTCACCGCCATGAGGATCGACTCGGTGCCGCCCGAGGTCATGAACCCCGCGGCGGTGTCGCCGTGGAAGAGGTCCGCCGTGATCCCGCACACCTCGGACTGGATCTGGGCGAGGCTCGGGAACGCGATCGGGTTCAGCGCGTTCTCGTGGAGGAACTCGACGGCCACCGCCTCGGCCACCTCGTGCACCGACGCGCCGCCGTCGAACACCAGGCCGAACGTCCGGCCTTCGCGCCAGCGGGCGTCGTTGCCCCGCTTGGCCTGCAGTGCCTCGAGGATCTCGTCCTTGGACAGGCCGTGGGTGGGAAGCCGCATCCCGTGACGCTACCCACGGGGGGAACGCAACCGGCTCGTCAGTGGCGGGGGCGGAGGACGCTCAGGAAGACGGCGGCCGCGACCGCGACCGTGAACACGAGCAGGATCGCGTTCTGCGCGTCTTCGGCGCCGGAGAGGCCGGGCGCCGGATGGAGCACGTGGTAGGCGGCGTGGGGCACGGCGAACGCGGCGAACGCGACGACGGCGACGAGGACCGAGCGGCGATCGGCGAGCCACGCGGCGGCGAGGAGCACGACGCCCGAGGCGAGGAGACCGGCGCCCGCGTCGGTCGCCAGGTGGGCGTTGAACGGCGGCTCGGCGGCCACGAGCCGGGGATCCCAGCCCGGGAACCGGTCGAACCACGCTTGTGGCGCCAGGACGGCCCACAGCCCGGCCGCCGCGTTCGGGGCACCGAGGGCGATCAGCGCGATCCGGACCCACCGGGCGACGGGTGCGGGTTCCCGGGTGGGCGAGGTCGGCTCGACGGCAGGGGTGCGGGTGCTCGCGGTGGCGGTCATGCTCCTCCTTCGTCGCGGAGTGCCCGCGCGTAACGGCGGTGCCGCCACAGCGCGATGCCGAGGTAGAGGGCGACGGCCAGCTGGCTCAGGTGCAGCACCGCGCCGCCGTTGAACTCGCCGATCTCGCGCACGCCGAGGACGCCGAACGCGAGGCCCAGTGGCACGCCGGCGGTGACGGCGGCCGGCAGCCACACCGGACGGAGTGCGGCGAGGGCCACGACCAACCCCACCGCGACGAGGGCCAGACCGCCCTCGGTGGCGAAGTGGACCGAGTTGGGCTCACCGACGTTGCGGGCGATCCACTCGGGGTTCACCAGGTTGCCGACACCGTGGGAGATGAACAGGTACGCCATGGCCGCCGCCGCCACCCGCACCGGCGCCAACCGGCGGTGGGCCGTGCGTCGCAGCTCGCCGGCGACCCGGGCTCCGAGCGCCGGCGGCGGGTCGGTCCGGATCGTGGC
This sequence comes from Acidimicrobiales bacterium, assembly GCA_035540955.1. Taxonomy (GTDB): domain Bacteria; phylum Actinomycetota; class Acidimicrobiia; order Acidimicrobiales; family CADCSY01; genus DATLFP01. The sequence continues at coordinate 7,970 of DATLFP010000258.1, forward strand.
CGCCAGCCGGTGGACGACTGCGTCGTCGTCGGCGGTCCACCGCCCGGCGAGCACCGCGTCGATCTGCGCATCGAGCGCGAGCGCGGCCCGCTCGTGATCGGGGTCGAAGGCGTCACTCATCGGTCATCACCCCCCGCAGCTTCGTGACCGCGCGGTGCAGCAACATCCGCGCCGCCGTCGGTGAGATGCCGAGGGCGTCACCGATCTCGGCCGAGCTCAGCTCGGCGCCGAAGCGCAACGCCACCACCTCGCGCTCCCGCTCGCGAAGCCCGTCGAGGAGCCGGTGGACGTCCTCGGTGGTGGCCGCCCGCTCCACGGCCTCGACGGGATCGTCGCTGGAGATCCCGGCCCGGTCGGGGACGGAGGCGGTCGGGTCCTCGGGCCGCCGTCGACGCCAGAAGTCCGCCACCGCGTGGCGGGCGATGCCCACGAGCCATGCCCGGGGCATGCCGCTGGCCGGGTCATAGCCCTCGACCGTGCGCAGGGCGCGGGTGAACACGTCGCTCGTCACGTCCTCGGCGTCGGCGTCGGTGGGGACCCGGGCGCGCGCGTACCGCCACACGGCGGTGGCGTGATCGCGATAGAGCACCCCCGGGTCGAGGGACATCTCCCCGATCTTCGTCGCTCGCCGCCTGCCCGTAACGGTCTGCTCAGTCGAGGTCGGCGGGGGTGACGGGGCGCTCCTCGGTCTCCTCGTAGCCGACGCGGAGCCACACGTCGCCGAGGGTCGACCAGTAGTACACCTGCCAGTGGTAGTAGCCGAGGAACGCCCGCTCGTCCTCGATCATCTGCCCGGCGTAGGCCTTGACGGCGATGACGTACTTCTCCGTCGGGTTGTAGCGGTAGAGGGCGTTGTCCATGTCGCCCGGCGCGCCGTTCGCGTGCAGGTAGCGGGCGGCGGCCCGGATGGCGTCGCCGGTGTCGTTGATGTCCCCCTCGCCGTACGCCTCCCACGTGCTCGGAAGGAACTGCATCGGGCCCTGGGCGCCAGCGGTGCTCGTCCCCCGGATGCGCCCCATGCGGGTCTCGGTCAGGTGGACGGCGGCGAGGTACTGCCACCGGACGCCGAACTCCGCCTCGGCCGCCTCGTAGTGGGCCCGCAGCACGGCGGGCGGCTCCGGCTCGATGATGCGCCACGCCGGCAGGTGGGGACGGGGGTTGCGCACGAGCGCCCGCAGCTGGCGTCCGGCCTCGACGTTGGCGTCGACGGCGGCATGCAGGGAGTCGGGGAGTGCCGCCTCGACCTCGGCATCCCACTCGGGCTGGGCGGCGAGCGCCCGGTAGGCAACCTGCTGCAGATGGCCGGCGGCGGCCAGCCCCGCTTCGCTCGTGGCGGCATCGGCGATGGCCGCGTGGGCCGCCTCGATCTGCGCCGCGAGCCCGGCCGGGTCGGTGGCCGCCACCGGCGCGGCGTCGAGGTCGACCTCGGTGGTCGTGGTGGTGGCTCCCGTCGTCACCGTGGTCGCCACCGTCGTGGTCGTGACGGTGGTGGGTGCCGCGTCGTCGTCGCCGCTGCTGCACGCGGCGACCAGGGCGAGGGCGAGGAGAGCAGTGCGGCGTCGCATCAGGCGGGCTCTACCCGGAAGACCCCGCCGCCGAGCGACAGCACGTACAGCTCGCCGTCGGCGTCCTCGCCGAAGGACGCCACCAGTCCGCCCGGCACGCCGACGCCGAGATCGCGGTGCTCGATGCCGTCGGCGCCAGCCCGCAGCACCCGCAGCGACGCGGTGTAGGTGTCGGCGAAGAAGTAGATGCCGTGCCAGGCCTCGTGACCGCCGCGGTACACGAACCCGCCAACGACCGACTGTCCCTCGTCGCGCCCGTACTCGAACACCGGGAACAGCAGGCCGTCGCGATCGCCGCCCTCGAACTCGTGCGTGCCCTCGAACCGGTCCCAACCGAGGTCGACCCCCGCCGGTGTTCCCGCCGGGATCAGGTCGATCTCCTCCCACTGGTTCTGGCCCACGTCGCCGACCCACACGTCGCCGGTGGCGCGGTCGAAGGAGAAGCGCCACGGGTTGCGCAGCCCGATGGCCCACCGCTCGGGCTCGCCGCCGGCGGCCGGGTCGAACCGGAGGATCTTGCCGAGCGGGGAGTCGGGGTTCTCGGCGTTGTCCTGCGGATCGCCGGCGGCGCCGCCGTCTCCGAGGCCGAGGTAGAGGAGCCCGTCGGGTCCGAACGTGAGTCGGCCGCCGTTGTGGTTGGGGAACGGCTGACGGGTCCCGAAGACGGTGCGACGGGAGGCGGTGTCGACGTCGGCCGGCCGGGGGCCCATCGCCCACTCGTCGACCCGGGTGTCGCCGTCGCGGTTCGTGTAGTGGGCGTAGAGCATCGAGCCGTCGGGTGAGAAGGCGATGCCGAGCAGGCCCTGCTCGTTGCCGCCGGACACGTCGCCGCTGATGTCGAGCGCGAGCTGCGGTTCGGCGCCGGGCGCCGCCACGTGCTGCACCCGGCCTCCCTTCTCGGCCACGAACAGGCCCGGTGTCCCGGGCCGGAACGTGAGGTCGAGCGGCTGGGCGAGGTCGGCGATCTCGACGAGCGTGACGGCCACCTCGTCGAGCGCGATCGTGCCGTCGAGCTCCGGCGCGCTCGCAGTGGGCGACGGGGCCGACGTCGACGCGCTCGTCGTCGCGGTGTCGTCGGCGGTGCCGTCAGCGTCGTCGTCGCCGCAGCCGGCGACGATCAGCGCGAGGGCGGCCGTGAGCGCGACGGCCCGTCGTCGGCGGCGCGTCATCGGACCTTTCGGATGAGCCCCTCTTGCACGACCGACACGGCGATGCTGCCGTCCCGGGTGAAGATCGAGCCCCGCGCCAGGCCGCGCGAACCCGAGGTCGACGGTGTGTCCTGCACGTACAGGAGCCACTCGTCGGCCCGGAACGGGCGGTGGAACCACATGGCATGGTCGAGGCTCGCCATCTGGATGGCGTCCTCGCTCCAGCGCAGCCGGTGGGGAAGCAGCGTGGTGTCGAGCAGGGTCATGTCGCTGGCGTAGGTGACGATGCACGCGTGCAGGGTGAGGTCGTCGCTGAGCGTGCCGTCGGCCCGCATCCACACCCGCTGGCTCACCTGCGGGGAGCGCGACGGCTCGCTGTCGGGCAGCGGGGCGTCGACGTAGCGCATGTTCGATGGGCCGGGGCCGGTGGTACCAGTCGCCCATCTGGTCGGCGTAGTCGGCGTAGCGCTCCTTGAACGTGGGGAGCGACTCGGGTGAAGGTGCGTCGGGGAGATCGACGGAGAAGTCGAGCCCCTCTTCCGCGACCTGGAACGAGGCGGCCAGGTTGAAGATGGCGCGGCCGTGCTGGACGGCGACGACCCGCCGGGTGGTGAAGGACCGCCCGTCGCGGATGCGGTCGACCTCGTAGAGGATCGGGATCGACGGGTCGCCGGGGCGCAGGAAGTAGGCGTGCAGCGAGTGGACCTGGCGCTCGCGCTCGACGGTCCGGGTGGCGGCCACCAGGGCCTGGCCGGCGACCTGGCCGCCGAAGACCCGCTGGCGGTCCTCGTCGGGCTGGCGCCCGCGGAAGATGTTCTCCTCGATCTTCTCGAGGTCGAGGAGGTCGACGAGCTCGTCGAGGGCGGTTCCCACGCCCGGCAGCGTATCCGTCAACTCCTACTTGACGATCCCGGGTCGTCAATGAGAGGTTGACGCCATGGAACTCGACGAGCTCATCGCCCAGGTGCAGGACTCGGCCGTCACCGACGAGCCCCTCGACCGGCTCAGCGCCGCCATGGGGGTGAAGGCCGACCTCGACGAGGTGGCCGACAGCCTCATCGGGCACTTCGTCGACCAGGCCCGCCGCGCCGGCTGCTCGTGGTCCGAGATCGGGGCGGCGATGGGCGTCACCAAGCAGGCCGCGCAGCAGCGGCACAAGAGCGAGCGCCGCGGCCGGGGCGACCGGGACCGGCCGTGGCGGTTCGGGCAGTCCTGGACCGGACGAGCGCGCGCCGCCGTGCGCGAGGCCGAGCGCGCCGCCGCCGAGCTCGGTCACTCCTACGTCGGGACCGAGCACCTGCTGCTCGGACTCCTGGCGGTGTCCCAGGGCATCGCCGGGCGGCTGCTCGAGGCCGGCGGCATCACCCGGGAGATGATCGTGGAGCGCGTGCTCCCCAACGACATCGCCCCCGGCGGGCGACGGAGCCGAGCGCCCATGACGCCCAAGGCGAACCTGGTCATCCAGCAGGCCCTGGCCAACGGCCTGCGGCTCGGGCACAACTACATCGGGACCGAGCACCTGCTCCTCGGGGTGTTCGACGTGCCCGACGGCATCGGCGGGTCGGTCCTCATCGAAGCCGGCATGACCAAGGACCAGGTCGAGGCCGACGTCATCGAGATCCTGAAGAAGGTCTCGTGAGCGCGCCGGCGGGCCACCTCGTCGACGTCGAAATTGCGCGCGCGCTGCGCGAGGAGACCAGGAAGGATTGAGCTCGTGGACCGGCTGACGACCCAGGCGACCGAGCAGCTGCGCGGGCTCGCGCTCGACGCGGCCCACGAGCGCCGCGTGCTCGGGCACGCGGCGGCGATGGCGTGCGCCGAGATCGGGCCCGAGCACATCGAGCTGGGTGTCGTGATCGACGCCGCTCGGCGGGACGCGGGGGTCACGTCCGCGGCCTAGCGTCGCCGCATGAGCGAGCACGCGAGCGCCTTCCCCGACGGGTTCACCTGGGGCACGGCCACGGCCGCCCACCAGATCGAAGGCGGGAACTGGAACAACGACTGGTGGGCGTGGGAGCACAACCCCGACTCGGGCACGACCGAGCCGTCGGGCGACTGCTGCGACAGCTATCACCGCTACGCCGACGACCACGCGATCGTCGCCGACCTCGGGCTCGACAGCTACCGGTTCTCGATCGAGTGGGCCCGCATCGAGCCCGAGGAGGGCGAGTTCTCCTTCGCCGCCCTCGATCACTACAAGCGAGTGTGCGACGACCTGCGCGAGCGAGGCGTCACTCCGGTGGTCACGTTCCACCACTTCACCACCCCTCGCTGGGTCGCCCACCATGGCGGGTGGGAGGAGCCCGACACCGCCGGCCGGTTCGCCCGCTACTGCGAGCGGGTCACCCGCCACCTCGGCGACCTCATCGGGACCGCCTGCACCATCAACGAGCCGAACATGGTCGCCACCCACGGCTACCTCACCGGCGTGTTCCCGCCCGGCCACCGCAACGCCGCGATGCGACGCGCCGTCAACGACGTGTTCTGCCATGCCCACCGCGCTGCCGTTGACGCGATCAAGGGCGTGCGCAGCGACCTCGACGTCGGGCTCACGCTGGCCATGACCTCGCCGCACCCGGTCGACGGCGGCGAGGAGCGGGCGAAGCGCATCATGCGCAACCTCGAGGACGTCTACCTCGAGGCCGCGACCGGCGATGACTTCATCGGCGTGCAGACGTACTCCCGCACCCGCATCGGTCCCGATGGCGCGCTCGGTCCCGAGCCCGGCGTCCGCACCACGCTGATGGGCTACGAGTTCTGGCCCGAGGCCCTCGAGGAGACGATCCGCCGGGCGTGGGACCTGACCGACCACACGCCGATCATCGTGACCGAGAACGGCATCGGCACCGACGACGACGACGAGCGCATCGAGTACGTCGAACGGGCGCTCAGGGGGGTGCTGCGGGCCATCGCCGACGGCATCGAGGTGCGCGGGTACACGTACTGGTCGCTGCTCGACAACTTCGAGTGGGCCCTCGGCTACGGCCCCACCTTCGGCCTCGTGGCCGTCGACCGCTCGAGCTTCGTCCGCACGCCGAAGGCCTCGGCCCGCTGGTACGGGGACGTCGCCAAGGCCAACGCGCTGTGACATTGCCTGCGCTCCGGGGCGTCGCGGCTCGCTGACGCTCGCGAGCGGCCCACCGCTCCGGCGGGCCTGCGTCGTGCGCGCCGCCGCGGCGTCGGGTCGGGGCCCTGCGGGCGAGGGCCGACTTGCTCCTTCGCTCCGGGGCGTCGCGGCTCGCTGGCGCCCGCTTTCGACGCAGAAGGTGACTGCGGGGGTGCGGGGATCCGGCGATACCGTGCGTGTCCGTGTCGGAGATCGCGTCGCCGCCGCCAATGGCTCGTCGAGCCCGACTCACCGAGCTCGCCAAGGGCCGTGGCCGCAAGCCGATCCTCTACTCCCTCGTCTCGGTGGTCGCCGTCGTCACCGGCCAGTCGGTCCTGTGGACCTGCAGTGGGCTGCTCGGATGGGAGCCGATCCCGTCGAACGTCACCTCGGTGGCGGTGGGCTCCATCCCGTCGTACTTCCTCAACCGCTACTGGGTCTGGGGCAAGCGCGGCCGCAACCGCCTCTGGAAGGAGGTCATGCCGTTCTGGGGCATGGCCTTCCTCGGTCTCCTGCTGTCGACGCTCACCGTGGCCGTCGCCACCGGGTGGAAGAACGCGACCTGGGTGGTCTCCCTCGCCAACCTCTCGGCGTTCGGGGTCATCTGGGTGGGCAAGTTCTTCGTCCTGCACTACCTGCTGTTCGCGAACCATGAGGTGACCACCGACGGTGACCAGCCCGGGATAGTCATTCCGGGCTAAAGGCGGGGGCGATCCGTCCCGAAGGTTCACGGATGCGATGCCGACTGTTCGTCGGCCTCGTCACGGCGGTGGTCGGCGGGTTGGTCCTCGTGGGGCCGGCATCAGACGCGCATGCCCTCAGTGACGAGGTCGCCTACCACCGCATCACCTTCCCGGTGATGGGCGCCGTCTCCTACTCCAACGACTGGGGTCACTGCCGGAGCGGCTGCACCCGCCAGCACCAGGGCAACGATCTCATGGGCACGAAGCTCCAGCCGCTGCTGGCGGCCGCCGACGGCCGGATCGGCTGGGCCCGGACCGACGGCAACAACATGTTCACCCTGCGGGGCAACGACGGCTGGTCGTACCGCTACATCCACGTGAACAACGACAGCCCCGGCACAGACGACGGCCTCAACCCCGAGGAGTGGATCTTCGCCCCCGGCATCGGCGTGGGCAGCCGGGTGGTCGCCGGGCAGTTCATCGGCTACATGGGCGACAGCGGCAACGCCGAGGGCACCTCGCCACACCTGCACTTCGAGATGCAGACGCCGGCCGGCGACTGGGTCAACCCGTACTGGTCGCTCATGCTCTCGCAGGGACGGCGCGTGAACGACCGCTGCGCCTTCGACGACAACCCGGCGCCGAAGCCGTCGACCGACGCCGCGCCCGGGTACTGGTCGACGACCAGCGACGGCGCCGTGTACTCCTTCGGCGGCGCGCCGTACCACGGGTCGATGGGGGGCCGGCCGCTGGCCGAGCCCATCACCGGGATGACCGTCACCCCCGATGGCGGCGGCTACTGGCAGCTGGCGTCCGACGGCGGCATCTTCTCCTTCGGCAACGCCCGCTTCCACGGCTCGACCGGAGCCATGCGCCTCAACCAGCCGGTGGTGGGGATGGCGTCGACGCCCACCGGTCGCGGCTACTGGCTGGTGGCCGCCGACGGCGGGATCTTCACCTTCGGCGACGCCCGGTTCGCGGGATCGACCGGCGCCCTGCGCCTCAACCGCCCGATCGTGGGCATGGCCCCGACCGCCACCGGTCGCGGCTACTGGCTGGTGGCCGCCGACGGCGGCGTGTTCTCCTTCGGCGACGCCCGCTTCCTCGGTTCGACCGGCGGCGCGACGATGTTCCCGGTCGTCGACCTCGCCCCCACACCCACCGGCAAGGGGTACTGGATGGTCACGAGCATCGGCACCGTGCTGCCCTTCGGCGACGCCCGCTGGCACGGCGGTGTCGACAAGGTCGGCTTCTGCGACATCCCGCCGGCGGTCGGGCTGACGCCGACCAGGACCGGCGGCGGGTACTGGGTCCAGTCCCGCGACGGGAACGTGTTCGCCTTCGGCGATGCCGTCGACCACGGCTCGCCGAAGCGCCTCGGCGTCGCCGGTCGCCCGGCGGTGGCGGTGGCCGCGCTGTAGCGACGAGGCGCTAGCGTCGTCGTCGACACCAGGGGAGCCCGGCGTGACCGGGCTGAGAGGCCGGCTGCTGGGCCGGCGACCCTTCGAACCTGACCGGGGCAATCCCCGCGTAGGGAGGAAGCGACATGGACGCCGAGCGAACGGTCCTCCTGTTCACCGGCGGCGACCCCGTGGATCCCCGGCTGGCGCTGCGGCTCCCGGACGAGGCGTTCGTGATCGCTGCCGACTCGGGCCTGGCACAGGCCGTCGCGCTGGGGCGGCGGGTCGACCTCGCCGTGGGCGACTTCGACTCCGTCGACCTCGACGCGCTCGAGCGGGCGCAGCGCTCGGGCGCCGTGGTCGAACGCCACCCCGAGGCGAAGGACGAGACCGACCTCGAGCTCGGGCTGGCGGCGGCCGCCGGCCGGTGCGCCGATCACGTGGTGGTGGTCGGCGGCCATGGCGGGCGCGTCGACCACTTCCTCGCCAACGCCCTCCTGTTGGCATCGCCGCGGTTCGCGGCGATGCGCGTCGAGGCCTACGTCGGCGCGTCGACGATCACCGTCGTGCGCGAGCGGGCCGAGTTGCGCGGCGCGCCGGGCGACCTCGTGTCGCTGCTGGCGGTCGGCGGCGCCGCGAGCGGAGTCAGGACCGAGGGGCTCGTCTACCCGCTGCGCGGGGAGCGGCTCGACGCCGGCAGCACTCGTGGTGTCAGCAACGTCTTCATCGGCGCGGACGCGTCGGTGGAGCTCGACGACGGGACGCTGCTCGCGGTGCAGCCCGGGACCGGAGGTTGACATGAAGGTGAAGCGATGGCTTGCAGGGGCGCTCGCCCTGCTCCTGGTGGCGGCCGGGTGCGGCGACGACGACGACGGCGGTGACGGTGACGGCGTCACGCTGCGGTTGGTGACGCACGACTCGTTCGCGGTGTCCGACGAGGTGCTCGAGGCGTTCACCGCCGAGAGCGGGATCGCTGTGGAGATCGTCGCCTCGGGTGACGCCGGCGCCGCCCTCAACCTGTCGATCCTGAACCGGGAGAACCCGCTGGGCGACGTCTTCTTCGGCGTCGACAACACGTTCCTCACCCGCGCCCTCGATGCCGATCTGTTCGTCCGGCATCGCTCGCCGGCCATCGACGACGTCGACCCCCGCTTCGTGCTCGACGACGAGCACCGGGTGACGCCCATCGACCACGGCGAGGTGTGCGTGAACTTCGACCGGTCGACCTACCCCGACGGCCCGCCGGCGACCTTCGAGGACCTCGCCGACCCGACCGAGCGGGGCCGCCTGGTGGTGCAGAACCCAGCCACCAGCTCGCCGGGCCTCGCCTTCCTGCTCGGCACCATCGCCCACTTCGGCGAGGACGGCTGGCAGGACTGGTGGCGGGCGCTGGTGGCAAACGACGTGCTCGTCGCCACCGGTTGGGAGGAGGCGTACTACCAGCACTTCTCTGGCGGTTCGGGCGAGGGTGACCGGCCGCTCGTCGTCTCCTACGCCACGAGCCCGCCGGCCGAGGTGATCTTCGCCGAGCCGCAGCCCGACGACGCGCCCACCGGCGTGCTCGTCGACACCTGCGTCGAGCAGATCGAGTTCGCCGGGATCCTCCAGGGCACCGAGCACGAGGACGAGGCCCGCCAGCTCATCGACTTCATGCTCTCGCCGGTGTTCCAGGCCGACATGCCGATGCAGATGTTCGTGCTCCCCGTCGTCGAGGGCATCGACCTGCCCGAGGAGTTCGTCGCCCACGCCGCCGTGGTCCCCGAACCGCTCCGGCTCGACCCGGCGGACATCGACGTCAACCGGGACCGCTGGATCGACGAGTGGACCGAGATCGTCCTCGGCTGAGCGGGTCGGGGCTGCTGGCCACCGTCCCGCTCGCGTTCGTCGGCCTGTTCTTCGTCTGGCCGGTGGCGACGGTGATCGCCGAGGGGCTCACCGGCGCCGGCGTCCTCGAGGTGCTCGGCGACCGTCGGCTCCAGCGGGTGGCGTGGTTCACGCTGTGGCAGGCCGCGGTCTCGACGGTGCTGACGATCGCCGTCGCCCTCCCCGGTGCGTGGGCGCTGGCCCGGTTCCGCTTCCGCGGGCGGGCGGTGGTGTGGGCGCTGATCACGGTCCCGTTCGTGCTGCCCACGGTCGTCGTGGCGAGCGCGTTCGTGGCCGTGCTCGGGCCTCGCGGCCCGCTCGGGGGCCCGCTCGGCGGCCTGCTGCCCGGCGTCGGCGCCATCCTCGCCGCGCACGTGTACTTCAACGTCGCCGTCGTGGCCCGCACCGTCGCCAACGCGCTGGGTCAGGTCGATCCGCAGCTCGAGGAGGCGGCGCGGTCGCTGGGCGCCAGCCGGTGGACGGCGTTCCGCGAGGTGTCGCTGCCGCTGGTTCGCCCGGCGCTGGTGGCGGCGGCGTCGATCGTGTTCCTGTTCACGTTCACGTCCTTCGGCGTGGTCCTCCTCCTCGGCGGGCCGCGGCGGGCCACGATCGACGTCGAGATCTGGCGGCAGGTGGCGTACTTCCTCGACCTGCGCACGGCGGCCGCGCTCGCCGTCGTCCAGCTGGTCGCGGTGGTGGCATGCCTCGTCGTCGCCGGCCGGATGCAGGCACGGGTCGTGCCCCGCCGCGCCCGGGACGCCGCCCGGCGACCGGTCGGTGCCGAGCGCGCGGTGCTGGCCGCCATCCTCGGGCCGACGCTGGCGTTCCTCGTCACGCCGCTCGCCGTCGTCGCCTACCGGTCGGTCGACGTGGGGGGCGGTCTCGGGCTCACGTTCTACCGGGCGCTGGGCACGAGCCGGCGGGGCTCGAGCTTGTTCGTGCCGCCCGAGGCCGCGATCCGCAACTCGGTGACCTATGCCGCCATCGCCACCGCCATCGCGCTCCTCGTCGGCGGGATCACCGCCGGGCTCGCCGCCTACCGCGACCGGCGGACGAGCCGGCTGCTCGACCTCCTCGTGATGGTGCCGCTCGGCACGTCGGCGGTGACCCTCGGGCTCGGCTTCCTGCTCGCCCTCGACGAGCCCCCGCTCGATCTGCGCACGTGGTGGGGTCTGGTGCCGATCGCGCACGCCCTGATCGCCGCGCCGTTCGTGGTGCGCATCGTGGTGCCGGCGCTGCGGTCGATCGACCCGCGGCTGCGGGAGGCGGCGGCCGTGCTCGGCGCGTCGCCGGTGCGGGTCCGGCTGGCGGTCGATGTGCCGCTCGCGTCGCGGGCGGTCCTCGTGGCCGCCGGGTTCGCCTTCGCCATCTCGCTCGGGGAGTTCGGCGCGACGCTGTTCCTCGCCCGGCCGGACAACCCGACGATGCCGATCGCCATCTTCCGCTTCCTCGGCCAGCCCGGCCCGCTCAACCTCGGGCAGGCGATGGCGATGAGCACGCTGCTGATGCTCGTCACCGCCACCGTGATCGCCGGCATCGAGCGGTTCCGGGCCGGGTCGGTGGGCGCGTTCTGATGGCCACGTTTCTGATGGCCACGTTCTGATGGACAGGCGCTGATGCTCGAGGTCGACGGGGTCGAGGTCCGCTTCGGCGACCACGTCGCCGTGGCCGGCGTGTCGATGGTCGTCGAGCGAGGCGAGGTGGTGTGCCTGCTCGGTCCCAGCGGGTCGGGCAAGACGAGCCTGCTCCGGGCAGTGGCCGGCCTCGAGACGCCGGCGGCCGGCGCCATCCGGTGGGACGGGCGCGACGTGACCCGGGAGCCCACGCATCGCCGCGGGTTCGGCCTCGTCTTCCAGGACTTCGCCCTGTTCCCCCATCGCAGCGTGGCCGCCAACGTCGGCTTCGGGCTGCGGATGCGGGGCGAGCCGGTCGAGGAGCGGGTGGCCGAGGTCCTCGCGCTCGTGGGGCTCGAGGGCTACGGCTCCCGCATGCCCTCGACCCTCTCGGGCGGCGAGCAGCAGCGGGTCGCTCTCGCTCGGGCCGTGGCCCCGGGCTGCGAGCTGCTGCTCATGGACGAGCCGCTCGGCTCGCTCGATCGTCCGCTGCGGGAACGGCTCACCGGCGAGCTGCGGGCGATGCTGCACGACCTCGGGGTCGCCGTGGTGCACGTCACCCACGATCAGCAGGAGGCGCTGGCGATCGCCGATCGGGTGGTGGTGCTCCGGGACGGTCGGGTGGCGCAGGCGGGGACGCCGCCCGAGGTGTGGCGCCGTCCGGCCGACGAGTTCGTGGCCCGGTTCCTCGGCTTCGCCAACCTCCTGCCCCATCCCGACGGGCTGCTGGTGGTGCCGCCCGACGCGGTGTCGCTGGGCCCGGAGGGGGAGCCGGGCACCGTCACCGCGGTCACGTTCCGGGGCACCGGCTTCGCGGTGACCGTCGCCGTCGACGGCGGCGCGTCGCTGGAGGTGCCGGTCCGATCCGAAGCCATCCCCGCGCCCGGCGACCGCGTCCGGGTGGCCATCGAGGCGCGGCTGACGTCGGTGGTTCCCGTCGTACGGTAGGCGCCGTGCACCCCGCCCTTCGCGAGCTCGCCGAGGCCACCAAGGGCTTCATGCCGCCCGACGAGGGTCTCGCCCTGTATGAGGCCGGCTGCGACGCGGGCGCGTTCGTGCCCGGCGCGCCGTTCGTGGAGGTCGGCTCGTACTGCGGCAAGTCGTCGATCTACCTCGGGGCCGCGGCCCGCCAGCGGGAGACGGTGCTCTTCGCCGTCGATCACCATCGGGGTTCGGAGGAGAACCAGGCCGGGTGGGACCACCACGATCCCGAGGTGGTCGATCCCGCCACCGGTCTCATGGACACCCTTCCGTTCTTCCGGCGAGCCATCCACGACGCCGGCCTCGACTCGAACGTGATCGCGGTGGTGGGCGAGTCGGTGACGGTGGCGGCGTTCCTGAAGATGTCGTGCGCGCTGGTGTTCATCGACGGCGGCCACGGCGCCGAGCCGGCCCACGCCGACTACGAGGCGTGGTCCCGGCGGGTCGCCCTCGGCGGGCTCCTCGTCATCCACGACGTGTTCCCCGACCCCGCCGACGGCGGCCGGCCCCCGTTCGAGATCTACCAGCGCGCCCTCGGCGACGGCTTCCGCGAGATCAGCGCCACGGGCTCCCTCCGCGTCCTCACCCGCACCCGCCCATAGGCGCCGCGCTTGGGGGAAGCGGGCGGAGC
>DATLFP010000259.1:0-10645 GCA_035540955.1 Acidimicrobiales bacterium
CCAGGTCGCGTAGGTCGAGAACTTGAACCCCTTGCGCCAGTCGAACTTCTCGACGGCGTGCATGAGCCCGAGGTTCCCCTCCTGGACCAGGTCGAGCAGCGGCAGCCCCGACGCCTGGTACTTCTTGGCGATCGACACGACCAGGCGCAGGTTGGCCTGCACGAAGGTGCGCTCGGCCTCCTCGCCCTCCCGGACCTCCCGGCGCAGCTCACGGCGACGGGCGGTGGTGAGGCGCTCGCCCGACTCGAGCTCGGCCCGAGCGGCCAACCCTCGCTCGTAGGCCTGGGACAGCCGCGCCTCGTCGTCCTTGGTCAGGAGGTCGTACCGGCCGATGTCGGCCAGGTAGAGGCGGACGAGATCCTCATCCTCACGTTCACGGACCTTGGCCACGCGACCCCCCAGCCGAGTGGTGCGTACAGTGACCGGCCGAGGTGGCACCCGTCCGGTCGTCGGGTGCAGCCTGGGTTCGACACTGACGCTTGCGTCACCTGCCGCGAGGAGCCCGATGGCCGACGCCCTTCCCGATGCCGAGGAGCAGCGCGAGGTCGAGCTGACGATCGTCACCATGGAGTTCCGCTCCGAACGGCCCGAAGCCCTCATGCCGGTGCTGGCCAAGTACGTGGTGCTGAGCCGTGGTCACCCCGGTTGCCGCAACATCGATCTGTGCGCCTCGGTGGCCACCCCCGGCCGCTACGTCATCATCGAGAAGTGGGACTCGCCCGAGGCCCAGCGGGCGCACTTCGACTCCGCCGAGATGGTCGAGATGGCCCGGGCCTGCACCGGTCTGCTCGCCTCGCCCCCCGGCATCGACCTGCTCGAGGGGATCTCCGCCCACGATCTCGCCTAGCCGGTGGCCGACCCGGGGCTCGGTGAAGCCTTCGCCAGCATCCTGGCCGCCGCCCGCACCGGCGAGGCGTGGGCCTTCGAGCGGCTCTTCGACTGGCTCGGTCGCCCGGTGGCCGGGTACCTCCGAGGCGCGGGCGTCGAGGACCCCGACGGGCTCGCCAACGAGGTCTTCCTCCGGGTCTTCGGGGGGGTCGGGCGCTTCGAGGGCACGGAGGCCCGGTTCCGGTCGTGGGTCTTCGCCATCGCCCACAACCTCGTGATCGACGAGCGCCGCCGCCGGAGCCGCCGCCCGACGCAGGCGCCGCTCGAGGGCGAGGTGGGCGAGGGCGTCCCGGCCGCCGAGGACGCCGTGCTCGCCGGACTCGGCGACGAGCGGGTCCAGGCCCTGCTCGACACCCTCGCCCCCGACCAGCGGGACGTCGTGCTCCTACGGGTGGTGGCCGACCTCAGCATCGAGGACACGGCGGCCGCCCTCGGCAAGCGGCCGGGGGCGGTGAAGTCGCTCCAGCACCGCGCCTTCGCCACGCTTCGGAGACGTCTCGCCACCGAAGGGGAGGAGGGCGTATCCCCGTGAGCGGGCCCCACGTTCACCGCGACGACATGTTCGACGACGACCCCGCCATCGCCGCGTTCGCGCGAGACCTCCGAGCGGCCGCCGACGCCGCTCCGGCCCCGGCCGCCGGTCCCGCGCTGGCCGAGGTGCTCGCCGGTCGCGCCCCCGCCCCGTCGTACCCCGGCCCGGTGCCCGACGGCCGTACGCCGTCCCGTCCCGGCCGCCGGCGGGCGCTGCGGGCGGCGCTGGGTGGCGCGGTGGCGGCCACCGTGGTCAGCACCCTGGGAGTGGCCGGCGCGCTGCCCGCCCCGGTGCAGCGTCAGGTGGCCAGGGTCGCCGACGTGATCGGCCTCGACCTGCCCGGCGACGATCCGGCGCCGGCCATGGTCGACCCCGCCCCGAGCGGTCCGCCGGCGTCACCGCCCGCGACGGGCCGCCCGCCGATGAGCCCGGTCGCGCCGGGCGAGGACCCCGATCGGGGCCACGGCAACGAGGACGACGGCGTCGACGGCGACAACCCCGGCCGGGGGCTGGAAGAGCGGGAGGATCCCGGTCGCAGCGGTCGGCGGGGCGAGGTTCCCGCCGACCCCGGCCCGTCCCGCGACGAGGGCGGTCCGGTCGCCGAGCGCCGGGCCGACGCCGAGCATCGGGCCGACCTCGAGCGCCGACCCGCTGATCGGGGCGAGGACGAGGTCGAAGACGACGTCGACGTGATCGAGACCGGGCGGCCGTAACCCGGCGGTCGAGTTCGACGTTCACCGACCCGAACGCCGCCAACCCGGCGGCCGCACCCGATGGAGCAAGCCCCGATGCTGCAGACCTTCGTCACCGCTCTCACCTCGAAGGCAGCCGTCGCAGTCGCCATCGGCACGCTGGTCGCCGGGACGGCGGCCACCGCCGCACCCGTCCTCACCGGCGGCGGCCGGCCCGATGTCGTCCCGCCCAAGGCGGCCGAGGTCCTCGACGTCGAGGCCGCCGACAACGCCACCTCGGCCGCCGCGTCCGACGAGCGGCCCGAGGCCGCGACGTTCGGCGCCTCGGTCGCCGAGGACGCCCGCGACGGCGGCGTCGACGGCCAGGAGATCAGCGAGCGGGCCCGTCAGCGCAACGACGAGCGCCGCGAGGCCCGAGGTGCCGGCGACGGCCACGACGGTCCCCCGGCCGAGCGCGGCGCGTTCGGCGCCTCCGTCGCCGAGGACGCCTCCGACGGCGGCGTCGACGGCCAGGAGATCAGCGAGCGGGCCCGCGACCGCAACCCCGGCACCGCCGACGACGACCAGGACGACGACGACCAAGACGACTAGGCGTACGCGGCCAGGCCGTGTGCAAGGAAGGAGGGCGCCACTCCCCTGGCGCCCTTCTTCGCGTCTGGCTTCAGGCCGTCAGCCGACGGGCGTGCGCGTCGGCTCGGTCTCGTCGCAGATGGCCTGGATGTCGGCCCACGTGAGGCCCTCGGCCGCCCACAGCCGCTCGAAGGCGGCGTCGGCGAGGTCGGAGAAGCCGTGACGGTTCCGGAAGTGGTAGAGCCGGCGCTGACGCTGCACGGGGTAACCGAGCCGGTCCAGCCGCCCGATGCAGTAGGTGTCCCACGCCGTGGTCTGGGCCAGCGTCAGCTCGTCGTCGGCCGGCGGCTCGCCGAACGCTGGGTCGAGCCGGTCCCGCACCCGCAGGAGCCACTTGCCGGCCACGTCGCACACCGCACGGTCGCTCATGTGGCGGGGGCGCTTCGGATCCTCGAACGCGCCACCCTCGACCGACAGCACCACCGGGTCGACGGAGGTGACCCGGGCCCGGCCGAGCGGCGTGCTCTCGTCGACCTCGATCAGGACGTCGCGGTCGAGGCCGATCTGTCCGGCCAGCTTCTCGACCAGCTCGGCGATGCGGGCGCCGTCGAAGAAGACGAACTTCCACTCCTCGGGCGTGACGGTGACCGCCATCAGCCAGCGGCGCCGAGCGTCTCCCGGCGAGCCTCCATCGACAGATCGTTGATCTCGTCGATCTCGGCGTCCGAGAAGCCCGCCAGCTCACGGAAGCGGCGGGCGAGCTTGATCGGGCTGTCGTCGTCCTCGCCGCGGAAGCCGCCGAAGGAGAACAGCTTGTCGACGATGCGCTGGAACTCGAGGGCCCGCTCGCGCCGCTCGGGGTCCTTCTCGGTGAGGCGCCGCAGCCAGTCGCTGCCCATCTTCACGTGGGTGACCTCGTCGGCCAGCATCCAGTCCTCGCAGAACTCGAGCACGGGGTCACCGGCGACGTCGCCGAAGTCGCGCATCGTGTTGAACACGTCGATGGCGAGGCCTTCGAGCGCCCGGTTGACGCCGGTGAGGCGCAGCACCGGGTCGGGGTTGCAGGCCGCCTGGTAGAGGAAGCCGTTCTCGGAGAACTCGCCGAGCTCGGTGCCCATCCAGTCGCTCAGCTTCACGCTGATCTCGCAGTGACGGGCCTCGTCCCAGCACTGGCGGGCCATGTCGAGCTTGAGCTCGAACGGGGCCTGGTCGTCGCCCTTGCCGGTCTCGAAGTCCCAGCACGTGCGCCCGGCCCCCTCGAGGGCCTGGATCTCGCCCACGAAGATGCCGTGCATCAACGAGCGGGCGGCATCGGGCGCCTCGGGACGGTCGGGGGTCAGCCGGGTGGGGCCGCGGCCGGACTTCTTGTCCGACGCCCCCAGACCGATCTGGCCACGCGGGTCGTTGAACCGCTCTTCGTTCGAGATCCGGACGAAGCGGCCATCGCGGGCCAGCAGCTCAGCCGGGAAGATCTTCCTCATGCCCCCACCTCCGAGGTGACTTGCGTGGAACCAATTGAACCAGGACCGGCGACGCCTCCGGCGGCGAGCATCAGCTTCTCCAGCTTGACCTGGTGGGCTGCCGCCCGCTCGACCTCCTCGTCGGTCTCGATGAGCGACTGCAGGATCATCTCGCCGTCCCGCCAGTCCTCGAACTCGTCCTGCAGGGCGAACTTCAGCGAGCGGATGGTCGGGGCGTCGGTGATGGTCGAGGTGTTGTTCAGATGGAACGTGTACGCCGCGATCTTGTGCGGGATCAGGACCCGGTAGACCCCGACGAGCTTCTCGATCGTCTGGTCCTGGTCCTCGGGCTCGGTCATGGCCGCCATGAACGCCTCCATGCCCTCGGGCGGCACGGTGAGGCGCTCGGTGTTCATCTCCCGCAGCTCGGGAAGCCGCTTGTTCCACAGATCGGCGTGCCAGGCGTGGTGGTAGCAGTGGGTGCCGAGGCGCATCTTCACGTCGAGCTCGGGCACCGTGGCGATCCAGCCGCCCAGCGCCTCGAACAGCTTCATCTCGACCCACTTGTAGTGACCGACGCGGCGGGCGGTCTCCTCGACGGAGAACGAGCCGGGCAGCTCGCGCCGGTCCCAGGGCGCGAAGGCGGGGCGGGGCTTCTTCGGGTCAGCCATATCCCGTCAGCCTGACTCGATATTGACCGTTTGGTCAAGGCTCTGGGACGGGTTGGCCGCCCGAAACTCCGACAGCAGGATCCCGGCGAGGATCAGGGCGGCGCCGGCGGCCCCGGCGGCCCCGAGCCGCTCGCCGTCGAGGTAGCCGAGCCCGGCGGCGAACACCGGCTCGAGCATGAGGACGAGGGCGGTGCGGGAGGCGCTGACGCGGCGCTGGCCCCACAGCTGCAGGCCGAAGGCCACGGCGTTCACCACGACCCCCGTGTAGAGCGCCGCCAGCCAGGCCGACGCCGGGAACCCGTAGCCGCCGAGGAGCAGGCCCGGCCCGGCAAGGGCCGCCGCCACCAGCGCGAACTGGACGGCGTTGAGGATCACGAGATCGTGGCGGTGCACGACCTCGGCGAGCACGAGGATGTGCGCGGCGAAGGCGACGGCGCACAGGACCGACAGCACCTCGCCCCGGCCGAAGCCGATGCCGGCACCCTCGGTGAGCAGGTAGAGCCCGGCGACGGCGAGGGCGACCCCGCCCACGGTCGCGGGGCGGGGCGGGCGCCGCAGGACCACGGCCGACAGCAGCGGCACGAAGACCACGAGCAGGTAGGTGAGGAAGGCGCTGACCGACGACGTCGTGTACTGCAGACCGGTCGTCTGGAACACGTAGCCCGCCGCCAGCGCCGTGGCCGCGAGCGCGCCGTCACGCCACAGCCCCGTTGTGCGCGCCCGTGCCGGGATACCGGCACGAGCGCGCACAACGGCGAGCGGCAGCAGGACGATCGCCCCGATGCCGAACCGGGCGACGATGAACGGGATCGGCTCGACGTCCTCGACCGCGTCCTGCATCACGAGGAACGTGGTGCCGAAGAGGAACGCCGCCCCGGCGAGGGCCAGGTCGGCGCGCAGCGTCGTCCGCGACAGCACTTCTCGGTACCTCAGGGCGCGGCGTTCGGCACGCTGCGGTACCGAGAGCGGGAGCTCAACGGCGGTAGCCGTTGGTGATGGGCATGCGCCGGTCCTTGCCGAACGCCTTCGGGCTCACGCGAGCGCCGGGCGGCGACTGTCGCCGCTTGTGCTCGGCGAGGTCGACGAGGCGCACGACGCGATCGACGACGGCGGCGTCGTGGCCGGCGGCGATCACCTCGTCACGGGTGCGGTCCTGCTCGACGTAGGCCTCGAGGATCGGGTCGAGCACCTCGTAGGGCGGCAGCGAGTCCTGATCGACCTGGTCGGGGCGCAGCTCGGCCGAGGGCGGCTTCGTGATGACGACCTCGGGGATGATCTCGCGACCGGCACGGTCGTTCACGAAGCGCGCCAGCCGCCACACCTCGGTCTTGAACACGTCCTTGATCGGGGCGTACGCGCCCGCCGAGTCGCCGTACAGCGTGTAGTAGCCGACGGCGACCTCGCTCTTGTTGCCGGTGACGAGGACCAGCCAGGAGAGCTCGTTCGTGAACGCCATGTTCACGACGCCCCGGATGCGGCTCTGGAGGTTCTCCTCGGTCACGTTCGGCGGCCGCTCGCCCAGGGACGGGCCCAGCATCTCGAGCAAAGCGGCGTGCGCCGGCTCGATGGCGATGGTGCGGTAGTCGATGCCGAGGCGTTCGGCGAGGGCCCGGGCGTCGTCTTTCGAGCCCTCGCTCGAGTAGCGCGACGGCATCGAGATGCCGTGCACGTGCTCGGGGCCGAGCGCGTCGACGGCGATGCAGGCGACGAGCGACGAGTCGATCCCACCCGACAGGCCGATCACCACGTCGCTGAACCCGTTCTTGCGGACGTAGTCGCGCGTCGCGATCACGGTCGCCTCGTACACCTCGTGGTCGACCTCGAACGGCGACGCGAGGACCGACGGAGACGTCTCGCCGGTGTCGAGGTCGACGTCGACGACGGCGACCTCCTCGACGAACTGCGGGAGGCGGCACCGGACGTCGCCGGCGGCGTCGACCACCATCGAGTTGCCGTCGAAGACCAGCTCGTCCTGGCCGCCGACCTGGTTGACGTACACGATCGGCGCACCCGCCTCCGCGGCGCGGGCCCGCAGGATGGCCTCCCGCTCCCGCCACCGACCGGCGTAGAAGGGCGAGGCGTTGAGGTTCACGATCAGGTCGGCGCCCAGCTCGCCCTGGCGGGCGATCGGCCCGTCGCCGGCCTGCCAGGCGTCCTCGCACACCGACACACCGATCTGGACGCCACCCACCTCGTAGAGGCGATGCCCGCCGCGACCGGTCTCGAAGTACCGGCGCTCGTCGAACACCGCGTAGTTCGGCAGGTGGCGCTTTCGGTACACGCCCACCCGCTTGCCGCCGCGGGCGACGCACACGCTGTTGAAGATGCCGCCGGTCCGGCCCCGCTCGACGAAGCCGACCACCGCGGCGCACGACCTCGTCGCCCGCACCACGCGGTTGAGCGCCCTCACGTTGTCGGCCACGAACCCCGGCTTGAGCAGCAGGTCCTCGGGCGGGTAGCCGGTGATGCTCAGCTCGGGGAAGACCGCAACGTCGGCCCCGGCGTCCTCGGCGCGCTCAAGCGCGGCGAGGACGCGCGCCACGTTGCCGTCGAGGTCGCCCACGGTGAGGTTGAGCTGGGCGAGGGCTACCCGCACGACCGGCACGGCCGCAGGCTACGCGGGCGACCGACGTGTTCTTGCGTTCAGGCGGTGCCGTTCGCGACGGCCGCGGTGATGGGACCGGGACGGCCCAGGTGCCAGCCCTGGGCGTAGGCGATCCCGAGGTCGTGCACCGCCGCCTGCTGCTCGGCCGACTCGATCCCCTGGGCGACGAGGGTGGCGCCGCTGAACCCGCACTCGCGCACGACGTTGCCGACGGCGCGGGTCCCGGCCGAGGACGCAAGGCTCCGGACCATCGACCGGTCGAGCTTGACGAAGTCGGGCACGACGTCGAGGGCGCCGAGGTCGCGATCGCTGCGCACGTTGTCGAGCCCCACCCGGAAGCCGCTGGCACGGGTGGCGGCGAACACGGACTCGACCTGGCGCCTCAGCATCCCGGCCGGGCCCACCGGCGCTTCCATGACGATCTGGGCGGGCGCCAGACCGAGCTCGGCGACCTCGGCGACGAACGGCGCCAGCTGCTCCTCGGGCACCGGGAGGGACGCCGGCAGGAGGTTCACGAAGAGAAGGCGGTCGCCGAGCGCGGGCGCCGACTCGCGGATCGCGATCGAGCGGGCCACCGCGTCGACCTCGACCAGCCGTCCGCACTCCTCGGCCGCAGAGAGCACGTCGGCAGGGGTGACGTCGGTGGTGCCCATCCGCACCCGGAGCAGCGCCTCGAATCCGGCGATCCGGCCCGAAGAGAGCTCGACCACCGGCTGGAAGCCGCAGGTCGCGCCCTCACGGGAGTTGATCATCTGCAGCAGGCGGCGGTGGCGGCGACGGGCGGCGAGGTTGGCGATCGTCGGCGACGCGCTCGCCAGCGCCAGGATGGTCACCGGCCGACCCGAGGAGAGATCGACCCGGACGGCGCGCACGAGGGCGGCCTCCATGGGGGCGAGCACCGACTCGGCGGCGTCGATCAGCGGCCCGGCCGCGTCGATGGGGACGCGCAGCACGCCGGACTCGACCTCGTGGGGCACCGCGAGCGACGCCGCGAGGGCGGTGAGCCGGCGGACGGCAGGGGGCGGGCCGGTCAGATGGAGGGACTCCACCCATGGTCCTTCGGTCGCGAACGGGCACGACCTGAGGAAATCGGTCACGCGCAACCGACGACGCGAAAGGGTCACCGGTCAGCCCTAGCCTGCAGGCCCTCGGACCGGCACCGGAGGAGCGACCCTGAGAAGGCTGGGCATCACGACCGCGCTGGCGGGGGCGGCCATCCTGGCCGGACTGTGGCTGGGACCAGGCGGCACGGCCGCGCAGGTCCTGCCGAGCACGAGCACCACCGAGCCTCCGGTCCCCACGACCGAGCCGACACCGCCGCCCACCGAGCCGGTCCCCGAGCCCGAGCCCGAACCCGATCCCGAGACGACGACGAGCACCAGCGAGGCGGAACCGGCGGAGACCACGGTGCCGCCGGAGACGACGGCGCCCCCGCGAACCACGACCACCGCGTCGACCGCCCCGACGTCAACGTTCGTGCCCCCCGAGGGTGTCACCGCCACCTCGGTCGTGTCGGCCGAGGACGTGCTCGACGCCGACACCGGACGGCTCCCGCTCTTCGTCGGCCTGTCCCTCGGCGGCTTCGCCGCGGCCATCTCGATGGTGACCGTCCAGTGGGTGCGCTCCCGGCCCCGGGGCCGGCGATGACCACTCGGGTGGTGCTCGACACCGACATCGGCACCGACGTCGACGACACGTGGGCGCTCGTCCAGACACTGCGCACACCGGCGCTCGACCTCCGCCTCGTGACCACGGTCGCCGGCAACACCGCCTATCGGGCCCGCGCGGCAGCAGCGCTGCTGGCGGCGGCCGGCCGGCCCGACATCCCGGTGGCCACCGGCATCGGCGGCGCCGGCCGTCCCGACGAGCCGCAGCCGTCGCTGGCGGCGGCGTCCCCGACCGACGAGTTCGCCGACGGCATCGACGCCCTCGTGGCGGCGTGCGCCGAACCGGTCACGATCGTGGCGATCGGGCCGCTCACGAACGTCGCCGCCGCGCTGGCGCGGGATCCCGCGATCGCGGACCGGGCGCGTCTCGTCGCCATGGCCGGGTCGGTCCACCTCGGCCATCGCGGCGGTCCCGGCCCCGTCGCCGAGTACAACGCGGCCACCGACGTCGCTGCCACCCGGGCGGTGCTCCGTGCACCGTGGGACGTGCTGCTCACCCCGCTCGACACGTGCGGCACCGTCTTCCTCGACGGCGACCGCTACCAGCGCGTGTGCGGTTCGCGCCACGACCCGCTCATCGACGCGCTGCTCGCGTCCTACCGCGAGTGGCTCGACCACGTCGGCCGGCCCGACCTGTTCGATCGGCGCAGCACCACCCTCTACGACTGCGTCGCCGTGCACCTCGCCCACGACGAGTCGCTGTGGGAGATCGAGGACGTGCCGCTGGCCATCGGCGACGACGGCGTCATGCGCATCGACGACGGCGAGCCGGCCGTGCGGGTCGCACTGCGGTGGCGCGATCGCGACGCCTTCCTCGACCAGCTGGCGGTCACGCTCGCCGGGACGGCGGGATGACCGACCGCCGGTTGACGCCGTGCCCGCCAGGGGATACCCACGGCCCGTGACCCGACCTGTGCCCGGCGAGGGCGAGACACCGAAGGCCCGGATCGATCGTGAGCTGATCGAGCTGCTGAACGAGATCCGCGTCGCCCTACCGGGCGTCGAGGTCCTGTTCGCCTTCCTGCTCACGTTGCCCTTCACCTCCGGGTGGGAGCAGGTCGACGGCAGCCATCGCGACGTGTACTTCGCGGCCGTGGTGTGCACCGCACTCGCGATCGCCCTGCTCATCGCGCCGTCGGCTCACCACCGGCTCCGGTTCCGGGATCCGATCAAGGAGCAGATGCTCAAGACGTCGACGACGCTTGTCATCGCCGGCCTCGTGATGATCGCTGCCGCGATCTCGCTGATCCTCTACGTCATCGTCGACGTGCTGTGGTCGTCGGCGGTCGCGGCGACGATCGCCGCCGTCTTCGGCCTGTTCGTCGCCGGCCTGTGGTTCGTGGTGCCGTGGTTCTACCGGCGGCCCGACCCCGGCACCTGAACCGACTCCGGGCGCACGCGCGAGAGAGCCGGCCCGAGGGCCGGCTCTCTCCCAGGAGGTTGCGCTGCTCAGGCTTCGGCGGAGCAGCAGGTGTTGGTGATGAGACGGGTGACCACGTACGGGTCGCAGTTGGCGTTGGGCCGGCGATCTTCGAGGTAGCCCTTGCCGTCCTTCTCGAC
>DATLFP010000260.1:0-8241 GCA_035540955.1 Acidimicrobiales bacterium
GAACATTCGGCATGCTTACAGTATGATAGCAGCGTCGAGGATGGGGCAAGGGGCTGACCCCGCCGCGGTCGGGCCGCTGTCGCTCAGGCGCCCCTATCCCCCGGAGCTCTCAGCGTGGACGGCGCGCGACCAAACGCCGGCTGGATGGCGCGCCCGCCGCTGGCGACCGACAAGTTCACGTCCCATATCTCGTCCCATCAAATCAGGCGGCGCCGGCCGTTCTGAGCGGCTCTGCCGGAACCGGCGGACCAAGCTTCACCGGCGCAAGCAGCCCTTATCAGCAGGAGCGGCTTTCAGCGGATTCGCACGGAGAGCGGCTGGTCACCCTCTCAAGGTGGAGACACGGGTTCGAACCCCGTTGGGGCTGCAAGGGAGAAGGGAGGGGGAGGACTCCAGGCGCGCTTCGGGGGTCGGTAGACCCGCGGGATACCACCGGCCCTGGGTCGCGCGCCATCCCCGAGGCCGAGTGTCGCCTCGGCCACCTCGCCGGCGAGATCGCTCGCCTCGACCCGGCTCGGGGCAGGGAGGCGCCGGCCATGAGCGGCCGCCGGGCCTCGTGTTCGAGCGCATGGCCTAGCTGGCGCTCGCCCAGGACCGAAGCGACGGACTCAGCCCGAGTTGTAGCTCCAGCCGCCGCCCGTTCAGCATCTGGTACCTGCGGGCTACGCCCCCACCGGCACATTCGCCACGCACCGGCCGACGGCCCGGATACTGGGGTGCTGGTTCTGGGCTACCCGATTGCCGGCGGGCGAGGCGCCGAACGACCGTCCCTTCGGTGCCTACGTCTTGCCTGCGCCAACGCGTCCGGGCCGCCTCGGCGGTCCGGGTTCCCGTCGCACCTGGGGGCTACCCTGGATCGCCATGGCGATGCCCCAGGACAGTGCAAGCTCGACGCCGCTGATCGACGACTGGGTTGCGGAGGCCGGCGAAGCCGCCGTCGCCGCGGAGGTCGAGGAAGCCAGGCGACGGATTGACGAGGGGTCCCTCCCGAGCTTTGACGATCCTGCCGCCTTGTTGGCATTTGTGATGCGAGGTCGTCGACAGTCAGCGTGAGCTGGCGGGTCGTCGTCACCGAGACCGCGCTCGAGGGACTGAGCGATGCCGAGAAGGCGACAGTGACCGCCGAACTGTTCGCCTGGGTCGAGACCGGTCCTCCCCGGCAGAACCGACGCCCGGTCTTCGGCGCCCCGCTGTTCGAGGACTCTCTGCCTTCGGGATTCGAGGTGGCGTACTTCGTGGATGAGTCGGTTCCCTACGTCGCCGTCGTCCGCGTCCGGACGTAGGAACCCCAGCTGTGTCCGCAACTACCGCAGCGCGCTTCTCGTACGTCTTGTGCTCGGCGCCAGAACGAACAATCTCCTCGGTGGCCACCTGGCCTCTCAACAACCGCTACGCGATCCCCTAATTGCGAGCCCTGTGCTCCGTCGCCCGCCCCCGTACGCCGGCTGATGGGCACGCGTAGCTACCCACCGGCGGTGAGACTGGCACGGATGTCCTTCATCCTCCGGTAGAGGCGCATGGGATGTTCGGGCGCGGCGATGAACCCGTGATGGGCGTAGAAGGCCGCGGCCTTGTCGTCGATGGCGTCGACGACCACCAGCCGAGCCGCAGCAGCCTCCCCGGCGGCAACCGCCTTGCGGAGGGCTTCGGCAAGCAGGAGCGCGCCGTGACCCTCGCCTTGGTGGAGGCGGTGGACGGCGAGGCGGGCGAGCAGGACCATGCCGACGGGATACGCGGGCATCGCCCGGACCAGCCTGGCCGGCGCGTCGGCACGTCGGACGGAACCCATGGTGAGGCTGAAGTAACCGATGACACCGCCATCTCCGACGAGGACGAACGTCCGGGCGGAATCCAGGTCCTGGGCGGCCAGACCATGGCGGCGGATCCAGCCGTCGAGAATGTCCTGGCCGGAGGTGAAGGTGGTGATGTCGTGTTGGGGGCCGAGGCGTTCGAGCCGAAGACCTTGTCGGATCAATCCCCGGGGAGCTTCGGGTTCGAGCGAAACAACTCAGTGAGCTCAGCCACGGGCTCGGGCGGGCGGTCCAGCTCGGCGATGAAGCGGTCGAATGCCTCGTTGGACAGGACCACGTCCTGATGTTGGCGCAGCACACGTCGGGCCCGGGCGATGGTCGTGTCCATGACGAAGGCGGTGATGGTCGTCCCCTCAAGGTCGGCCGCCTCGCGGATCAAGGCGTCCTGGTCCGCGCTGACGCGCACCTCGATACGGTGCCGGCGGTGGTTGGCCGGCGCTGGCTCACTCATCCCACCACTCTAGCGTCCGGACGCTGTCCGGATGACGCTGATTGCCGGACCGGGGGCAGCGTCCCCAGACAACGGGTCCCAGGTGGCTCTCTCACCGCCACATATCGCCGGCTGAATGACACTCGGACGAGCGCCCCGCTCGACCCGGCGTCCGGCCTAGCGATCAGTCAGCAGGCGGCGGACGTGCGACGCGGCTTGCTCGACCGACTCGCTTCGCTCGGTTGCGAGTACCTGCAGGATGAAGCCGCTGAGGTACGCATGCGCCAGGGCAGCCGTCTCATAAGTGGCGAAGGCGTCAGCCAAAAGAGCATCGGCGTGCGCGTCCGCATTCTCCGACCCTTCGACAAGGCTCAGCGCAAGCCTGGCGAGCTTGCGTCGATCGTCCATCTCACGATCATGTCCCAAGCAGCTGGGCGTCTGTAGCATCGGACGGGCATCCCAGAAGACGGCGATTTCCGCGAGCCAATCCGTCACCTACCGCCGGGCCTGTGACCCACGCCCCGCGACTGAAGCGGATTGGTGGCAATCCGGCACAATGCCCGACGTGACTCCGGCTTGCGGCGCCGCAGCCGACGTTGCGGCGATGTACAGCATCCGCTCCGATAACGCACTTCTCTTCAGGAGACCAACGACCGTCGCCGGCTCCGCCCCTCTCACGTCATCGTCAAGGTTGGCACCCGAAAACAGTCATGACACCGCCGCGCCTGCGGCCGTCGCCGCCTCGACCTCGACCAACTTGCCCGTGCGGACGTCGTAGACGTAGCCGTAGATCGGGATGCGGTCGGGGACGAGGGGGTGAGAGCGGATGCGGGCCACATCGTCGGCCACGCTCTGGTGGGTGTCGGAGATGGTGAGCCAGTCGATGTAGGCCGCCTCTGCGGAACCCGGCCCCTCACCGACATCGGTGAAACCGTCAGGGCCCAGCGCGGCGGTTTCGAGGCTGTTCGCCAGCAGCCCGCGCATGACCTCGTCGGTGAAGTACTCCATCCCGCAATCGGTGTGGTGGATCACGAACCACTCAGCGGTACCGAGCAGCTTGTAAGAGATGACCAGTGAGCGAATGGCGTCGTCGCTGGCGCGACCCCCGGCGTTGCGTATCACGTGTGCGTCGCCTTCGCTCAGACCTGCGTACTTGGCCGGGTCGAGTCGGGCGTCCATGCAGGTCAGGATGGCGAAGCGGCGGGCCGGCGGCAGAGGGAGGTCACCCTTGTCGAACGAGCTCGCATAGTCATCGTTGGCGGCGAGCACCTCAGTGAGAACGGCCATGAGTCCCTACCTTTCGTGAGCGTCGTCGGAGCCTTCCGACCGCGCGACCACTCTAACCCAATTCTCGATAATTCTTATCGGCTTAGTCGGGTTTTTGTTTTACAGGTCCGATGGCCCGATCTGGCTCCAGCTGCCTACCCAGCGCTGGCACGTCCCGGACAGCTTCGGGTCGAGAGGCCGACGTGGGTGAATCCAGCGCCGTGAGTGCCCCCAAAACGCCGCGGTGCCCGGGTGTCGGATCCGCCCCCTACCGCCGGCGGTGGGACCGGGGCAAGCCGGCCGGAGCGAGGCCGGGAACCACGACCGGGAGGAGGGCCCACGGCCGGCCCGCCCCCTTCGAGGCGCCCGAAGCTGCCCATCGGCCAGGCGTTCAACGCCATGTCCAGCAAGGAGGCCGTAGCCGTCGAACAGCTCGTCGACCTCCCCCCGGCTGCTGCGCTCCTGCCTCCAGAGTGGCCTCAGTACCGGCCGGTCGCCGGCGGCGGCGATGGCGTCGGCGAGGTCCTCCGGAGCGGGGGCATCGAGGGCGACGGCCGCAACGTCGCGCCCGGCAACGACACTGGCCAGTTCGGCTATATCGGTCACTTCGACGACTCGACCGCCGTGGCGAGGATCCGCTCAAGCTCGGCGACGCGTGACGCGCGGCGGCGCCCCAGCGGCAGAGGCCCGAGACGGACAACGATGGCCATGAAGGCCAATGTGCCGAGATGCAGTCCTCGGCGCAGGACCGTGGCCGCGGTAGCGTTGGGACGTGCCGACAGCGCCGAAGAGTCGACCGGGCCGGTACGCCGACCTCGACACCAGCCAGCTCGCCGATGTCGTCGAACGGGCCTACGAAAGCGATGCCGCCCCTGACTGGGAGCTCGTTTTCGAGCTCACCCGTCGGGCGATGTTGGCCGAGACGAGCGGTGCTGGCGAATCCAAGGTGCCCCTGTCCCGACCGGCATAGCCAGCGGGGCCGTCGTGCCGAGGTTCGCGGGGCCGCTCGAAAGCACTGAATCGAGATGTGGGTCCCGCGACGCGCCCATCCCGGGGCCGTTTCAGCCAGGCACGGCCCCAAGGGCCGGCGGTGTGGCGCGCTGGCCGTGGTCGGGATGGCCGTCGAGGGGCTAGTCGATCATGAGTCACTGACGTTGTCTCCACTCAGGTGCTCCAGCGATGTCGACGGCGTCGCGTGCCTCAATCTTCGGCGAGAATTCGCTCCGATGCCGCACGAAGTCACCGGCTCGACGCAACGACGAGGCACGCCCGAAGCGGTGGCGCTTGCCATCAAGCTCTCTGCGGCACGCGTCCGGCGACTCGGGTTCAAGGGCTCCACCTCACACCTCAGCCGGGAGTTCCCAGACGGAACGACTCATTTGGTCCACTTTCAGCGCATGGTCTCCGGCGTCACGGGCATGGAGCCGAGCTTCACGGTCAACCTCAACGTCGTTTCAGGCAACCTTTGGCGAGCATGGGCTGCCAGCGGCGATTGGAGGGGCCAGGGGCCGCTGCGCAGCGGGGCGGACATCGGAGTCCATGTCCGGCTGGGTCATCTCGCCTTGGGCCAGGACTACTGGTGGAATCCGGCTGACGAGGCCGAAGCCGTCGAGGTCGCAGAGACCGTCGCCGACCTCGTCGAACGGTTCGGCCTGCCATGGTTCGAACAAGTTGGGCCACGG
Organism: Acidimicrobiales bacterium; assembly: GCA_035540955.1. Classification (GTDB taxonomy): domain Bacteria; phylum Actinomycetota; class Acidimicrobiia; order Acidimicrobiales; family CADCSY01; genus DATLFP01. The sequence goes on from DATLFP010000260.1 coordinate 5,190, forward strand.
GCATAGCGCGAGGCAGGATGTTTCGACTCGGGTGATCCCGGCCGGGCGACAGTCGAGCATCGGCTTGCGAGTATTTGCCTACGTCGGCCGCCTCGTGTCATGCATGCACTCTCCGGTCATCTGCGGCGGCGTAACGTCCGACGCATCCCCTATGAACGAGCGGCTGACATTGGGACGGGGTCCCCTCAGCCGGCTTGGGCGCGCGGGACACGGCTACACGTGGGCCAACTGCAGCGAGGTGTGCCCTTGCCAGTACGTCGAAGTCGCTGTCGGCCTGCAGCAGCGGCACGTCGGCTCGGATGGCGACGGCACCGATGAGGCAGTCAATCAGCTTGCGGACGGTCTCGCCGCGTCGGCGACAAGTGCGGTAGATGACTGCGGCATCGTCGTAGTCGCCGGACATCAGGTCGATGACGGACGCTCTTGCCAGCAACCTGCGGAGGCTATTGAGGTGGCTCTCGTCTCGCGCGCCGGCGAGGACCTCCATCCGGATCGGATCGCACGTGGCCATCTCGCCCTCAAGGAGCTCGTCCACCCGTGTGCACACCGGGCTTCCCGTGTCGCGGAGGAACTCGACCCAGGCCGAGGTGTCGACGAGGATCAACCGGTGCGGCTCGTCCGCATGTCGTCAAGGTCGCCGTCCCACCCCGATCCACGTAGCCGGCGCGCCGAATCAAGATCAAGGGGCTCGGCGGCCAACGTCCGTAGGGCGAAGTTCACAGCCGCACGCTTGGTCGACAGGTGGTAACGCTCCATAACGGCTTGGCATGCCGCTTCATCGATGTCGATGTTGGTACGGGACATACACCAACGATACACCCACGGCCGCCCGGAACGACGGGTGTCCCACTCCAACGGCGCAGCGGCCTGGGGCGGGGTGCGCCTACCGTCGTCTGAGTGACCGCAGGCGGGCGGGCGGAACTGACGCCGGTGCGCGATCGGCCAGGCCATCGGCGCCGACTAACGGAGACGCAGCAGGCGCTACCTATCGGGTCGATTCTGCTCAACTCGCCACCGACAGAGCTCCGGCGAGATCCAGGCAGAAGCGGCCTTCACATGCACTCTTCCGTCACGGTGAGCGCCGAGGCCGGGGCGACGTGCCGACGCTCGACGTCGAGTCCTTCTCGGACCGGCTTCGCTTCATGGGGCTTGACACGGACTTGGTTGACGAGGCTGATCGGCGTCTTTGGTCGGACCCAAGCGAGGGCATGCACTGGCTCGAACAGCGGCTGAAGGAGCGACAGCCGCCCCGGAAGCCACCGACGTGCAGCTGCGGCGACGTCCTGATCGACGTCTCCTGGCGGGGGCGTGCGACCGTCCGCTGCGGCGCCTGCGGCTCTCGTTGGGGTGTCGAGGTCGTCGATGAGGAGACCGAGTCGCTCTGGGCCATCAGTGGCCCAACCCCGGCGTGGATCGAAGCGCATCCGATCGAGGAGCGCTTTCGGTACGACGAGTCTCAGCTGGCAGACGTGCTTCGCGACGGCATGCCTCCGATCCCGGCTGATGGCATTGAGCCCGGGACGTTCTTTCCGGTCGCAACATGGCAAGGCACCCGGGACGCCGCCGTTCTGCATGTCCACCGCCTGGAGCCGGACGAGTTCGACTTGCCAGGAGACGAGTACGAGGACGAGACCGACGCCCGCTCCACACGCAAGCCCAGGTCAGAGGCGGTTCCCGCGAACGGCTCCCTGTGTCCTCTTTACGGTTCATTACAAGGCGTGCTCTCCGAATGCCGCATTGGCAAGGTCCGGCGGCAGCTGGGTCAGGCGACGGGCAGGGCGGTGGCGGCGATGATCTGGTCGAGCACCGACTGGTCGGGGAGGGACGGGGGGACGACCGAGGGGAACGCACGCGTGATGTCGAGCGCCTGGGTGATGAGCGAGCCCTCGAGCACCGGCGTGTGGCAGCCGGCGATGGTCTTGATGCCGAGGCTCTGCACGGCGTCGACGGACGTGCCGAACTTGGCCTGGTCGACCATCGTCAGCCACGGGCTGACCGCCCCGAACGAGAACAGCGTCATCCCGAAACGCCAGAACTCTGGGTCGAGGTCGGCGACGGCCATGTCCGGGTCGGGGAGTGGAGTGGCGAAGGAGTCGACGCACCAGTAGACGCCGGTCGACGGGTCGAACAGTCCCCGGGTCGTGGGTGAGTCGAACACCGGCGGCCGGACGGCCTGGAGGGTGCGGTCCCCGATGCTGAACGACTCCTCGTGCATGACCCAGCGGCACCGGTCGATCGGGAAGTTGAAGCAGTTGGTGTGACGTTCGACCATGGCCCAGTTGCACACCAGCTTGGCGTTGGGGCAGGCGTCCATGACCTGCTCGAGGTTGCCGGTGTGGTCGACGTCGTCGTGCGACAGGAACACCCATCGGACATCCTCGGGCGCGACCAGCGAGAACACGTCACTGAGCCACTGTTGGCGGTTGGCCGGCGTGCCGGTGTCGACGATCATGGGCTCGGCTCCCAGGATGACCATTGAGTTGATGTAGACGAACAACGGTTGCCCGAGTGCTTCCTGGACCTGGTGGATCACGAAGGTGTCCTTCGCAACCTCGAGCGGCGGTACGGCGATCGTCGGTGCGATGGGCGCGAATGTCGTCATGTCGGGCTCCCCTTCTACTGGCTGCGCGCAGCGGAGCTGTATCGTCGTGCATCACAACCTCCACTGTCGTCCGTGCCAGCACGGATGCCAGTGGGAAACTTCACGAGCGCAGGGGTCGGCGTGCCCGAGAACGTGGTGGCGGCCGCGATAGCGGGCTCGATACGGCATCATTCGCCGGTGGATCCGTTGCGCGTCATGCTCGTCGACGATGCGCGCCTCGTGCGTGCCGGCATCGCCCGACTGCTGGCCGATGAGGGCGTCCACGTCGTCGCTGAGCTCTCGGACGCCACCGGTCTGTTGCCCGCAGTGCGAGCCGACCAGCCCCACGCCGTCATCATCGACGTCCGCATGCCGCCGACGAACACCACCGAAGGGTTGCAGGCCGCCGTCGAGCTGAAAGGCGAGCATCCCGACATTGGCGTCCTCGTCCTCTCCCAGCACATCGAGACC
>DATLFP010000261.1:0-4188 GCA_035540955.1 Acidimicrobiales bacterium
ACGGCGGAGGTGACCCGCATGGTGCCCTCGGCGTCGGGGTCGAGCTCGACGGTGATGCGGCCGAGCACGTAGTCCTCGGTGAGCATGAAGTGCTCGTCACCGGCGCGGGCGATGCGGACGTCGGTGTCGAGGTCGGCCTCGGCCACGCCGATGAGGGAGCGGGCCCGCTCGGTGGCGGCCTCGCTGTCGAACTCGTCGCCCCCGTCGGACTGGCTGGGGTCGTCGTCGCAGTCGGTCGAGCCCTCGAGGCAGGCGCCGGCGGCAGGCGGGGTCGGGTCGTCGTTGCCGGCGCCCACGGCGGTGTCGTCGTCGTCGCCGCAGGCGGCGAGGCCGGCGAACAGGACGAGCGCCAGGGTGGCGATGGTCAGGCGGCGGAGGGTGGTCATGTCCGTGTTTGCTCCTCGTCGGGGTCTGGGTGTCACCTTGGACGATGCGGGAGGCCGCTGTGGTTCCGCTGTTCCCGCGCCGCGCGGCCGCGTCTTGTGGCGCTTCCTTTCGTCAGGCGACAGGAAGCGCCACAAGACAGCGCCGGCGGCGGTGGTTCACTGGTCGCCGTGTCCCGCCCGCTCGAGCGCCGCGTCGAGGGCGACGTGGCGGGCCTGACGTGGCCGGTGCTGGAGGACGGCGGCGTGTCCGCGGTGGTCACCGAGCGGGGTGGTGGCGTTTCGACCGGCCCCTACGCCTCGCTCAACCTCGGCCTGCACGTGGGCGACGACCCGGCGGCGGTGGTCGAGAACCGGCGCCGGGCCGCCGCCCTCGTCGGGGCCGGACTCGACGACCTGGTGTTCTGCAACCAGACCCACGGGCGCGAGGTCGTGGTCGTCACGAACGCCGACCGGGGCCGCGGCGCCCGGACCGCCGACGACGCCATCCCCGGCGCCGACGCCCTCGTGACGACCGACCCGGCCGTCGCCCTCGTCGTGATGGTCGCCGACTGCGTGCCGATCGTGCTGGCCGACCTCGATGCCCGCGTGCTCGCCTGCGTGCACGCCGGCTGGCGGGGCACCGTCGCCCGGGTCGTCGAGGCGACCGTCGACGTGATGGTGGGCGAGGGCGCCCGGCGCGACCGCATCCTCGCCCTGCTCGGCCCGGCGGTGCCACCCGAGCGCTACCAGGTCGGACCCGACGTCGCCGACGCCGCAGCGGCGTGCTTCGGCGCCAACCTCGACCGGGTGCTGCTGCCCGACGACACCGAGGCCGCCGATGATCGCTGGCGCTTCGACCTCTGGACCGGCAACGAGCTGCTGCTGCGGGCCGCCGGGATCCCCACCGAGCACGTGTCGCGGGCGGCGGCGGTGCCGACCGGCGGCGACCGCTTCTTCAGCGACCGCGCCGTGCGCCCCTGCGGCCGGTTCGCCGCCATCGCCCGCCTCCACCACTGACCCCCGACACGCCGCCGGTACGCTGGCGACCGCGTGAACGACGAGTGCTGGTGATGGGCGACCACGTGTTCCGCTACGAGGGCTACGACATCCTCCCTGCCAAGGGGCTCGTCCGCCTCACCTACTCGTGCAGCGGTGAGCAGTTCGTCGAGACCGTCACCCTCGACGGCGCCGACTGGGACGCTCCGGGCGCCGACGCCGCGGCGCGGCTCCTGTTCTTCCTCGCCGGCGTGTCGTACTACAAGGCGTTCGCGCCGCCGGTCGTCGACCTCGGCGACCACCCGGTGCCGGCCGGGTTCCGGGCGTTCCTCCGCAGCTACTACCGCAACGGGCTGGGTGAGTTCGCGTTCCGCAACGACCTCGATCTGCGCGACCTCACCGTCGTCGGCGGCACCGACACGCCGGCGGCCGCATCCGCGCCCACCACCGACGCCCCGCCGTCGACGCGGCCGCTCGTCCCCTTCGGCGGGGGGATGGACTCGATCGTGTCGGTCGAGCTCGTCAAGGCGGTGACGCCCGACGCCGCCCTGTTCGTCGTCAGCCGGCCCGCCGACCGGTTCGAGGCGATCGAGCGGGCCGCCGCCGTGACCGGCCTGCCGGTGGTGCGGGCCGGCCGCGAGCTCGACCCGAAGATCCTCCGGTCGGCCGAGCTCGGCTACCTCAACGGGCACGTGCCGGTGACCGCGGTCGTGTCGGCCATCGCCGTCCTCGCGGCGGTCACGACCGGTCGCGACGCGGTGGTCATGTCGAACGAGTGGTCGGCGTCGGCCGGCAACGTCGCCCACCTCGGCGAGGACGTCAACCACCAGTGGTCGAAGGGCATCGACTTCGAGCGCGGGGTGCGGGCCGTCCTCGACTCGCTCCTCGGCCCCCGCCCCGACTACTTCTCGCTGCTCCGGCCCTTCAGCGAGCTGTGGATCGCCCGCTGCTTCGCCGCCCTGCCCGGCTACCTCACCGAGTTCCGCAGCTGCAACCGCGCCTTCCACCTCGATCCCGCGCGGCGCCTCGACCACTGGTGCGGCCGGTGCGACAAGTGCGCGTTCATCGACCTCGTGCTCAGCCCGTTCGTGCCGGCCGCCGACCTCGCCGCCGTGTTCCGTGGCGACGAGCCGCTCGCCAACCCGGCGATGCTCGACCAGCTGCGCGCGCTGATCGGCGGCGGCGCCGCCAAGCCGTTCGAGTGCGTGGGCGACGTCGACGAGTGCCGGGCGGCGGTGGTGCTGGCCGCCGACCGCCCCGACCGCGCCGGCAACCCGGTCCTCGGCGCGCTGGTGGCCGAGCTCGACGTCGACCAGGTGCGGGCCTCGGTCGACCGCTTCCTCGCCCCGCTGGGCGCCCACTTCGTCCCCGGGCCGTATGCCGCCGCCGCTGGGTTGGAGTGACCTCGCCGGCGCCGGCCGCATCGGCGTCTGGGGGCTCGGGGTCGAGGGTCGGGCCAACCTCGCCCGCCTGCGGTTGGAGGGCATCGAGCCGGTGCTGGTCGACGATCGCCCCGACACCGCCGCCGGCGTCATCGCCACCGCCGCCGGCGGGCTCGACCGCCTCGCCGAGTGCGCGGTGGTGGTCAAGACGCCGGGCATCAGCCGCTACCGCGACGACGCCCGCGCCCTCGTCGACCGCGGCGTCGTCCTCGCCGGCGGCCTCGGGCTGTGGCTGGCCGACGCCCCGCTCGACCGCGTCATCTGCGTGACGGGCACAAAGGGCAAGAGCACGACGGTGTCGGTGGCCGGCCATCTCGCCGCCGGCCTCGGCGTGCGGTGCTTCGTCGGCGGCAACATCGGCCGGCCGCCCTACGACCCGGACGCGCCGGACGACGCCGATCTGTGGATCATCGAGGTGTCGAGCTACCAGGCCACCGACGTGGCGGTGTCGCCGCCCGTGGTCGCGGTCACGTCGCTGCATCCCGATCACCTCGACTGGCACGGCTCGGAGGGCGCCTACTACCACGACAAGCTGTCGCTCACGTCGCGGCCCGGCGCCCGGATCACGGTGGCGTCGGCCGAGGACGAGCGGCTGCACGAGCTTCGGAGCCTGCTCGGGCCCGAGGTGCACTGGGTGGGAAGCGGCGAGGCGACCGGCTGGTCGGAGCCCCTCGGCCTCCTCGGCCGCCACAACGCGGTCAACGCCGCCATCGCCCGGGCCGTGCTGGTGGCGGCCGGCGTCACCGCCGCCGGCGACGACGATGCGGTGCGGGCGGCGGCGGCCGGCTATCCCGGCCTCGACAGCCGGCTGCGGGTGATCGCCACCGTCGACGGCGTCGAGTTCGTCGACGACAGCCTCTCGACCAACGTGCTCCCGACGATGGCCGCCGTCGACGCCTTCCCCGAGCGCCGGGTGGCGGTGCTCCTCGGCGGGTTCGACCGCGGGATCGACTACGGCCCGCTGGCGACGCACCTCGCATCCCGCGCCGCGCCGACGCTGGCCCTGACCCTTCCCGACAGCGGCGACCGCATCGCCGACGCGCTGGAGGCGGCGGGGGCGGGCGCGCCGGTCGAGGTGGTCCGGTGCGCCGACCTGCCCGGCGCGGTCGCCCGGGCCTTCGCGTGGGCGCGCCCGGATGGTGTGGTGCTGCTGTCGCCGGCCGCGCCCAGCTTCGGACGGTTCCGCGACTATCGCGACCGCGCCGCGGCGTTCGCCGACGCGGCGGCCGTCTGTCGCGCCAGCTAGCTAGGCGGCCGCGCCGGCGGGGGCGAGCACGTGCAGCCGTACGGCGGTGCCGACCGGGGAGCTGTGCAGCTGGACGAGGTCGCACAGCTGGTTCGCCATCCAGAGCCCGCGCCCGCGGTCGGCGTCGGACGTCGGCACG
>DATLFP010000262.1:0-5706 GCA_035540955.1 Acidimicrobiales bacterium
CCGCCCCACCGCCCGCAGGGCCCGGCGCACGAGGTTGTCGTCACCGTCGGTCACCGCCAGCCCCGGCGCCGGCCCGACGATCACCAGCCCGTCGCCCTCGGCGAACACGAGCTCGTCGGCGAGATCCAGGGTGACCATCTCGGCGTCGATCAGGTGATAGCCGTCGTCGCGCACGCCGGTGACGCGCAGCGAGACGGTCAGCTTGGCCGGCGCGAGCACATCGCCAGCCTGCCCCATGCCTCGACGTCGAGCTCCTCGGCCCGCGCCTCGGGCCGGATCCCGGCGCACGCGAACGCGCCGTCGTCGACCACGCCCCGCAGTGCCCCGCGCAGCATCTTGCGGCGGTGGGCGAAGCCGGCGCGCACGAGCGGGAACAGCGTCTCCGGCGCGACGTCCACCGCCGGTGCCGTCCGCCGGTCGATCGCCACCACCGCGGAGTCGACCTTGGGGGGCGGCACGAACACCGTCGGGGGCACCCGGGCCACGACCTTCGCCTCGGCCCAGTAGGCGACCTTCACCGAGACGGCGCCATAGTGCTCGTCGCCGACACGGGCCGCCAGTCGCTCGGCCACCTCCCGCTGGACCATGACCACGAGCCGCACGATCTGCGGCACCCGGTCGAGGAGGTCGGCGACCAGCGGGGTGGCGATGTTGTACGGCAGGTTGGCCACCAGCACCCACGGTCCCTCGCCCAGCAGCTCGCGCCAGTCGAGGGTGAGCGCGTCGGCCTCGACGACCCGCACGCCGTGGGGCTCCACCACCTCCCGGAGCAGCGGCACGAGGTGGCGGTCGATCTCCACGGCGGTGACCGCCGCCCCGGTCTCGGCCAGGGCCAGGGTCAGCGAACCGAGGCCGGCGCCGATCTCCACCACCCGGTCGCCGGCGCCGACGCCGGCCAGCGCCGCGATGCGCCGGACGGTGTTGGGATCGGCCACGAAGTTCTGGCCCAGGGCTCGGCTCGGGTGGCGGCCGGCGCGCTCGAGGAGCTCGGTGATCTCACGGGGCCCCAGCGTCACCAGTGAATCGTGACATCGATGCGGCCGGCGTCCCTCGAGGTGAGCTGCTCGAACTCCTGCCAGTGGAGGTCGATGATGTAGCCCTCGACGAACGGGCCGCGATCGCCCACCGTGCACTGCACCGACCGGCCGTTCACGGCGTTGACCGTCACGACCGTGCCCATCGGCAGCGTCTTGTGGGCGCAGATGCCCGGCTTCCAGTCGTACCAGGTGGCCCGGCCGCTCTCGCTGCCGGTGGCCGGCGGTGGGGCGGGGGGCTCGGTCGGGGGCGGCGCCGGTGCCGCCGTCGTCGGTGCCGCGGTCGTCGGCGACCGCGCGGCGGTGGTGGTCGTGGTCGCCGGCTTCGGCGCCGCCGTGGTGGTCGTCGTCGCCGGCGCTGCCGCAGCCACCGGCGCGGGCGCCGTCGTGGTCGTCTCGGGCACGGCGCTCACGAGGGTCGCCGCCAGCGCGTCGGCCACGAGCGGCCGGAGCTCGACGGTGCCCGAGCCGGCCCGGACCGCCGTGGTCGAGGGCCCGTCGTCGGGGAAGAGGGCCGGGAGCAGCGCGAGCGTCACCGCGATGTTCACCAGCAGCCAGGCGCGCCGCGGCACCATCCTCAACGAAGACCCCTACTCCCTGGACCGGTCCGGAACCCGACGACCGTAGGAGGGGTCGTAACCAGACCGCAAACAAGAGCTAGGGGTTGAGGAACACCTGCTCGGCGGTGGTGGAGGTCGCCCGCTCGACCTCCTCGACGGGCACGTCCTTGGCGGCGGCGACCCCGGCGCCGACGAGGGGCACCCATGCCGGCCGGTTGCGCTGGCCCCGGTTGGGCGCCGGCGCCAGGTACGGCGCGTCGGTCTCGACCAGCAGGCGGTCGAGGGGGCACACGGCGGCGGCGGCCCGGACGTCGGACGCGGTCTTGAAGGTGACGATGCCGCTGAAGCTGAGGACGGCGCCGAGGTCGAGGGCCCGCCGGGCCTCGTCGGGCCCGCCGGTGAAGCAGTGGAACACGGTCCGGGCCGGGACCCCCTCGCCGGTGAGGATGTCGAACGTGTCGTCCCACGCGTCGCGGGTGTGGATCACGAGGGCGAGGTCGTGCGCGTGGGCCAGCGCCACCTGGGCGGCGAACACGTCGCGCTGGGTCTCGCGGGGCGAGTGGTCGTAGTGGAAGTCGAGCCCGCACTCGCCGACGGCCACCACCTTCGGGTCGCCGAGCAGGTCGACGATGGCCGCGAGGTCCGCGTCGGCGGCGTCGTGGGGGTGGACCCCGGCCGTGGCCCACACGTCGTCGTGGCGGCGGGCCACGTCGAGCACGGCGCGCGAGGTGGCAGCGTCGGTGCCGACGGTGACGAACCGGCCGACACCCGCGGCGCGGGCGTCGGCCAGGTCGTCCTCGCCCACCGACCGGTCCCCCTCGCCGTAGGGGACGTGGCAGTGGCTGTCAGTCCACACGGACCCGGGGGAACAGCGGGCTGCCCTTGGTCACCGAGAGCCCGCCGGGGTAGCCGCCCCAGGTGACGTCGGCCGGCACCCGCCGGCCTTGGGGCTCGCCGTCGAGCCCGATGCGCGACCAGATCTCCCGCACCGTCGACGGCAGCGCCGGCGACGCGAGGATCGCCACGATCCGCACCACCTCGAGGGCGTCACCGAGGACGCGGTCGACCTCGGCCCCGGGCTCGGCCTTCCACGGCTCGTTGGCCTCGAGGTGCGCGTTCGCCTCGCGGATGAGCCGCCACGTCGCGTCGAGGGCCTCGTCGGGCCGGAACCGATCCCACGCCGCGGTCGCGGCCGCGACGACCTCGGCGGCGACCTCGGCCAGCGGGCTGGCGGGATCGGGCGCCGGGCCGATGCCCCCGCACTGCTTGCCGATGACGGTGGCCACCCGGCTCACCAGGTTGCCGAGGTTGTTGGCGAGGTCGCTGTTGTAGCGGGCGACCATGCCCTCGTAGCTGAAGTCGCCGTCGTTGCCGAAGGCCACGTCGCGGAGGAAGTGGTACCGGTAGGCGTCGACGCCGAAGTCGGCCACGAGGTCGCTGGGCGCGATCTGGTTGAGGGCGGTCTTGCTCATCTTCGCCCCGCCGACCAGGAGCCAGCCGTGGACCTGCACCCGCTTGGGCGGCAGCTCGCCGGCGGCGAGCAGCATGGCCGGCCACCACACGCAGTGGAACCGGATGATCTCCTTGCCGATGACGTGGTGCACGTTCGGCCACCACGTGTCGAACCGGGCCCGGTCGGTGCCGTAGCCGACCGCGGTGCAGTAGTTGATGAGCGCGTCGTACCAAACGTAGAAGACGTGCTTGTCGTCCCAGGGCACGGGGACGCCCCAGTCGATCGAGGTGCGGGTGATCGAGATGTCCTGGAGGCCCTGCTTGATGAACCCCAGCGCCTCGTTGCGCTTGGTGAGGGGCTGGACGAGGTCGGGCCGCTCGTCGTAGAGGCGCAGCAGGGGCTCCTCGAACCGGGAGAGCCGGAAGAAGTAGTTCTCCTCGGCGAGGACCTCGAGGGGCTTGTCGTGCACCGGGCACTGGCCGTCGGGCGCTTGGGCCTCGGTGTAGTAGTCCTCGCAGCTCACGCAATAGAGGCCCTCGTAGCGGTCGAGCTCGATGTGGCCGTTGTCGCGGATCTTCGTGAGCAGGGCCTGGACCGACGCGTAGTGGCGGGGCTCGCTCGTGCGGATGAAGTCGTCGTGGCTGATGTCGAGCTGCTCCCACGCCTGCCGGTACCGCTCGCTGGTGCGATCGACCAGCTCGCGGGGCGTGAGGCCCTGGGCCTCGGCCGCCCGCTGGATCTTGAGGCCGTGCTCGTCGGTGCCGGTGAGGAAGGTGACCTCGTCGCCGAGCAGCCGGTGCCAGCGGGCGATGGCGTCGCAGTTGACCGTCGTGTAGGCGTGCCCGATGTGGGGCGCGTCGTTGCCGTAGTAGATCGGCGTCGTGATGTAGAAGTGCTCGCTCACCGTCGGTGCTCCTCGTCGTGCGCTCGGGCGTCGGATCCGGTCCCCCGAGCGGCGAGCGGGCGCGTCAGCCCTGGAGCCCCTCGGGGCCCGTCATCGGGCGGAAGGTGAGCGCGCAGGTCACGACCATCAGGGTAGCGCCATCCGTTGTGCGCGTTCGTGCCGGTATCCCGGCCGGCACGAACGCGCACAACGGTTCAGTCGCTGCGGTGCACGACGTGAAGGGCGGGTTCGCGGGCGCGGCGCAGCTCTTCGACGCGGGCGAGGGGGCGCTCGAGGGCGCGGCGGCGGGTGCCGGCCAGCTCGCCGTAGGCCCGCTCCACGGCATCGACGGCGCGGCCCACCTTGTCGAGGGACGAGCAGAAGCGGTCCCACTCCTGCACGAAGGTCCCCAACACCGCGAGCACCTCGCCCGAGGTCCGCTCGAGCGCGGCCGCCTCCGACGCCCGCCGGACCACGGCCAGCACGGCGAACAGGGTCATCGGCGAGCACAGCACGACGTGCTGGCGGAGCGCGTCGTCGATGAGGCCGGGGTCGTGCTCGTGCACGTAGGAGTAGATCGACTCGTTGGGCAGGAACAGGAGCACGTAGTCGAGGGTGCCGCCGGCGGGGTCGACGTAGCCCCGGCCGGTGAGCTCGCGCACCCGGGCCCGCACGTCACGGAGGAACGCGGTGCGCAGCGCGTCGCGCTCGGCCTCGGTGGCGGCGTCGAGGCACCGGACGTAGTTCGCGATCGGGAACTTGACGTCCATGTGGAGCACCTGGCTCCCGGGGAGGAGGAAGGTCACGTCGGGCACGGTGCCGTGCCGCGTCGCCCGCTGCTTCACGTACGAGACGCCCTCGACCAGCCCCGCCGCCCGCAGGACGTCCTCGGCCATGCGCTCGCCCCACTGGCCCCGCGCCTTGGGGCTGGCGAGCACCTCCCGGAGGGCGCCGGCGGTGGCGGTGAGCACCGCGGTCTGCTCGCCATGGCTCGCCAGCTGGGCCCGGAGCTCGCCGCTCGAGGCAGCGAGCGACGTGTGCAGGCGGGCGACCTGGTCGCGCAGGGCCCGCAGCTCACCGGCGTCGACCGGCGGGGCGAGCGGGTGGCGGCGGGCGAGCCAGCGCCAGCCGGCGACGACGACCACGCCGGCCACGGCACCGATGCAGAGGGCGATCACGTCCATGGGGCCAGCATGACGAGGGGGTGTGACATCGATGCGCGAAGCAGGACCCGGCGGCGCCGCCGCCGAAAGGGGCCTCATGACGTGACCACGGTCACGTCGGGCGGCAGCCGGGGGGCACGCCGCCGTGAGGGGGTCAGATCATGAGCGAGCCAGGTTCTCGACGCTCCGTCGACGACGTCGCGGCCGGACTCGACGATCCGTACGTGCGCGGTGCGGTCCGGATCGGCATCCATCTCCGGCGCTACCAGCCGTTCTACGTGTTCGGGATCCTCTGGATCCTGATGGCAGCGCTCTTCCCGTCCGTCAACCCCCTCAACAGCGGGGGTGGGAGCGGGGGCGGCGGCTACCAGAACGTCACCGCCAGCGACTTCGACGGCGGCGGCTTCTCGGGTGCCGACGGCACCGGTGACGGCACCGGGTCGTCGTCGGGCGCGCCCGGCAACGGGTCCACCGTCTCGGGGGGACCGACGACCGGCGCCCCCACCCGCGGCACGGGCAGCGTCGCTGCGGGTCCCGGTGGGAGCACGACCGCCGCCGGCGGGCCGGCGACGCCCACGAGCGGGTCCGGTGGCGGGGATGCAGTGGGTGGCGT
>DATLFP010000263.1:0-18353 GCA_035540955.1 Acidimicrobiales bacterium
CCCGAGAGGCCGAGGCGCTCCCACCACTCGCCGACGGTGAGGTCGGGGTCCCAGTTCTCCTCGAGCCAGGCGGTGACCTCGGCGGTCACGTCACGAGTTGCGGTGTCGGTCATGGTTCCAGTCTCCCGAAAACTTGACCGAGCGGTCAAGTCCTCGCCCCTGGCCTTGGGCGGTGAACTCGCCGCGCTGCTCGGCGCGGCCTCCGCCCAAATCCAGACCTTGGCTACGGTCCGCAGCCGTGGCGCGCTCAGGGTTCACCGACATGGTCTCCACGGTCCTGCGCTCGGCCGGCCAGCGGCGTCCCCGAGGTGTCGAGCGGGCCTACTGCATCGCCGACCTGCGACGCATGGCGAAGCGACGGCTGCCGCGGGGCCCGTTCGACTACATGGACGGCGCCGCCGAGGACGAGGTCGCGCTGCGCCGCAACAGCGCCGGCTTCGCCGACTACCGCGTGGTCGGGCACACGCTCCGCGACGTGTCGGAGATCGACACCAGCCACACCATCCTGGGCACCCCGTCGGCCCTGCCGATCCTCTGCTCCCCCACCGGCTTCGGCCGGCTCTTCCACCACGACGGCGAGCGGGCGGTGGCCCGGGCGGCGGCCGAGGCCGGCCTGATCTACACGCTGTCGACGCTCGGCACGGTGTCGATCGAGGACGTCGCGGCCGCCGCACCGAGCGGGCACCGGTGGTTCCAGCTCTACGTGTGGAAGGACCGGGCGATCGCGTCCGACCTCATCGCCCGGGCCAGGTCGAGCGGCTACGAGACCCTGGTGCTGACCGTCGACACGCCGGTGGCCGGGCGCCGGGAGCGCGACTACCGGAACGGCTTCACGATCCCGCCGACGGTCGGACTGAAGACCCTGCTCGACGGCGCCCGCAAGCCGTCGTGGTGGTACGGCTTCATGACCACCGAGCCGCTCGACTTCGCGGTGGTGTCCCGGTACACCCCCGGCGGCACGGGGCCGGGCGGGGTCATGGGCTACATCAACAGCCAGTTCGACCAGACGCTCTCCTGGGACGACGCCGCCGCCATCCGCGACGAGTGGGCCGAGCGCCCGTCCGAGGGGGGGACCCCGAGGTTCGTGATCAAGGGCGTGCAGTGCGTCGAGGACGCCCGCATGGCGGCGGAGATCGGTGCCGACGGGATCATGCTGTCGAACCACGGCGGCCGCCAGCTCGACCACGCCGTCGCCCCCATCGACCTGCTTCCCGAGGTGGTCGACGCCGTCGGCGGCCGCACCGAGGTGATCGTCGACGGGGGCATCCGGCGGGGCACCGACATCCTCAAGGCCCTCGCGCTCGGTGCCGACGCGTGCTCGATCGGCCGCGCCTACCTGTTCGGTCTCGGCGCCGGCGGCCAGGCCGGCGTCACCCGGGCGTTCCAGATGCTCGAGGCCGAGCTGCGGGTCGCCATGACCCTCGCCGGCTGCCGCACCACCAAGGAGATCGACAGCGCCGCGATCCGGCGGTCGCCATGAGCTGCGAGAGACGACGCCGATGAGCCTTCCCGACCTGATCCCGCTGGAGATCCTCTTCGGCAACCCCGAGCGGGCCGGCGCGCAGCTGTCGCCCGACGGAACCCGCCTCGCGTACCTGGCGCCGCGTGACGGCGTGCTCAACGTGTGGGTCGGCGACGTCGACGGCGACGACTTCCAGCCCGTCACCGCCGACACCGTGCGCGGCGTGCGCATGTACCAGTGGGCCCACGACGGCCGCCACCTCCTGTACCTGCAGGACACGGGCGGCGACGAGAACTGGCGGGTGCACACCGTCGACCTCGAGAGCGGCGAGGTGGTCGACCACACCCCGTACGAGGGCGTGCAGGCACGCGTGATCGCAGCTTCGCACCGGCGGCCCGACGAGGTGCTCCTCGGTCTCAACCGCGACGATCCCCGCCTCCACGACGTGTACCTCCTCCGGCTCTCGACGGGCGAGCTCGAGAAGGTGCTCGCCAACCCCGGATACGTGGAGTGGCTCGTCGACCACGACCTCGAGGTCCGCGGGGCGGTGGCGCCCCGACCCGATGGCGGCGTCGACTACCTCGTCCGCGACGGGGATGGGTTCCGCCCCACCTTCTCGACCGAGCCGGACGACAACGTGCTCAACGTGGTCGGAGCGATCACGTTCAACGGCGACGGCACCGGCGTGTGGTTCTCCAGCGTCGCCGGCACCGATACCGCCCGGCTCGTGCTCGTCGACCTCGAGAACGGCGCCGAGACGGTCGTGGCCGAGCACGCCGAGCGCGACCTCGTCTGGCACCAGTGCCGGTTCCAGCCCGAGACCTTCGAGCCGCAGCTGGTCGCCTTCGCCACCGACCGGTTCGAGTACGACGTCGTCGATGGCGACCTGGGCAAGGACCTCGAGCTCGTGCGCGCCGAGCTCGACGGCGACCTCCACCTCGCGAGCCGCGACCACGCCGACACGCGATGGCTGATCGCCGAGGTCCGCGACGACGGTCCCGTGCGCTACCACCTGTGGGACCGGTCGACCCGGTCGCGGCGGTTCCTGTTCGAGAGCCACCCGGCCCTGGCGCCCTTCACCCTGGCCACGGTCGAGCCGTTCGCCTTCGAGGCCCGGGACGGGCTGCGGGTGCATGGCTTCGCCACGTTCCCGCCCGGCGTCGAGCGCCGCGACCTGCCGACGGTGCTCGTGGTGCACGGCGGGCCGTGGGGCGCCCGCGACGAGTGGGGCTTCGTGCCCGAGTGCCAGTGGCTGGCCAACCGCGGCTACCTCGTGCTGCAGGTCAACTACCGCGGCTCGGGCGGCTACGGGAAGGCGTTCCTGAACGCGTCGTCCCAGGAGTGGGCGGGGCGCATGCACGACGACCTGATCGACGGTCTCGAGCACGCGATCGCGGCGGGTTGGGTCGACCGCCATCGGGTCGGCATCTACGGCGGCTCCTACGGCGGGTATGCCGCGCTGGTCGGCGCCACCTTCACGCCCGACGTCTTCGCCTGCGCCGTCGACTACGTCGGCCCGTCGAACCTGGTCACCCTGCTCAAGAGCATCCCGCCGTACTGGTTCGGCATCGCCACGCAGTTCCACAAGCTGCTCGGCCACCCCGACACCGACCACGACCTCCTGTGGGAGCGGTCGCCGTTGTCGCGCGTCGAGCAGATCCGCATCCCGCTGTTCATCGCCCAGGGCGCCAACGATCCGCGAGTGAAGCAGGCCGAGTCGGAGCAGATCGTCGCCGCCTTGCAGAAGGCGGGCATCCCGCACGAGTACCTGCTGTTCGAGGACGAGGGCCATGGCTTCGCCCGCCCCGAGAACCGGCTCACGCTCTACCGGCGGGTGGAGCCGTTCCTCGCCGAGCACCTCGGCGGCCGGACCAGCCCCTGACCGGACGAGGTCACGTCAGCTCGGCGGCGGGCCGGTGCCGGCCTGTGAGCCGAACGGGTACTCGACGCGCACGACATTGCCGTTCCCGTCGTCGACGGTGACGAACACGGTGCCGGGATGGAACGGCTCCTCCGGACACGGAGGGTGGGGGTGGCTCCACTGGTAGACCGGACCATCGGCGCGGTACTCGCCACAGTCGGCCGTGGTGTGACCCCACGTGTAGGTGAGCGCATCGCCGTCGGGATCCTCGGCGGCGATCCGGTAGGTCGTGACAGGGAACGAGAACGTGGCCGTGATCGGGCCGACGACCGGCGGTTCGTTCGGCGCCGCGACCGGCACGGTGGTCACCGTCGTGGGGACCGAGGTCGTCGTCGATGACGGCACCTCGGTCGTGGTCGTGGTGGTGGTCGTCGATTCCTCGTCCCCGCCGGTGAGGACGAGCAGGATCCCGATCGCGAGCAGCAGCAGGATCACGGCCCCGAGGAGCCACTGCCACCATGGGCGTCCGGGCTCGCCGATCGAAATGTGCGTGGTGCGGTCGATCCGCCACTTGCCGGGCCGAGCGTCGTCCGCCTCGGTGCGGACCCTGGTGCGGAGGTCCTCGGTCGCCGCGGGCGCCGAGGACGTCTCGGTCGGCGCCGCCTCCGGATCGCGCTCGACTGCGAGCAGCGCCCTGCGGTCGCCGAGCTCGTCGAAGAGTCCGAGGCGGCGACCGTCGACCCGGCGGCCATCCGGCGGGGCGCCGAGGAAGGCGACGACGTGGTCGTCGAGCGCGCCGTCGTCGAGGAGGCGCAGGAAGCGGCCGAGAAGAGGGCGCGGGATCGGTGCGACCGCGCGGGACGTGCCGTCGCTGAACGCGAACACCGTCACGTCCCACGTGGCGACGATCGCCGATGCGCGGAAGCCCGGTCGCTGCCGGCACCGCAGCACCTCGCCGTAGGCCGTCCGCGGGCGGCGGAGCCGTCCTGGAGAAGCGGTCACGGATCCCGCTCCCGACTCGAGCGGGAGCGGTACGACACCGGCGACCACGGCGTCGGCGTCGGCGAGATCGGCGTCGTCTACGCGTTCGGCGAGCTCCCGCCGGGCCACCGACCAGCAGTGCTCGAGGTGCGCTTGCGCGGTCACGGTGGCGCCGTCGATGCGCCGCAGCCGGGCATCGCGGCCGTCGGCGTAGAGGTCGACGCCCGCGAACGCGCGGCGGTCCACGTACCAACCGAACCGCTCGGTCGCGGGCAGGACGTCGAGCTCCAGTCGCGCTGGCAGCTCGTGACCTCGCCGGTCGCGCATGATGCGCGTGCACGCCAGGACACTGCCGGTCGCGTAGGCGGTCGCCGCCCGGAGGTGGACGCCGTCGACGTGCTCGCCGCCGAGCTCGGTGCGACCGGGTCGAGGCCTGACCAAGAGACCCGGCGAGGTGGCGCGGTCCATGAGGAGCATGAGCCCCGCCGCGAAGGTGCGGGCGTACACCCGGCACACCAGCTCGTTGAACGGCCCCGGGTTGGAGACGTTCAGGTGCGTCGAGTAGCCCTCGAGTCGCACGCCGGCCGGCACAGCCGCGCCGAGCGCGGCCGCACCGGCTGCCGTCCAGCGGGCGATGGCGTCGGTGAAGCCGGGTCTGAGGAGCACCGGCGGCGACGCGACCTCGGCCTCGGCACCGTCGCAGGTGATGACCGAGCCCGACGGCGACCGGTACGCGTTGGGGTCACCAGGATCGAGCCGGCGGCCGGCGATGCCGAGGTCGTGGATGATCGGGCGGAAGTCGACGGGCGCCGAGCCCGCCCGCAGGCCGTACTCCTGCTCGACCCCGACGAGCGGTGCGCGCCGGCGGCGAGCACCGACGCTGATGGTCTCGGCGAACGCCGCGCTCGATCGAGCGCGGGTCGTCAGCACGGCGGGGCGCTAGTCCATGCCGCAGTGCGGGCAGGGCCGGGCCGCGCCACGCGGCTCGCCGCAGACGACGCACGGCGCGTCGCTGGGCTTCTTGCCGCCGCCACCGCCGGAGTCGGTGGTCTGGACCCCGCTCCCACCCTGGACCTCGTTGCCCTTCTCCCCCACCTGGCGTCCTCTCGCTCCATGCCAGGCCGAGCGCCCGGCGCCGGAATCGTTGCTGCCCGGCGGACCGCGCGCAATGGGTGATGTCGATCCGCGCGCGCGACCGCTAGAGCAGGGTGGTGAGCTGGAGGTGGGCGACGAGGCGCTCGGTGGGATCGTCGAGGTCGAGCCCGGCGACCGCCACGAGGCGCCGAAGCCGGTAGCGGAAGGTGTTCGGGTGCACGTGCAGCGACGCCGCGGCGGCCGGCACGTCGCCGAAGTGGTCGAGGTACGCCCGCAGGGTCACGACGTACTCCGTGCCCTTCTCCCGATCGTGGTCGACGAGCGCCGCCACCTTGCCGTCGCGGAGGTCGGGCTGGCGGGCGGCGAGGTCCCGGACGGCGTCGAGCACCACGCGGCTCCGCACGTCGTCGATCGTGCTGACCGCGCCCGTCCCGCCGGTGGACGCGGGCATGGCCCGCAGGACGGCCGCCGCCTCCCGCTGCGATCCGAGCAGCTCGGCGGCACCGGGGACCGTGCTCCCGACCGCGGCCCGCAGGGGCACCCGGAGCGACTCGGCGGTGCGGGTCACGAGGTCGGAGACGAACCGCAGCAGCGCCGGCCGGTTCGCCGGCGCGCCCTCCGCCAGCACGAGGTGCACGATGCGACCGGCGGCCACCGCCACCGCCGTCCGCCGGTAGGCCTCGCAGTGGAGCGTCACGAGGCTCACGGCGCGGTCGGCGCTCACCGCCGCCGCCGCCGTCCCCGCCTCCTCGTCCATCATCAGCTCCAGATCGACGACCGTCACCGGCATGCCGGTGCCGAGGCCCAGCGACGCGCCGAGTGCCTCGGGTGCCGCCCGGCCGTCGAGCACCGCCCGGAGGAGATCGCCCCGGCGGCGCCGCTCGAGGTCGTCGGCGGCCCGGCTCCGAAGCAGGTGGAGGGCGGCGAGCGGCGCCGCGTCGCGGAGCGCCGACTCGGCCTCCTCGCCGAGCGGGCGCGACGACTCCGCGACCCACACCGACCCGAGCAGCTCGTCGCCCGCCCGCACCGCGATCGCGAGGCGGTTGGCGTAGCCGGGGATCTCCTCGCGGTAGTCGATCCGGATCGGGCCCGGCGAGGTGTAGAGCCGGCGGAACACGCCGTCGTCCTGGAGCCGGCGCACCCACTCGTCGGGCACCCGCCGGCCGAGGATCGTCTGGCGCCGGGGCTCGTCGATCGGCTCGTCGAGGCTGGAGTAGGCGAGCACCGTCGAGTGGAGGTCTTCGATCGTCGTGGGCCCGCCGACCATCGATGCAATCGCGTTCGCGAGCGCGAAGAGGTCGCCGGCGGGCGCATCGCCGGCGCCGGCGGCCGGCGTGCCCTCGGCGGCCCGCGCGCTGCGGAGCAGCGTGTGCAGCTGCGACCACGCCATCTCCCGGGGGACGACGAGCACCGCCGTGCCGGCGGCGTTGGCCGGCTCGACGAGGGCGGCCGCCTCCCCCTTCACGACCAGCCCGACGGCGCCGGCGCGCCCGAGGGCGGCCACCGTCTCCACCGCGGCCAGCGACGTCGGGTCGATCCCGACGCCGAGGACGAGATCGCCCTCCTCGACCACCGGGTCGATCGGGTCGTGGATGGTCACGCCCTGCACGTCGACGTCGAGGCCCTTCGGTGCCGCGGCGATGGCGACCACGTCGACGCCGAGGTTGGCGAGCAGCGTGCCCAGGCTCACGGGTGCTCCAACAGATCGGCGACGAGCGCGGCGACCAGCGCGGCGCGCGGGTGCATCGCCGTGATGTCGACCCACTCGTGGCGGGCGTGCGCGCCGTCCCCGACCGCCCCGAGGCCGTCGAGCGTCGGCGTGCCGACACCGGCGGTGAAGTTCCCGTCGGACCCGCCCCCCACCGCCACGTCGTCGAGCGGACCCAGCCCGAGCTCGCCCGCCACCCGTCGGGCCCGGGCCAGCAGGCCCGCCGACGACGTCGCCGGGAGGGGTGGTCGGTTGGGCCCGCCGGTCAGCTCGATCGATGCGCCCGCCAGGGTGGGCGCGAGGGCCCGCAGCTCGCGGTCGACGCGGTCCTGCTCCTCGACCACGGCGGCCCGGGCGTCGATCTGCACGGTCGCGAGCTCCGGCACGACGTTCATCGCCGTGCCCCCCGATGCCAGGGTCGGGGTGACGGTGGTGCCGAGCTCGGGCGCCGACACCGCGGCGATGCGGGGGATCTGGGCGGCCAGCTCCACCAGGGCGTTGACGCCCCGCTCGGGCTCGAGTCCGGCGTGGGCGGCCCGGCCCCGGACCGCCATCGTGTACATCGAGACGCCCTTGCGGACCGACTTCAGCGCGCCGCCGGCGGCGCTGGGCTCCAGCACGAGCGCAGCGAGAGCACCCCGGGCCTCGCGCTCGACCAGTGCCCGGGAACCGGGCGAGCCGAGCTCCTCGTCGCTGGTCACGAGCATCGTCACGCCCTCGAGCGAGCGCAGGGTGGCGAGGGCGCTGATGCCTTGCACCAGCCCGGCCTTCATGTCGAACACGCCGGGCCCGGTGACGCGGTCGCCGTCGACGCGGAACGGGATCTCGGCCAGCGTCCCCCGCGGCCACACGGTGTCGAGGTGGCCGACCAGCAACACTCGCGTGGGGCCTCCGAACCGCCAGACCAGGGCCGGACTCCCGCCCCCGTCGTGGCGCTCGGCGGCGATGCCGAGCCGGGCATCGACGATGGTCGCGAGCACGTCGGCGCACACCCCGCAGGCGATCGGGTCCGACGACGGCGACTCCGCCTCGACGAGGGCGGCGAGGTCGTCGAGCATCGCGGTCACATCGGTCATCGTGGTCATCGCGCCCGAAGCGGCGCTCGCCGCCGCGACCTCGGGGCCGGTGCTGGCGGAACGACCGCGCCCCGCGCCGCGATCGACTCCGCGATGCCGGCGAGCCGCTCGGCGAACCCGGCGAAGTCGCGTCGCTCCTCGGCGGTCGCGAGCCGCCGCCGCTGGATGTCGAACAGCGCGGCGCCGGTGCCCGCGAGCGCGAGACCGCCCATGCCGCCGCTCACGGCGAAGGCGACCTGCTCGGGCACCGACCGCGTCGCCGACACGCCGACCCACGCGAGCGCGATGGCGACGAAGCCGGCGAGCACGAGCCCGCCGGCGAGCGCGACCGAGCGTCGCCAGGGATCGCGCCACCACGTCACCGGTCGCGCTCCAGGGTCTCCTGCAGCTCGCGGAGGACGGACTCGAGCTGCTCGACCTGGCGGGCCCGCTCCACCGCGTCCTGCCGGCGAGCGGCGACGTTGACCGCGGTCATGCCGACCATCACGAGGCCGAGGCCGGTCAGCCCGCCCGACACGACGTAGGGCATCTGCAGGGAGACGTCGAGCAGGCCGGCGACCTTGCCCCACGAGAAGGCGATCACGCCGAACCCGATGGCGGCCAGCGCCAGCCCGATCCAGGTGAGCGCCGGCGAGGACGGGTCGAACGACGGAAGCCCGCGGGCGAGCGGTCGCAGCCGGCGCGGCTCGGCGGCCGGGATCGGGTTCTGGCTCTGCTCGGTCGTGCTCATGCTGGCTCCTTGGCCCGTGGGGCGCGTGATGGGGTGGCGGTCCCCGACCGCTCGATGGCCTCGATGCTGCCGCCGAGGTAGGCCTCGACGACGCGCGCGTCGGTGCGGACGATCTCGGGTGGCCCGGCGGCGATGACCGAGCCGGCGTCCATGACGACCATGCGGTCGGCGAGCGACATGACCAGGGGGATGTCGTGCTCGATCACGACGAGCGTGAGCGACAGCTCCCGCTTGAGGTCGGCGAGGAGCGCGCCGAGCGCCTCGGTCTCCCGCTGGGCGATGCCCGAGGACGGCTCGTCGAGCAGGAGCAGGGTCGGCTCGACGGCCACGAGGCAGGCGAGCTCGGTGATCCGCCGGGTGCCGGTGGACAGCTCCTGGATCTGGGCGCCGCGGTAGCGGCCCAGACCCATGAGCTCGACCAGCTCGGCCGCTCGCCGTCGCTTCTCGCGGTCGCCGGCGGTGACGCCGGCGCACGACCGCAGGAAGCTCGTCGGCATCACCCGCTCGAGGGCCAGCATCACGGTCTCCTCGACCGTCATGGTCGGGAACAGCGCGGCGTCCTGGAACGATCGGATCAGCCCCAGCCGGGCGCGCGCCTCCGGACCCAGCCGGGTGACGTCCCGTCCGTCGAAGCGCACCGCGCCACGATCGGGTCGGGTGAAGCCACCGAGCAGCTCGAACGTCGTCGTCTTGCCGGCGCCGTTGGGCCCGATCAGCCCGAGCGTCTCGCCGGTGCGCACGTGCAGCGACACACCGTCGACGGCCCGGACCCCGCCGAAGTGCTTGACGAGGTCGACCGCCTCCAGGAGCTTGGGGCGGAGCACGCGGTGCGCCTCCGCGCTCGCCGGCGTCGACCGGTCGCGCGCCGCCAGGCGGCGGGCCACCGGCATCGCCGCGTCATCACCCGGCTCGCCGTCCTCACCGGCCTCGAGATCGACACGGCCGCGCACCAGCCGGGCCACGATGCGGTCACGGACCGGGAGGATCACCTGCGCCAGACCGCCCGGGAGGTACATCACGAGCAGCAGGAAGCCGAGGCTGGTGGCGGCCAGCCCGGCCGCGTCGAGCGGCACGAACGCCGGAACACCGATCGTGTAGAGAACGCCGATCAGCGGGCCGGCGAGCGTCGAGATGCCGCCGATCACGGTCATCACGACGACGTCGATGCTCGCCCGCGTGCCGAAGACCGTGGAGCCGATGCGCGAGAAGGCATGCCCGTACATCGCGCCGCCGACGCCGGCGATGAAGCCGGCCAGGAGGAAGCCCTGCACCTTCACGAGGCGGGCCGGGACGGTGAACGCCCGGGCGTTGTCCTCGTTGTCGCGGATGGCGACGAGCAGCCGGCCGAAGCCGCCCCGGCGCACGTTGCGGGCGAGGATCACCATCAGCACGGTGACCACGAGGGCGACGCCGTAGTACTCGCGGCCGGTGTCGAGCGCGTTCCCGAACACGATGGGGCGACCAGGATCGACACCGCTGCCCAGCATCCACTCCTGCTGCAACAGCCACGCCGGGGTGACGAGCGCGAACGACAGCGTCGTCACCGTGAGCATCAGGCCCTTGAGGCGGAGCGCGGGCAGGCCGATGAGCAGCGACATGGCCGCAGCGCCGAGGCCGGCGTAGAGGAACGCCAGCGGGAAGCTGCCGGTCCGGCTGGACACGTAGTACGAGATGGTCGCCCCCACCGCCCCCAGCGCGAACTGGCCGAGGCTGAGCTGGCCACCCAGGCCGGTGATCACCCCGACCGAGAGCCCGACCACGGCGAAGCCCATCATCGACACGAGGATGATGGCGTCGCTGTTGGTCACCAGCATGATCAGCACGACCGAGGCGGCGGCCGCGACGACGCCGGTGATGACCCCGAGGTGGCGGACGAGGAAGACCGAGCGGAACGCGTCGGGCACCGGCCGCCACGCCTGGACGGCCGCCCACGACCCCTTCTCCTCGTCGCGGCCGCCCTGCGGACGCTGGAGGAGGAGGGCGCCGAGGATGATGGCGAACAGGGCCAGCTCGACGAAGCCGGCGCGCGGGTGGTTCCAGAGGAGCAGCTGCTCGACGATGCCGAGACCGATCCCGGCGGCGAGCGCAACCGGCAGGCTGACCATCCGGGCGATCACGGCGCCGGCGAGGGCCCGCAGGAGCAGCGACGGTCCGAACGACTCACCGGAGGTGAAGCCACGAGACGGCTGCACGAGGATCGCGGTGAACGCCGAGGCGGCGCCCGCCAGCGCCCACGCCAGCGAGGACATCCGGCCGGCGAAGATGCCGGCCATGCGCGCCGCTTCGGCGTTGGCGGCCGCGGCGCGGATCCCGATGCCGAACGACGAGCGGCGCAGGAACACGGCGATGGCCACGACGAGCCACGGCGCGATGAACAGGATCCCCGAGTAGGCGGGGGTGATCCGCAGGGCCCCGATCTGGAACACCGGCACGAACGGCGGCTGCGGGAAGATGAACCCCGCCGAGGCCTGGTTGTTGACGGCGGCGCCGAAGAACACGAGGAACTGGCCGATCCCGAGCGTCGCCACGATCGACATGAGCCGCGGCGCGTTCCGCAGGCGGCGCACGACCGCCACCTCGGCGAGCGCCGCCACCGCGCCGCCCAGGGCCATCGCCAGCGGGAGGGCCACGTAGTACGGCACGTGCCAGCGGATGACGACGACGCCGAAGACCGCGGCGGCGAACGCCCCGATCTCGCCGTGGGCGAAGTTGACGATCCGGTTCGATCGGTAGATCAGCACCAGGCCGACGGCCAGCAGGCCGTAGGTCATGCCGATGATGGTCCCGAGCACCACCACCGGCAGCGGGATCTCGATGTTCACTGCATCACTGCCTTCGCTCCGAGCCGAGGGGCCCTTCGGGCGTGCGGGCGGTCACCGGTTCCTCGCCCCCGCACCCTCGAGGAAGACGGCGCGGAGCAGGTCGTCGCGGGCGAGCAGGTCGGTGCTGCGGCCGTCGAAGCGAACCTCGCCCTTCTCCATGAAGTAGGCGTGGTCGGCGAGACCGAGGGCGATGTTCACCGACTGCTCGACGAGCACGACCGCGGTGCCGTCGGCGTTGATCTGGCGCACCATGTCGAGCAGCTGGCCGACGATCACCGGCGCCAGCCCCAGCGACAGCTCGTCGATGAGCAGCAGCCGGGGCTTGAGGATGAGCGCCTTCGACAGGCCCAGCATCTGCTGCTCGCCGCCGGACAGCGTCGAGGCGAGCTGGTTGCGGCGCTCGGCGAGCCGGGGGAAGGCGTCGAAGCAGCGGTCGATCGATGCATCGAGCGCGGCGCGGTCCCGCCGGACCGTCGTGCCGAAGGCGCGGAGGTTGTCGATCACCGTCATCGGACCGAACACGGCACGGCCCCCCGGGATCTGCGTGATCCCGAGCCGCAACCGGCGCTCGGCGTCGAGGAAGGTGATGTCGGTCCCCCGGAAGCGGACGCTCCCGGCGGTGGGCAGACCGATGCCGGAGATCACCTTCAGCAGGGTCGACTTGCCGGCGCCGTTGGTGCCGAGCAGCGCGACCATCTCCCCGTCGTCGACGGTGAGGTTGCAGTCGAACAGCACCTGGAGCTGGCCGTAGGAGAAGTCGATGCCTCGACACGCGAGCATCGGCAGCCGCCCGCCTGACGCGTTGATGGCGCGGATCTCCTCGTCCTCGAGCACCTCGTCGATCATCCGGTCGAGGTCGGGCTGCACAAGACCCTTGGCGCTGCGGAGGATGGCGGCGCCGATCAGGCCGGGCACGAGCAGCGACACCATCGAGCCGCCGATCCCGAAGCGGCGGTCGATCCCGGAGAGGAACAGGGCGCCGATGAGCCCACCCACCCCACCGAGGAAGATGCCGAGCAGCGCGGCCGCGTGGGGCCGCATGTTGGCGGGGATGATCGACAGGACCGTCACCGCGAACGCAGGCGTGAGCACGGCCAGGAGCCCGGAGGCGGCGCCGAACAGCAGCCACACCGCGACGAGGTTCGGGACGAGCCCGGCGATGCAGATGAGGACGACCGCGGCGGCGAGGAGGACGGCCGACAGGTCGAGGACGCGGCCGGGGTCGCGCCGGAACAGGGACTCCCCCCGTCGCCCGAACGCGACGAGGGCGACGATGTTGATCGCGGCGAGGAACGCAAAGAACAGCCCGCGCGGCCCGGGCCCGAGCCCCCACCGCTCGTCGAGGAAGAAGAACAGGAACGTCTGGAACGGGATGAGGAGGATGCCGAGCACGGCCTGGCCGATCAGCAGCCGCCGGACCGTGGGGATCAGCATGAGCCGGCGGACGATCTCGAAGAAGCCGAGCGCCACCTCGTCGGGGTGGACGGTCCCGAACCGCGCCTCGTCCTCGTCGTCCTCGGCCCGCCGCTCGTGGACCGCCGCCCGGATCTGGTCGGTGTCCCACCGGCCGAAGCCGGGGTCGCGCAGGCGCAGGGAGAGCACGGCGCCGACCATCGAGATGAGCCCGAGCACGACGAACACGCCGCGCCACGTGAAGCCCAGCTGGGTCGAGAGCAGCGCCACCAGCAGGGGGGCCAGCACGTTCCCGAACGCGTTGAAGCCCTGGTAGGCGGAGAGCACCCGCACCCGGCCCTGGGGCGGGTAGGAGTCCATCAGCAGCGGGCGATGGAGCACCTCGACCGACCCGGTGGTGAAGCCGTCGAGGACGAGGACGAGGAGCAGGCCCCAGATGAGGGTCACGAACCCGGTGGAGATGGCCACCGCGCTCCACAGGAACGCCGAGATGATCGACAGCAGCGCCCGCCGGGCCCGGCGCTGCGCCAGCGCCGCGACGGGGAGCGGGGCCAGGGACACGGCGAGGGTCTTGAGGGCGATGACGCCGGCGATGGCGCCCTTGCCGACGCCGAGGGCGCGGCTGATCTCGGGCGTCAGCACCGAGAAGGCGTAGGCCTGGAAGCTGTCGACGATCGAGAGGACCCCGAGCGCGAACAGCGGGTACATCGCCACGCCGGGCAGGGCGATGACGGTCCGCAACGACGGCATGCCCTCGGCGCTGCCGGTGACGCCGAGGCGCTCGCGGGCGTCGGCCCGCAGCTCCTCGCGGGTGCGCTCGACCTCGGCGACGAGCGCCTCCTCCTCCCGCACCTGGGCGAGATGCTCGTCAGCGGAGACCATCAGCCCTCCCTTCGCACCCCGCGCACCCGCAGGGCGGCCACGACAGTGGCGCAGTCGAGCGGAGCTTGCGCAGCGAGACCATCAACGCGCCACCTGGAACTCGAGGGTCCAGCCGGTCTCGCCGACCCGGCGCCCGCGCTCGTCGATGAGCACCACGGTCACCTCGTGCCACTCGCGGCGATCGTCGGATCGCGACGGGAGCCGCTCGAGGGTCAGCTCCGTGTCGGTGGTCGGGAAGATGTCGCGTCGCGCGAACCACTCCTCGTCCGGGCATCCGTCGTCGACGCGACAGGAGTCGTCGTCGCGCGCCAGCCAGGCGAGGGTCTTGGCGGGCGGTTGCGGTGCTCGGTCGACGAACACCGCGAAC
Organism: Acidimicrobiales bacterium; assembly: GCA_035540955.1. Taxonomy (GTDB): domain Bacteria; phylum Actinomycetota; class Acidimicrobiia; order Acidimicrobiales; family CADCSY01; genus DATLFP01. The sequence goes on from DATLFP010000263.1 coordinate 14,398, forward strand.
GAGCCGGCGCCGGGGCCGACGTCGAAGTCCTCGACGGACCAGCGCACGGTGAGGGGCAGGGTGACCTCGGAGCGATCCTTCGGACTGATGAAGGACAGGCGGTCGTCCTGCCGGAACGCGAGCCCCGAGAAGCCGCAGCCGGCGGCGGACACCGTCGTCGCCACCGCGAGGAGCAGGGCGAGCCGCCTCATGCCGCCTCCTCGCGGAGCCGCACGGGCTTGGTGAGACCGTCGCCGAGGATCCCGACGATCACGAGGAGGGCGAGAGGCAGGCCGAACACCGCGACGTAGCGGAAGCCGACGGTGCCGCCGGCGGGCACCGCCGTCACCGTCTGGGAGCCGGCTGTCTCGGCCTCCTCGGCGATGACGCGACCGGCGGCCACGGGCGGCGGCGAGAGGTCGAGGGCCGGCGCCGGGAACGGCGCGAAGGACGGGAGCGCAGGTGAGCCGGGCGTCGGCGTTGCGGCCGGTGGCGGTGGCGGTGAGGCCGAGGGAGCGCCGGTCGCCGGGCGCCGCTCCTCGGCGAGGGAGACGGTCAGCGTGGCCGGCCGACCGCCGGCGCGCTCCCGCCCGTCGAAGGCGACGTGCCACGCGTCGCCGCCGCCGGGAACGAGCGCCACCGCGACCGTGCGAGCGCCGGGCGCGACGTCCAGCACGACCGAGAGGGCCGCGACGTCACCCTCCTCGTAGGTCGCCGTCGGGGCGCCACCGCAGTCGGTCGCCGGCGGCTCGCCGCCGCCACCGTCGGGGACGTCGCCCTCGACGGTGCAGGCGAGGACGACCGCCGACTCCGGGGACTGCGTGCCGGCGTCGGCGGCCAGCGGGATCGTCAGCCGGGCGCCGGCGACGCGCTGGTCGCTCGCCGGCGCCGGCAGGTCGAAGCGCAGGTAGGCGCGGTCGGTCTCGATGCCCCCCACCACGCCGACGTGCAGCGTCCCCGCGGGACGCACCGGGGCGGTGACCGCGCCGACGCCGCTCGGGTACCAGGCCTCGGCCGCCGGCTCGGCCGGCGGCGCATCCTCCGCACGCGCCGCCGACGCCGCCAGCAGGCCGGCGAGCACCGCGGCGGCGCCGAGGGGCGCCCGCCTCAGCCGTCGCATCCGGGCGATCTTCGCGGAGCACGCATCGAGGCAGCATGTTCGACAGGACCACGATCGTCGCCTGCTCTCGTCGGCCCGAACGAACCCCCGCCCCCCACTTCAGGAACCTTGTCGCGCTCGCCCGCCTCCGGCGGGCGAGCGCGACAAGGTTCGTGGTCTTGATCGTGGGCGCCGACGAGACCGGGCGGCCGCCGACCCGCGACACTGGGGCGGTGAAGCTCGAAGCCGTGGAGCTGCGGCGCATCGGCCTGCCGCTCGTCGCCCCCTTCCGCACCTCGTTCGGGACCGAGACCGACAAGGACGCCCTCCTGGTGCGGGCCATCGGGCCCGAGGCCGAGGGGTGGGGCGAGTGCGTGGCGATGACCGAGCCGCTGTACTCCTCGGAGTACGCCGACGCCGCCGCCGACGTCCTGCGCCACCACCTCCTCCCCCGGCTCTTCGCGGCCGGCGACGTGCAGGCCCACGAGGTGGCCCACCTCCTCGAGCCCGTGAAGGGCCACCGCATGGCGAAGGCGGCGATCGAGACGGCGGTGCTCGACGCCGAGCTGCGGGCCGCCGGCATCCCGCTGGCCCGCCACCTCGGCAGCGTCCGCGATGCCGTCGACAGCGGCGTGTCGATCGGCATCATGGCGTCGATCCCCGAGCTGCTCGACGCCGTCGCCGGCTACCTCGACCAGGGGTACCTGCGCATCAAGCTCAAGATCGAGCCCGGCTGGGACGTCGAGCCGGTGCGGGCCGTCCGGGAGCGGTTCGGCGACGACCTCCTGCTCCAGGTCGACGCCAACACCGCGTACACCCTCGCCGACGCCCGTCACCTGGCCCGCCTCGACCCGTTCGACCTCCTCCTCATCGAGCAGCCCCTGCCCGAGGACGACGTCCTCGGCCACGCCGACCTCGCCAAGCTGATCGAAACCCCGGTGTGCCTCGACGAGTCGATCGAGTCGGCTCGCGACGCCGCCGCCGCCATCCGCCTCGGCGCCTGCGCCATCGTCAACGTGAAGCCCGGCCGGGTCGGCGGCTACCTCGAGGCCCGTCGCATCCACGACGTGTGCGTCGCCCACGGCGTGCCCGTCTGGTGCGGCGGCATGCTCGAGACGGGCATCGGTCGCGCCGCCAACGTCGCGCTCGCGTCGCTGCCGGGGTTCACCCTCCCGGGCGACACGTCGGCCTCCGACCGCTACTTCCGCCGCGACATCACCGAGCCGTTCGTGCTCGAGGACGGCCGGCTGCGGGTGCCGACCGGCCCCGGCATCGGCGTCGACCCGCTCCCCGACGTCCTCGCCGAGATCACGACCGCGGTCGACACCATCCGCCCCTGACCATCGCGTCAGGATCTCGGGCTGTTGGAGGCCCTGGTAGGGCTTCAGATGGCCCGAGATCTTGGCAGTCAGCGGGCGAGGACGTACTCGCCGTCGGCGGTCATGCCGACGACGCGGTGCCCGCCGTCCACGGCGGCACCGAAGGTGTCGCGGAACGCCGCCCGCCACGCCTGGGCGAGCGCCGGGTCGTCGCGCCGGAGGGCGACGGCATCGGCGGGGACGGCGCACCGCCGGGCGCCACCGTCGGCACCGACGGCGAGCACCACCGGCTCCCCGCGGTTCCCGACCGCGAGCGCCGGTGGGGCCGCGTCGGCCGGCACCGGCGGGCGTTCGCCGGCGGCGGGCAGGTCCCATCGGACCAGGCACCGGTCGCTGTGGTCGCCGACGTTCACGCCGTCGCGCATCTCGCCGTAGAAGTCGCGCTCGAAGCCGACGATCTCGGCCCCGAGGCGCTGCAGGTTGAACCACCCGTTGCGGCGGATGAGCGGGTCGAAGGTCCAGGTCACGACCGCGATCCCCCGCTCGAGGCACCAGCCCCGCTGGTGGAGCTTCAGCGCCCGGCCGACGTGCCGGCCCTGGGCGTCGGGCGCCACGCCCGTGATGTGCGAGTGCAGGTGGAGGTCGCCGTCGGCACCGCCGAGGAAGCCGGCCGAGGCGCCGATCAGCCGGTCACCCTCGTAGGCGCCGGCCACGTAGCAGCCGGTGTGAGCGAGCGCCCGGAGGATGTCGGCGTTCACCGGCGGTTGGTCGACCGAGGTCCGCCACAGGTCGACGAACAGGGCCTCGATGGCCCGGATCTCCTCGAGGGAGCCGACCTCGCGCACCTGCACGGGCCGGGTCTCGGTCATCGCCACCCGCCAAGGTTGGCACTCCGGGGCCGGGTGGCGATCGTCGCCGCCCGAGAACCTGACCGGCAGCGATGGTGCCGGCGCACCACCGTCAGGCGTACGTGGCCGCCGGGTCGACCGGCCACAGCGGCCCCGGCGGGCGGGTGTGGTGGAACACCTCGACCCGCTGGCTGGTGAGCCCCGGGCTGTCGGCGGTGATGATCTCGGCGGCGAGGTCGCCGAACCCGGCCCGGAAGTGCTGGCTGCTCTTGAGGCCGACGTAGCGGTACCGGCGCACGTCGATGCCGTGCAGGAGGAACACCTCGGGGTCGAAGGTCTGCGACGCCGCCGACGACACGATGACGTCGACGCCCCGGATCGTCAGCCGCACCATCGGCCCCAGCCGGAGCGTCACCCCGTTGAGCATGGGCCCGGTGAGCGTGACCTTGCCGTCGCTGATCGAGTGCACGTACGCCGGTGCGTCGATCGGCTCGCCGTGCAGGTCGTCGTGCTTCCCGCCCAGCCGGACGTCGATGGTGGCGCCGACGCCGGCGGTGATCGCCTGCTGCACCGTCTCCGGGTCGCAGATCATGGCGAAGCAGGCGTCCTCGAGGCCGGCGTCGAGGAAGGCCCGCAGGACGTGAGTGGCATCCCCGGGCGTGCCGCCCCCGGGGTTGTCGGACGTGTCGTTGATGACCACCGGGAACGCCT
>DATLFP010000264.1:0-12722 GCA_035540955.1 Acidimicrobiales bacterium
CCGGCGCCCGCGTCGGCTCAGAGCGCGGCGATGATCTGGTCGGCCGCCTCGTAGGGGTCGAGGCGGCGGGCGGCGATCTCGGCCCGGAGCCGGTCGACCTCGGGCGTGCCGGTCGCCTCGTACGCCTTGGCCTCGAGCAGCCGGGCCACGATCGTGCGCAGCTCCTCCGCCAGCCGCGCCTCGCGCCGGCCTGCCAGCTCGCCGCTCGCCTCGATGTGGGCGCGGTGGGCCCCGATGGCCGACCACAGCTCGGCCGTCCCCTCCCCCGCAGCCGCCACCGTCTTGACGATGGGCGGGGTCCACGAGCCGAGGTCGGACATCTCCAGCATGTTCACGAGATCACGCTCGGTCTCGGCGGCGCCGGGCCGATCGGCCTTGTTGATCACGAACACATCGGCGATCTCGAGCAGCCCGGCCTTGTTCGCCTGCACCGCGTCGCCCCAGCCGGGGTTGACGACGACCATCGTGGTGTCAGCCTTGCCGGCGATCTCGACCTCGACCTGGCCCACACCGACGGTCTCGACCAGCACCCACGGCTTGCCGGCGGCGTCGAGCACCCGGATGGCCTGCGGCGCGGCGAGCGAGAGGCCGCCGAGGTGACCGCGGGTCGCCATCGACCGGATGAACACCCCGGCGTCGAGGGCGTGGTCCTGCATCCGCACGCGATCGCCGAGGATCGCCCCACCGGTGAACGGCGAGGACGGGTCGATGGCGAGCACGGCGACCTCGACCCCGTCGTCACGCAGGACGCCGAGGAGGGCGTTGGTGAGGGTTGACTTGCCGGCCCCCGGCGCGCCGGTGACCCCGACGGTGTAGGCGGTGCCGCCGTGGGCGTGGGCGAGTCGCCCGATCTCCCGCGCCTCCGCCCCGCCCTGCTCGACCGCGGAGAGGGCCTGGGCGAGGGCGCGCCGGTCGCCGGCGACCAGCGCGTCGACGAGCTCGGCAGGGGGGCGGCGACGTCCCATCGGGCGGTCGAACCTAGCGGTGCCCGGCGTTCTGGGCGGGATCCACCGGTCCATCGCCCGACGATCCCGCCCGGAACCGAGGGCACGGAGGGCGTCATCGCAGGTCGGCGCTCGAGCAGTTCGTGGCCGAGGCGAGCGACAGCCCGCGGCACCCCTTCCGCAGCGGCGTCAAGCCGGCCGGCGACAGTCCGGTGAGCTGATCGCGGGCGGCCACGTCGGCGATCGCCTTGATGTCGCTTCGCGTCACGACGGACGACCCGGAGTCGGCAACACCCGCCCCGAGGACGATGCCCGCGAGGGCAAGGGACATCGACAGCGCAACGACCTTTCGCATCTTCGCCTCCTCGACGACGGTTCTCGTGACGAGCATGAGGCCGTGATCGCCGTCGTTCTGGCCCAGATGGCGCTCCCGCGGTGCGTCATCTCGCGCACTCGACGACGGACGGGAGGTCTACGATCAGGCCGTGACGCCGCGCGTTCGGGCGGTGGAGGAAGACGTCGGCAACCTCCTCGGGATGCTCGCCCCCGATGACCGCGCGGCCCTGATGGCCCTCGGCCGACGGCGCCGCTATCCGAGAGGCGCCATTGTCATGCGGCAGGGTGACCGCGGCGACTGGGTTGCCGTCGTCCTGTCCGGTGGGCTGAAGATCACCACCCTCACCATCGACGGCGACGAACGGATCCGCGCCCTGGCCGGACCGGGATGGCTGCTCGGCCATTGGGAGGCGGTGGACGAGGATCCGAAGCCGCGCGAGGGCACCGTCGTCGCCATCGAGGAGGTCGAGTGCCTCGTGCTCACGGGCAGCGAGTTCCGAGCGCTGCTCGCGGAGCGGCCGAACCTCTCGGTCGCGATGTTCCGTGACGTGCTCCGGATCCTGTGTCGAACACAGCGGAGGTTGATCGACACGGGCCTGCGGGACACCCCCCACCGCCTGGCCGGCGCGCTGGTCGAGCTCGTCGACAAGCACGGAGCACGAGACGCCGACGGCATCGCGATCGACCTCGATCTGACGCAAGAGGAGCTTGCTGCCCTCGTCGCAGCATCACGGGAATCCGTCGTGCGCGCGCTTGCGTCGCTTCGGGCCCGAGGCCTGGTCGCCACCGGACGCCGCCGGATCACCGTCGTCGCCATCGATGAGCTCCGCCGCTACGCCGAGGACGGCGACGAGCTCTACTGGACCTGACCCGATCGAGGAGGGCGCGGCATGTGGGAGGTCACCGAGCGGATCGTGGTCGGGGCCCCGCAGGCGACGGTGTGGGCGGTCGTCACCGACGTTCCCGGTCACGCGGAGCTGGCCGGGAGCGGCGAGATCCAGGCGCTGCGGCTCACCGGCCCTGTCGGCCCCGGCGCCACGTGGGAGGCCGACATCGCGGTTCCGGGCCTCGAGCCGTTCGTCTCGCGCTCCGAGGTCGTCGTGTTCGACGAGCCCACCGAGTTCTCCTGGACGTCGGTGCCCCGCTCGATCGTTCCCGGCGAGCCCCGCTCGACGCCCGGGGTGAGGTGGTGGTTCGCCCTCGCACCGGCCGACGACGGCGGGACCGCCGTCGAGCACCGCGTGCTCGTGACGACGCCGGAGATCGGCGCCGAGGAGATGGTGGAGTTCTTCGAGGAGACGAACCGGGTCGACGGCATCCGGGCCGGGATGCAGGTCACGCTGCAGCGCCTGAAGGCCGCGGTGGAACGCTCCCGCTGAAGCCGTTCTGTGTCGGATCGACGTCTCATGGAGTCGTCGGGCCGACACAGAACGCTGAAGTCAGACGGCGACGACCTCGGTGACGCCCTCGACGCGGTCGCGCAGGATGCGCTCGATCCCGGCCCGCATCGTCACCGTGGAGGCCGGGCAGGTGCCGCACGCCCCGACGAGCTCGACGGTGACCTTGCCGGTGTCCTCGTCGACGTCCCGCAGCACGATGTCACCGCCGTCGGCCTGGAGCGCGGGGCGGATGACCTCGATGGTCGAGAGGATCTTGTCCTTGAGCACGATGCTCCAGTCTCGCAGGAGGGGGCATGCGGTCCAACCCGAGCCGACATGGGACCATTCCCGGGTGGAGGTGCTCGGCCACCAGGGTGGATGGGACGAGGCGTTGCTCGTCGTCGTGCCACTCCTGATCTTCGCCGTGCTCCTGCGAGTGGCCAAGCGCCGCGCCGAGGCCGAGGGCGAACAGCCCGTCGGCCAGGCCGACCGGGACGAGTGAGGCTCACGGTCCCCGGCGCGCTCGACGCGCCGACCACCGGGGTGATCGCCGAGCGAGAGGTGGCGCCGGGCACCTTCGAGGCCGCCGAGGGCCCGGTGCGCCACTACCGGCGCACCGGCGAGGTGGTCGAGCTCAGCCTCGCCATCCCGTTCTTCGCCTGGCTCCTGGCCCTGCCGGTGCGCCACGAGCTGCGCAAGCAGCTCAGGGGCGGCGACGCCCGCCTGCCGTGGTGGGCGCCGGCCGACCGCATCGACGCCCGCTCCTCGACGGTGCTCGGCGCCCTGTGCGCGGTGTCGCTCTTCGACGGCTACCTCGGGACGTTGATCACCCAGACCCTCACCTACGTCGCCGAGGGCTTCGGCGTCGAGGGCCACCGCGCCCAGGGGGCGACGCTCGCCGTCGTGCGGCTGGCGATCCTCCTCGCCGTGCCCCTCGTGGCGCTGGCCGACCGCCGCGGGCGCCGCCAGCTGCTTCTCCTGGCGGCCGCCGCCGGCGTCGCCCTCAGCGCCGCCACCGCGCTGTCGCCGTCGCTCCCCTGGTACGCCGCCGCCCAGACCGGCGCCCGGGGCTTCACCACCGCGCTCGGCATCCTGATCGTCGTCGTGGCCGCCGAGGAGATGCCGGCCGGGGCGCGGGCGTTCGCCGCCAGCGTGACCTCGATGTCGGCGGCGCTCGGCGCCGGCCTGTGCGTGCTGGCGCTGCCGGTGGCCGACCTCGGCGATGACGGCTGGCGGGTGCTCTACGTGCTCCCGGTGCTCGCCCTCCCCCTCCTCCTCGCCATCCGCCGCCACCTCCCGGAGAGCAAGCGGTTCGTCGCCCCCCACGCCGACGCCCACCTCGCCGGGCACGGGAGCCGGCTGCGGCTGCTGGCCGCCGCCGCCTTCCTCGTGCAGGTGTTCGCGGCACCCGCCAACCAGCTCCAGAACGAGTTCCTGCGGGACGAGCGCGACTTCAGCGCGGCGATGATCACGCTGTTCACGGTGTGCACCGGCACGCCCGCCGGGCTGGCCGTCCTCGCCGGCGGGCACCTCGCCGAGGTGCGGGGCCGCCGGCTGGTCGGGGCCGCCGGGTTGGCGGGCGGCACGGTGATGCTCGTCGCCATGTACCTGACGAGCGGCGCCACGATGTGGTTCTTCTCGCTGCTCGGCACGATGCTCGCCGGCCTCACCGTGCCGGCGCTGCGCGTCTACGGCCCCGAGCTGTTCCCCACCGGCCTGCGGGCCGGATCCGGCGGGCTGCTGGCGGTCGCCGGCGTGCTCGGCAGCGCGTCGGGCGTGCTGGCCGCCGGGCTCCTGTCGGACGCGCTGGGGGGCCTGCCCCGGGCCATGACGGTGCTGGCCGTGGGCCCGCTGCTCGTCGCCGTGCTCGTGATCACCCGCTTCCCCGAGACCGCCCACCGCGAGCTCGAGGACCTGAACCCCGAAGACCGCGCAGCCAGCGGGCCACCGTCTCGGCGAGGAGCGCGTCCGACCCCTTGAGATCGTGGCCCTTGCCCTCGACCCAGACGTGGGTCACGGGACCGGGGATGGTCGAGGCCGCCGCTTCGAGCTCGGCCGGCGTGCCGAACGCGTCCTTGGTGCCGGAGATGAACAGGCACGGCACGGTGAGTCGCGGCAGGTGCTCGGTGCGGGGCTTGTCGGGCTTGCCCGGCGCGTGCAGCGGATAGCAGATGAGCACGAGGCCCGCCGCGTCGACCAGCCCGTCGGCGACCGCCATCGAGCACATGCGGCCGCCCATCGACCGCCCGCCGAGCACCCAACCCGGACCGGGCACGGCGGCGGCGATGTCGGCCAGGAGCTTCGGGGCCCGGTCCGGCGCCCGCCGGCCCTCCCGCCGGTAGGGGAAGTCGTGGCGGACCACGGGCAGCGGCGACACCGCCGCCTCGATGGCGCGCAGCGACGAGTGGTCGGCGCTGCTGCCGGCGCCGGGCGTGAGGAACAGGCCGGCCGGCCTCGTGCGGGTGGTCACGCCAGCAGGATGTCGCGGGCCTCGGCGAGCTCGGCGATGCGCTCGGCCGCCGACAGCTCGATGCCGCCGTGGTCGGGGTGCGCGTCGCGCACGAGGGTGCGGAAGCGGCGTTGGACGTCGCGGCGCGCCGGTACGGCGCCGTCGGCGAACCCGAGCACCGACATGGCCCACATCTCGGGGTGGGCGAAGGCACCCGCTGAGCGGGCGCGCACGCGGGACGCACCGGTGAGGTGACCGACGAGCGCGGGGCCCACCTCGCCCCGCCACCGCGTGGCCCGCCGCAGCACCTCCATCACCGCCGGTCGGTGCCGGAGGTCGACGCGGCCGGCGGCATAGGCGGCGCCGAGGATCTGGGATTCGGCGCTCCCTTCGTCGTGCAGCTCGAAGGCGAGCTCGTCACCGCGCCCGAGCAGGCGGTGGGTGCTCTTGGCCAGACCGTGGTGGTCGACCTGGAAGCGATGGCGCAGGCGGGGCTGGGCGATGCGCCGGCCCGCCTCGAGGTCGGCGAGCAGGTTGACGAGCTCGGGCACGAAGTCGTCGTCGAGCTCGTCCATGTGGGCGGCGACCACCGCGCCGAGCAGGAGGCCACCGAAGCCGGGCGCCGGGTCGACGGGGAGCAGCCGCGCCCCGAGCGCCACCCGCCGCGTCGGCGCGATGGGCCGGCTGTGGAAGATCTCCAGCTCGGCCAGCAGCACGGCGCCGACGCTAACCGCCCCACCCCGCACCCTTCTGTGTCGAGCTACCCGTCGGAAACCAGGGGCAGGTCGACACAGAACCGGATCCGGGGGGCTACACGAGGGGACGGACGGCGTCGCGGAGGGCGCGGGCGGCGTCGCGGACGGGGTCTTCGTCGGCGCTGGCGTCGAGCAGCTCGGCCAGCGCCGTGGCCTTGGACCGGATGTCGTCCCAGAGCGCCGGTGCCACCCCGTACGGTGCGGCCGCCTCCTGCGCCGCCGCCTCGGCCTCGCACAGCTCGACGATGGCCCCGGGGTGGCCGTAGTCGCCGGCCAGCACGTCGGCCGCCACGTAGAGCGCCGACAGAAGGGCGGCGGCGCCGTCGTCGTCGTCGTCCTCGGGATCGAGGGCGTCGGGGTGGTCGATCTCGTCGATGAGCTGCTCGACCCAGTCGGCGTCGCGCTCGCGCACGATGAGCTCGCCCTCGTCCCACCGGTGCGGCGTGCGCTCGGCGAGGAGATGGGCGACGAGCTCGCCCCGCTGGTCGGCGTCCCAGTCGTCGAGGTCGTAGCCGACGTCGTCGTCGCCCGGCTCGAGCCGGACCAGGGTCGCCTCGCCGGCGGCGGTGAGCGGAACGCCGCAGTCGGCGCAGACGGAGGCGGTGGCGATGTAGGACTCGCCGCAGCTGGGGCAGGACCGCAGCGACATCAGCGGTGCCCGCGCAGCACGTAGCGGCGGAGGAAGGACTCGGTGCGCTCGAGCTCGTCGACCACCGTCGCCGGCCGGCCCCACCCGTGACCCTCGCCCTCGTACACGTGCAGCTCGACGGGACGCCCGAGGGACCGCAGCCGGTCGAAGATGGCCTGGCTCTGCGCGAGCGGCACGACCTTGTCGGCGTCGCCCTGCAGGATGAGCAACGGGGAGGTGATCGCCTCGGCCCGGTTCACCGGCGATCGCTCGTGATAGCGATCGGCGGCCTCGGGCAGGGCCCCGACGATCGTGTGCAGGTAGTGAGCCTCGTACCGGTGCGTCGTCTCGTCGAGGTCGAACAGGTCGGCGACCCCGAACAGGTCGACGCCGGCGGCGCACAGATCGGGATGCGTTGCGAGGAGGTTGAGCACCGTGAAGCCCCCGGCCGACCCGCCCATCACGACGAACCGCGCCGGGTCACCCCAGCCCCGGTCGGCGGCGGCCCGCAGCCCGGCGGCGCAGTCGTCGACGTCGAGCTCGCCCCACCGGCCGCTGAGCGCCTGGCGGAAGGCCCGACCGTGCCCGCTCGACCCGCGGTGATCGGGCACGAGCACCGCCCAGCCGCGCTCGGTCCAGTAGGCGAACCGCGCACGGAACTGCACGTCCCACTGACCGGTCGGCCCCCCGTGGACCCAGCAGATCAGCGGCGGTGGCGTTCCGTGGACCTCACGGGTGGGCCGGTAGAGGCGTCCGTACAGCTCGGCGCCGTCCGTGGCCGGCCACCGCACGAGCTCGGGCTCGGTGACCACCCCTTCGAAGCCGGCCACCGGCCCCCGAGCCACGACCCGGCGGTCGTCGCCGTCGTAGACCACCACCGACGTGGGCGTGATCCCGCCGCTGCGGATGGCGGCGATGCGGTCGACCGGCGCGCCGCCGCGGGCGATCCGCGCCCACGACAGCCCGCCGTGGGCGGCGCGCCCCAGGCGGCGGCGCTCGCCGGTGGTGAGGTCGTGGATGTTGAGGGAGCCGAAGCCCTCTTCGTTGCGGGTGAACAGGACCGAGCGTCCGTCGGGCGACCAGCACCACGACCGCTCCCCCGGCCCCCACGTCGGCCCGCCGTGCTCGCAGTCGTCGTCGATGCGGGCGTCGCCGGCGACGACGTTGGCGAACCCGGAGCGGTCGTCGAGGAAGCCGAGCGTGCCCGCGGCCGAGAAGCGAGGCTGGCTGACCGCGATGCCCGGGCCGCCGCCGACGACCTTGGCCTCCCCGCTCGCATCGGCGTCGCGCACGACGATGCGGCTGCCGTCCCACGGCATGTCGGGGACGTCCCACTCGTGCCAGACGACCGAGCGACCGTCCGGTGACCACGCCGGGTCGAGGGCGAAGTCGGCGCCGGTGGTGAGGCGGATCGGCCATGGGCCGTCGGGGTCGGTCGAGGCCACGGCGACGTGGCGGGTGTCGACGACGAAGGCGACGAGCCGGCCGTCGGGCGACACCGCCGGCGCGGCGGCCGGCGCCCCGCCGATGGCGAGGCGCCGCGGCGGACCACCGCTCGCCGGTTGGCGCCACAGCCCGCCGTCGACGGCGGCGTAGACGAGCCCCGAGCCGTCCGCGATCCAGTCGAAGGCACCGCCGCCGTACGCCTGGGTCGGGATCGGGGGCGGGTCCGTGGTCACCACGACCTCGGGCCCGGCCCCGTCGAGGTCGACGACCACGATGCGGGCCACCCCGCCCTGGGTGGCGAGGAAGGCGAGGCGCGTCCCGTCGGGGCTGAGTCGGGGCTCGGCGAGGGTGCGGCCCTCGGCGACCATGGCGGCGCTCACCCGCGGCATGGCCTCATCCTTCCAGGCCTGCCGGGCGTGAGACGCCGCCCGCGGCGGGCGGGGTACCGGACATGAACGGGACGAGCGGGGCCGGCTCGGCCCGTCGAGTCGGTGCGGTGGTCTAGATCGTCGCTCGCTCGTCCCAGCGGCCGAACACGTCGGCCAGCGCGTTCATGATCTCGCCCTCGGTGGCGTAGGCCCGGACCGCCTCGATCATCGCCGGCATCGTGTTCACGTCCGGCGTCCCGGCGTCGGCCCGCAGGCGGTCGAGGGCCGCCGCCACCGCTCCGTCGTCGCGGGCCTGCTTCACCGCCGCCAGCCGCTTGCGCTGCAGGTCCTCGACCTCGGCGCCGATCGAGAGCAGCGGCGGCACCTCGCCGTCACTCTCGGTGAACCGGTTGACGCCGACGATCACCCGCCGCCCGGTGCCGACCTTGCGCTCGAACTGGTACGCGGCGTCGCCGATCTCCTGCATGAACCAGTGGTCCTCGATCAGGTTCACGGTGCCGTCGAGCATGCTGCCGTCGCCGGCCTCGAGCACGTGGGCGAAGATCGCCTCGGCCTGGCGCTCGAGCTCATCGGTCATCCACTCGACGAACCACGAGCCCCCGAGGGGGTCGGCCACGTTGGCGACGCCGGTCTCGTGGGCCACCACCTGCTGGGTGCGCAGCGCCAGGCGAGCCGCCTTCTCGGTGGGCAGGGCGAGCGCCTCGTCGTAGGCGTCGGTGTGCAGGCTCTGGGTGCCCCCGAGCGCGCCGGCGAGGGCCTGGATGGCGACGCGGGCCATGTTGACCTCGGGCTGCTGCGCGGTGAGCGACACCCCCGCGGTCTGGGTGTGGAACCGCATCTGGAGGCTGCGCTCGCTGGTCGCCCCGTACCGGTCGCGCAGCCATCTCGCCCAGATGCGCCGCGCCGCCCGGTACTTGCCGATCTCCTCGAAGAAGTCGATGTGGGCGTTGAAGAAGAACGACAGCCGCGGCGCGAAGTCATCGACGTCGAGCCCGGCCCTCGTCGCCGCCTCCACGTAGGCGAAGCCGTTGCCGACGGTGAAGGCGAGCTCCTGGGCGGCCGTCGAGCCCGCCTCCCGGATGTGGTAGCCGGAGATCGACACCGGGTGCCACCGCGGCAGCTCGGCGCTCGTGAACCGGATGAGGTCGGTGACCAGCCGCATCGAGGGGCGGGGCGGGAAGACGTACTCCTTCTGGGCCTGGTACTCCTTCAGGATGTCGTTCTGGATGGTGCCGCCCAGGCGGTGACGCTCGACGCCGGCCTTCTCGGCCGTGGCGATGTACTGGGCCATGGCGACGTTGGCCGGGCTGTTGATCGTCATCGACGTGGTCACCGACCCGAGGTCGATGCCCTCGAACAGGTCCTCCATGTCGGCGAGGGTGTCGACGGCGACACCGGCCTTGCCGACCTCGCCCTGGGCCAGCGCGTCGTCGGAGTCGCGTCCCATGAGGGTCGGGAGGTCGAACGCCGTGGAGAGCCCGTCGCCTCCCGAGCGCAGGATCTCCTTGAACCGGGCGTTGGTGTCCTCGGCGGTGCCGAAGCCGGCGAACATCCGCATCGTCCAGAGCTTCGATCGGTACATCGAGGCGTACGGGCCGCGGGTGTAGGGGAACAGGCCCGGGAACTCGCCGTCGTCGGTGCCGTAGACGGCCTCGAGGGGGATGCCCGACATCGTCTCGAAGTCGGCGTCGCGCAGGGTCGACCGGTCATAGGCGGCCCGCCAGTCGTCGCGCGCAGTCATGCCGACCACTGTAGTTTGATGTCCAACTATGTTGCAGGTCGACCCCATCGCCGAGGCCCGGCGGAACTGGGAGGCCCACGGCTGGACCGCCGCCGCCCCCGCGATGGCGGTCGTGACCTCGATCATGCGGGTCCAGCAGCTGCTGCTGGCGAGGGTCGAGGCGGCCCTGCGTCCCCACGGGCTCACCTTCGCCCGCTACGAGGTGCTCATGCTGCTCTCCTTCAGCCGGCGGGGGTCGCTTCCCCTCGGCAAGATCGGCGAGCGGCTCCAGGTGCACCCGGCCAGCGTCACCAACGCCGTCGACCGGCTCGAGGCGCAACGGCTCGTCCGGCGCCAGCGCCACCCGACCGACCGGCGGGCCGTGCTCGCCGTGCTGACCCCCCGGGGCCGCTCGGTGGCGGCGGCCGCGACCATCGACGTGAACGAGCTGTTCGAGGCGCTGCCGCTCGTCGACCCCGACCGGCTGTTCGAGCAGCTCCGCGGGGTTCGGGAGGCCGCCGGCGACTTCGGGGCCTCGGACGCCCCGGGCACTAGGTTGCCGTGCGATGAGCGCACCTGATCGCAACCTCGCACTGGAGCTGGTCCGCGTCACCGAGGCGGCCGCCATGGCGGCCTCCCGCTGGGTCGGGCGGGGCGACAAGCTGGGCGCCGACGGCGCCGCCGTCGACGCCATGCGAGTCGTGATCAACACCGTCCCCATGGACGGGATCGTCGTCATCGGCGAGGGCGAGAAGGACGAGGCGCCCATGCTCTACAACGGCGAGCGCATCGGCACGGGTGAGGAGCCGCAGACCGACATCGCCGTGGATCCCATCGAAGGCACGACCCTGTGCTCGCTCGGGCAGGGCGGCGCCACGTCGGTGATCGCGGTGAGCGAGCGGGGCACGATGTTCGACCCCGGTCCGCTCGTCTACATGGAGAAGCTGGCGGTCGGGCCCGAGGGCGTCGGCGCCATCGACATCGAGGCGTCGGTCACCGAGAACCTGCACGCACTGGCCAAGGCCAAGGGCGAGTCGGTGCGGGGCATCACCGCGATCGTGCTCGACCGGCCCCGGCACGAGCCCCTCATCGAGGAGATCCGAGCCGCTGGAGCCCGCATCCGACTCATCTCTCACGGCGACGCGCCCGGCGCCATCGCCACCGCGTGGGAGACCTCGGGGATCGACATCCTCTTCGGCATCGGCGGCACGCCCGAGGGCGTCATCGCCGCTGCCGCGCTCAAGTGCATGGGCGGGGAGATCCAAGGGAAGCTGTGGCCCCGCAACGACGACGAGCGCCGGCTGGCCGACGAGCAGGGCTACGACCTCTCGAAGGTGCTCACGACCGACGACCTGGTCCGCAGCGACAACTGCTTCTTCGCGGCGACCGGCATCACCGACGGCGACCTCCTCAAGGGCGTGCACTACGACCGCTTCGGGGCCACCACGCAGTCGCTGGTGATGCGGTCGAAGTCGGGCACCGTGCGCCTCGTGGAGGCGCGCCACCGTCTCGACAAGCTCGCCGAGTTCTCCGCCGTCTCCTTCGACTGAGGCCCCCCGGACGAATGGGCGTTCGCGAACGACGCATCGGGGCGGCGTTCTGGGTCGGATCGGGTCGCCCTGGCGTACCCGATCGGTCCCAGAACGCGAGCCGATTGATGCTGCCGGTTCGCGCGCATCGGATGCCGCGCAATGCCGGTGATTTCGGCTGCAGATGCCGCGATCACCGGCATCGCTCTGCGCTCGTTGGCGAGATCCACCCTGCCGGTTCTTCAGTGGATCTGTCGATCAACCCTGCTCCCGGTCCGATCGCACCGAACGACCAGTTCGGTGCTCGATTTCGCACACAGGGCCTGAGCAGCCTCAGCGGCCGCGGCGGCCCATGACGAGGCCGGCGGCACGGCGGAGCACCCCGTGGGGCGTCACCGAGGTGGCCGCCACGAACGCCTTGTTGTGCGCGCCAGGCGTGACGATCACCTTGTTGCGGCGGAGGCCGGCGAGGCTGGCGGCGACCACTGCCGGGGGTTCCTGCCACAGGAACGCCGGCGTGTCCTCCATCCCGGTCTCCCCGGCCACCGCCTGGAACCCTGTGCGGGTGAGACCCGGGCACAGCGCCTGCACCCGCACGCCCGTCCCCTTCAGCTCCAGGGCCAGCGCCTCGGTGAACATGGTCACGAACGACTTCGTGGCGTTGTAGGTGACGAACGACGGGCTCGGGGAGAAGCCAGCCACCGACGAGACGTTCACAATGCCGCCATGCCGGCGCTCGAGCATCCCCGGCAGCGCGGCCCTGGTGAGGCGGGCCAGCGCGAGCACGTTGAGGCGGATCATGCCCTCGATGTCGGCGGGGTCGACGTCGGCGACGTGAGCGGCGATGCCGTACCCGGCGTTGTTCACCAACAGGTCGAGATCACCGGTCCGCGCCTCGACCTCCGCCAGCTGAGCAGCGTCGGTGAGGTCGGCGGCGACGACCTCGACCCGGACGCCGTTGCGCTCACGCAGGTGGGCAGCGAGCCGCTCGAGCTCCTCATCCCGGCGGGCGACCACCACGAGGTCGGCGCCCTGGGCCGCCAGCTGGCGGGCGTACTCCTCGCCGATCCCGCCGGATGCGCCCGTCACCATCGCCCGGTTCCACGTCGTGCCTGCCATGCAGGCGAGTCTGCCCGACGCTCAGCAG
>DATLFP010000265.1:0-2402 GCA_035540955.1 Acidimicrobiales bacterium
CCTGGAACCCGGAGATCAGGTCCATCACCGTGGTCTTGCCGGCGCCGTTGGGCCCGATCAGCCCGAGGATCTCGTCCTGATGGAGCTGCAGGCTCACGGCGTCGACGGCGGTGACGCCGCCGTAGCGCTTGGTGATGTCGACCGTCTCGAGCACCACCGGGTTCTCGAGCAGGGTGGCGGATCGTGTCGCCCGGTCGGTGGCGGTGCGGGCGGCCCGCCGCGTGCTGCGGTCGGCGGGTCCGTCGGCCGCGGCCGCTCCCTGGAGGTACACGGCCCGCAGGATGTCGGTCCGCTCGAGCAGGTCCTTGGTCAGGCCGGTGAAGCGCACCTCGCCCTTCTCGAGGAAGACGGCCCGCTCGGCCAGCTGGAGGGCGACGTTCACCGACTGCTCGACGAGCACGATCGCCGTCCCGACGGCGTGGATGGCGCGCAGGATGCGCAGGAGGTCCTCGACGACGGTCGGCGCCAGCCCGAGGGTCAGCTCGTCGATCATGAGCAGCTTGGGCTGGGCGATGAAGGCCATGCCGAGGCTGAGCATCTGCTGCTGCCCACCCGACAGCGAGCCGGCCTTGGTGTTCCACCGCTCGGTGAGGATCGGGAAGTACTCGAGGACCTGGTCGATCCGCTCCTGCAGGTGGGCGCTGTCGCGCCGGTCGAGCCACCCCGCCGCCTTGAGGTTCTCGGCCACGGTCAGGCTCGGGAACACGCCGCGCCCGCCGGGCATCTGGGCGATGCCCTTGCGGGTCGTGCTGATGGCGTCGAGGGAGGTGATGTCCTCCCCGTCGAACACCACCGCGCCGGCGTCGGGGGGCGCCAGGCCGGCGATGCCCTTCAGCAGGGTGGACTTGCCGGCGCCGTTGGTGCCGAGGAGCGCGACGATCTCGCCGTCGCCTACCTCGAAGTCGACCCCGAAGAGAACCTGGGTGCCGGAGTAGGACACGTCGAGGCCCCGGACGATGAGGAGCTTGCCCTTCCCCTCGGCTCGGGCCCGCTTGGCGTCGGCCTGCGCCCGCGACGACTCGGCGTTGCGCTTGGCGTCGGCGGCGACGAAGTTCCCCGACGACCCGAGGATCACGGCGCCGAGGAGGTACACCGGGATCATCACGAGCACGCCGACGCGCAGCCCGTGGTCGTCGCCGATCGCGCCGGCGACAGGGAGGAAGAGGATGCCGGGCAGGCCGAACACCGCGGCGGCGGAGAACCCCAGCGCCCGCGCCCGAGCCGGTAGCACCAACGAGCCGACGGCGTAGATGCCCGGGACGAGGGACACGACGATGGCCGCGAACAGGATCCGGCCGACGATCGAGAGCGCCAGCACCGGTGACAGCGCGAGCACCGCGAGCGCGGCGGCCGCCGCGACTCCGGCGACCGCGAGCGAGCGGACGACCATCGCCGGGTTGCGGTCGAGGATGCGCTGCACCCACACCGCGCCGATGAGGATGCCGACGATCTGGAACGCCTCGCTGCCGGTCTCGACTGCGCCCCGCTGCGCCGGGTTCAGCCCGTAGACCTCCTCCCAGAAGAGGTTGAGCAGGGTGGCGAGGCCGAGAAGCGAGGCCGTCAGGAACGGCAGCGCGAGGTAGACGCGCCGGAGGGTGCGGACCTGCCAGAGCATCCGCCACGACTCCGAGAACGTCAGTGGCAACTCGGGGACCTCGGCGTTGGCCTCTTCGTCGGTGGCCCCCGCCACCCGCTTGTCCCAGTAGCCGCGCTTGGGCTCCCGGAGCCGGAGGGCGAGGACCACGAAGACGGCGGTCGGGGCGGCGAAGACCACGAACGGCGTGCGCCAGGTGAAGAGGGTGGCGAGCACGCCGGCGATCGCCGGACCGCTGAGCTGGCCGACCGAGTTCGCCAGGCGATGTGTGTAGTACACCCGCGCCCGACTCTCGGGCGGGTAGTAGTCGGCCAAGAGGCTGTTGTGCGTCGGCTCGACCACGGCGCGGCCCAGGCCCGAGCCGATGCGGGCGATCAGGAGCACGGCGATCACCGGGGCGAGGCCGGTGAGCACCGAGAAGAACGACCAGGCGACCGCCCCGCCGGTGGCCATGTGCACGCGGTTGCGCTTGTCGGCCTGGTAGGCGATGGGCAGGCCGAGCAGGATGATCACGAAGCTGAACGCGGTGACGACGCCAAGGATCCCCTGGTTCGAGAGGCCGAACGCGTCGCGGATGTCGGGGGCGAGCACAGCGAAGGCGGTGCGGTCGAGCTCGTCGACGGCGTTCAGGCCGAACAGCACCACGAGCGGGTAGATCGGCGCCCCCGCGGTGATCGCCAGCAGCCGGCGGCGGAGCCCCCGGGGCCCCTCCGGTGGCGGCGCGACCGGCCGCGTCACCACGTCGGTGGGCGGGGTCGCGGTGGCGGTCACCGGCGGCTCCTCGATGCGGCGACGAGCGGTTCGTCCC
>DATLFP010000266.1:0-2841 GCA_035540955.1 Acidimicrobiales bacterium
GCTCCTGATGTGGACGGTGTTCCAGCGAGTGTTCAACGACGCCGGCCAGCGGATCGAGTCGAACATCAACGACATCGACCGGTGCCTGGCCGCCCTCATCGACGATCGCATCCTCGACCTGCAGGGCCGCAAGGACGCCGACTCCCGGCAGGCGGGCGCCCGCTTCGCCCGGTGGTTCACCTTGGCGGTCCCGCTTGGCATGGCCGTCATCGGGCTGTCGATCGGCAACGGTCGCGCCAGCTTCGCCACCCCGACGGGCCAGGTGCTCGTGGCTGCCGGGGTCGGGCTCATGGCCCTGTGCTGGGTCTGGGCCGGCCAGGTCCTCCGACTCCCGGGCGAACCACCGGAGCTGCGACAAGAGGAGCGTCGTCCCGACCCAGAGACCGAGGGCTCCCACCACGATCGCCGCTCTCACCGCCGGTGCTCCGTGCCAGCGGTGAAGACCCGCTGCTCACCGGGGAGTCGGAGGACCTGGCCGGCCCACAGCCAGCACAGCGCCATGAGCCCGACCCCGGCGGCCACGAGCGCCTGGCCGGTCGGGGTGGCGAAGCTGGCCCGACCGTTGCCGATCGACAGCCCGATGACGGCCATGCCGAGCGGGACCGCCAAGGTGAACCACCGGGCGAAGCGGGCGCCCGCCTGCCGGGAGTCGGCGTCCTTGCGGCCCTGCAGGTCGAGGATGCGATCGTCGATGAGGGCGGCCAGGCACCGGTCGATGTCGTTGCCCCCGACCTGGTGGGCCACGAGGAGGGTCTCGCACACGGCATCGGCGGTCGCGTCCGCCAGCCGCGCGGTCAGCACCGCGATGGTCCGCTCGAAGTCGGTCGAGAGCAGCCACTCGCGGTGGGCGGCGTCGAAGGCGGGTCGGAGGTCGGCGGGGGCACGGCTTCCCACCTCGAAGAGCGCGTGAGGGATCGACCGACCGAGCGTCGTCGTCCGCACCCGCATCTCCTCGATGAGCCGCGGCCACGCCTCCCGCGCCTCGGCTTGGCGCCTCTCCCGTCGCCGGCGGGCGGCGGCCACCGGGACGAGCGCGGCCGCCACGCCACCGGCGAGCGGCGGCACGACGCCGCCGAAGAGCCCCCACGCCAGCCCGCCGCCGACGAGGACCAGCACCGCTTCGACGGCGACGAGCTCGGCCGACCGCGAGTCGTCGAGGCCGGTCTGCACCAGCCAGTCGCGCCACCGCGCGGGATGGCGGGTGCGGGCGACCGCCGGGCCCGGCGCCACCCCGCTCCACTGGAGCGCCACCGCGGTGTAGAGCAGGTGCACGCCATACGCGGCGACGAGGGCGAGGAGGAGCCCGGTCACCGCGCCGCCGTGAGGTCGAGGAGGTCGGCCGGCGATCGGGACGACGACGACTCGAGGATGGGGCGGATGTCGATGCCCGCTTCCTCGAAGGCGCGGGCGGCGCGCGCGGGCACCGCGCCGGTCCAGGAGAGAGGTGCGTCCCAACGAGCTCGCGAGAACAGCTCGGTGACGGTGAAGGCGGTGGCTTCGGGGCCGGTCTGGAGATCCTCGACGGCGACGATCTCGGTCACGCGCGGGATGCCGCGGACGCGGCTGCAGTGCACCACGAGGTCGACGGCCTCGGTGACGAGCGAGCTCAGCGCGCCGATGGGGATCTCCGAGGAGGTGTCGGCAAGCTGGCAGACGAAGCGCAGCCGGGTCAGCGCCTGGCGAGCGCTGCCGGCATGGATCGTCGTGAACCCCTTGACGCCCGACGAGAGGGTGAGCAGGAGCGGCAGTGCTTCGTGCTGGCGCACCTCGCCGACGATGGCCACGTCGGGCGCCATGCGCAGGAACCCGGCGACGAGCCGGTGCAGGTCGACCGGCGCCCGGTCGGCCCGCTGGGGTCGCGTCTGCATGCTCGCCACGTTCGGGAGCGGAACGTCGGCCTCGAACACCTCCTCGGCCACCACCACCCGCAGGCTCGGGTCGAGCTCGGCGGCGCAGCACGACAGCATCGTGGTCTTCCCTGATCCGGGCGGGCCGGCGAACACGATGGACTGTCGAGCCTTCACGGCGGCCTTGAGGAACGCCGCCGCGCCGCGGTCGAGCATGTTGCGGTCGACGAGCTCGTCGAGCGACTTGAACGGGACGCCGGTGAACTTCCTGATGTTCACCAGCACGTGCCCGCCACGACCGACGTCGCCGTGCACGATGTGCAGCCGCGCCCCGTCGTCGAGCTGGGCGTCCTGCAGGCCCTCGGCCGGGTCGAGCTTGCGGTGCGCGGCACCGGCGTCGTCGAGCAGCTTGGTGAGCGTGCGGATGACGTGCTGGTCATCGTGGAAGACCTCGTCGTGGTAGCCACTCAGACCGCGGTGGCGCTTCACGAAGATCGCGTCCGGCGCGTTGACGCAGATCTCCCAGACGTCGTCGTCCTCGAGCAGCGGCGCCAACGGGCCGTAGCCCGCCAGGTTCCGGAAGGCGCGGTCAGCCACCGACGCCGGATCGGCGAGGTCGAACGGGCGCCGGCCGCGCGCGTAGTCAGACCGCCAGGTGGCGATCTCCTCCTCGATCAGCTGCCGGAGCGCCGCCTCCCCGCCGGCGGCGCGAACGTCGAAGGCCCGGTCCTTCGCTCGAGCCTGCACGGCCCGCTCGATCTCGACCAGCGGCGACAGGTCGGTCACCGCGCGCGTTCCGCCGGATCGCCGGGGCGCCGCGGCGCGGTCGCTCCGCGCCACGAACCGAGCGGCCCCACCCGCACCACGTGGCGCAGTTTGCACCTTTCATGCCATTTCCTGCAAGGGCCTCAGCGCTCGGCGCTGGGATGGAGCAGCGGCCGGTACCCGTGCCAGAGCACCTCGAGCAGGGAGGCGGGGGTGAGGAGGGTGACGG
>DATLFP010000267.1:0-38328 GCA_035540955.1 Acidimicrobiales bacterium
GCGGTCAGTCGGCAGGCCGAAGTAGTTGGCCGCCCCGGTTGCATTGCGGCTGAGCACCGTGAAGAGCCGCTCTCGCCAGATGGCCATGCCGGGACGGTCGGTGACCACAAGTGACTCGCTGCCGAGGAAGTAGGTGGCCCGGGCGCTGTCGATGCGGAGCCGCTTCGCGGCGCCCTCGGTGAGGCCGCGGGGGATGTCGGGCTCGTCGAGGAACCCGTAGCGCAGCACCACCTGGCTGACGCCGTGGTCGTGATCGACGACCTCGGCCCGACGAACCGGCGCGACCCGGGGCTGGTCGCCGGTGACGATCGAGACGACCACGACTTGTTCGTGGAGCACGCCGTTGTGGCGCAGGTTGGCGATCAGCGACGGTGGTGTCATCCCCGGCGTGGAGTACAGGAACACTGCGGTTCCTGGTACCCGCTGGGCAGGAGTGGGACTCGACGCAAGGCCGGCGACAAAGGTGGCGAGTGGGACGTTGGCGCCTCGGATCCGTTCGCCAACGAGTCGGCGCCCGGTGCGCCACGTCGTCATCAAGGTGAAGACGATCGCCCCGACGACGAGCGGGAACCAACCTCCGGCAGGGATCTTGACGATGTTGGCCCCAAGAAATCCCACGTCGACGACCAGGAAGCCCGTGCCGAGGATCGCCGCGTGGCGGCGCCTCCAGCCGAAGCGCTCGTGGAGCACCACGACGAGCAGGATCGTGGTGAGCACCATCGTGCTGGTGACGGCCACCCCGTAGGCAGCAGCGAGACCGCTGGCGGAGCCGAAGCCGATCACCAGCGCGATGCAGCCGACCATCAAGGACCAGTTGATGGCCGGCACGTAGATCTGCCCGACAGTGACCTCGGAGGTATGGGTGATCCGCACCCGTGGGATGTAGCCGAGCTGGACCGCCTGCACGGTGAGCGAGAACGCCCCGGAGATGAGCGCCTGCGATGCGATCACTGTCGCCGCCGTCGACAGCACCACCAGCGGCAGGACACCCCATGTGGGGGCCATCCGGTAGAACGGGTTGTCAATGCGTTCGGGATGGCCGAGCAGCAACGCGCCCTGCCCGAAGTAGTTCAGCAACAACCCCGGCAGCACCAGCCCGAACCAGGCGAGCCGGATGGGCCGGCGCCCGAAGTGCCCCATGTCGGCGTACAGCGCCTCGCCGCCGGTGACGACCAGGAAGACCGCGCCCAACGCGAACAGGCTCTCGGTCCGGTTCTCGGCGAAGAACCGCCACGCATGGCTGGGGTCCACGGCCCGCAGCACGCTGGGCTCGTCGATGATCTGCAGGACACCCAGGATCCCGAGGGTCAAGAACCACACCACCATGACCGGGCCGAAGACCGCGCCCACTGCCGCGGTGCCCCGCCGCTGGATCGAGAACAGCGCGACGAGGATCACGACCGCGATGGGCAGCACCCACGACGACAACGCTGGGGTCACGATGCTGGTCCCCTCGACTGCGGAGAGGACCGAGATCGCGGGCGTGATCATCCCGTCGCCGTAGAGCAGCGCCGCGCCGAACAACCCGAGGACCACCAGGCCCCTCCGTCCACCCCGAACCATGCTCGAGGGCGGCGCCACCAGGGCCGTCAGCGCCAGGATGCCACCCTCGCCGCCGTTGTCGGCCCGCATGACGAACACCAGGTACTTCACGCTGATGACCACGATCAGCGCCCAGAAGATCAACGACAGGATGCCCAGCACGTTGACCGGAACGACACCCAGCTCGTGGCCAGCCCCGTCGAGAGACTCCCGGAACGCGTACAGCGGGCTCGTTCCGATGTCGCCGTACACCACACCGAGCGCCCCCAGCGCGAGCAGCCCCGATCCACGGGAGGAACGGGACCAACCGCTCCGGCCGCCGGCCTCACCGGCAGAGGTCGAGTCGGCCATCATGCCGTCGGCACGCTACCGGCCCCGCGTCGCGTGGCACCCCGCGGCCGCCGCTCGACGCTGGTCGACATCGCCGATCTCTCGGGGAGCTGGGCGGCATCGTGGTCGACGACACCGAGCTATCCGACGGCGCCCGCAACGTTCGAGGGGTCGTGGCGGGATCTCACCACGAGGCGCGACCTCATGACCTGCACGTACACGAACTGAGTGTGCGCCACAACAACGAAGTCCCAGGTCAGTGATCTGGGACTTCGGCACTTGGTGGCGGGGGCTCGCGTCTCCCGTTAGCGACGACCGCGCGTCTGCCGGTGATCGTGAGTGCGATCTTGACCCTTCCGCCGTTCTGACCTCAAGCGGCGGTGCGGTCGAGGAGGTGCCGGTTCTTGGAGAGTGGCCCTGGGAGAACCGCGAAGTGGACTTGCCCGTCCGGATCGACGGCGGTGATTCGCACGACGGCTCGCGCTTGGGCATTCCCAGCCAGGAGGACGGCGCCAGGTTGGACCCGGCTCGGGTCCACGGCCGAGTCGAGCGTCGACCAGCCGAAGCCGTCGTCGTCCTGTGCGTTCAGGTCAGCTTCCAGATCAAGAGGGTCCATCCTGTGCTCCGATCAATCACTCCTCATGGTACGGATTGATCCAGCGCTCGTGCTCGCAGGCGGCATGGGTCGCTGCACCTTCGAGGCCGTCGAAGGTCACGGTGAAGTGCCGAGGGTTGCGACCGGTCGCCTCAAGGGTGAAGCCGGCCGCCCGCAAGGTGCCCACTCGCATGAGCGTGAGCACCGCGAACCGAATGAGTGGCGCCTCTTGCGCAAGCTCATCGACCGTGACACCCCGCGCGGCGAACACCGAGATCCCGAGCACGCCGTAGATCGCCTGGTACCTCGCCGCGTCCGCCCTGAGGATCTCGACGTCGAGCTCACCACCTCGGACCACGACGGTGTCGCCGTCGTCGAGCGTGTCGCTAGATCGGACGAAGCGAGCCTTGGTCCTGAACTCACCGAAGATCGGCTTTGTCGAGGAGCGCGATGAAGGTGGGGCGTCACTTGTGCTGCTCGCGCAGTCGCTCGATCTGGGCACCGAAGAACGGAAGGACCCAACCGGCGTCGGCCGCCCGGCGTGCCCTTCAGGTGAGGACGGCTTCCTGATAGGCGCGGCGGTCGGCCTTCTCCAGGACGATGTCCACGAGCGCGAAGTACGCCCCCGCTACCTCCGCCGGGGCCGACGCCTCCCGGGCTTTTGGCGAGTGTCACCGGCGTGGAGGTCGCCTTGGATGCGGGCGAGGCAACCTTGCCGAGTGAGGCGCCGCTCGATCGTGCTGCCGTGCGGGCGGCGGTCGAGGACGCGGGCTACGAGCTGAGAGCCTGACCCGGCCCGCGTCCGGGCTCAGCGGAAGTCGCCGGTGACGACGAGGGTCAGCACGCCAGCGGTCTCGGCGCCCGCGACGGGCAGGTGGACCGCGATGTCGTGCCAGCCGTCCATCCCCGCGTGCATGGCGAGCTCGAAGGTCAGCGTCGTTGACTCCCCTGGCTCGAGCCTCGCCTGGCCAAGGCTGAACGGGCCCGGGCAGCAGCCCTCGCGGACCTCGGGGTGCGGTTCGCCAAGCTCGACGGCGGTGTCGCCGGTGTTGCGCAGCACCCAGCTCGGGCGGACCGCGGTGTCCAGCGGGACGGTGCCGAGTGACCAGTGGGCACCGGTCACCTCGACCCCCGCCGCGAGGGCCCGGTCGGTCGCGCCACCGGGTGCTTCGATCACCGGCAGGCCCATGTCATTGACCTCATCGGTCGCGGCGACCGTCGTTCCGCTCGATTCGTGCTCCTCTGTCGTGACCGCCGCCGCCAGGGCCACCGCGGCGGCCAGGACGACGGCGACGCCGATGACGGTCCAAGGAGTGGCGATCGAGCGGCGGCCGGGGCGTGGCGCCGATCGCCGGTTGCGGTGGGGGGCATTGGACACGATGTGGCTCCTGTCAGGACGGCGGCACGGTGGTCGGAGTGGTGCCGAACTGCTCGATCACCGCGCCGCGCACCTGGCCCAGTGTGCTGCCGGTGTCGAGGAGCTGGCGGGCGGTGATGGCTTCGCCGATGCAGACGCCGCACCCCGCGGCGTGGGCGTCCCAGCCGGCACCATCGGCGCGAACGAAGCAGTCGTAGAGATCGCGATGGCCGAGGAACTCCTCGCAGCCGCAGAAGCACGGGACTTCGCGCAGGTCGTCCTCGTGGGCGGCAGCGAAGCGGTAGTGCTCGGCGATTCCCGGAGACACCGACCCCAGGTCCAGCGGTGCAACCGCAGTCGGGCCGTGATCGTCGGTTGTGGTGCCGGCGCCGGCGAGAATGGCGACGACGATCCCGATGGGCAGGAGCAGGAGCAGGGCAACCGCGAGGACGGCCGCGACGTGACCGACCGTGAGGGCGGGACGAGGTTCGTTGGGGGCTTGGCCGCTCATCAGCTCTTGACCAGCCTCTCGACGGCGGTGACGGCCTCGGTGAGCACCGCGTCTCGCTCGGTGCCGTCTCGTTCTGCGGCGGCCATGACGCAGTGGCGGAGGTGCTCATCGACCAGGCCCAAGGCGATTGACTCCAAGGCGGCGCGGGCGGCGGCGACCTGGTGGACGATGTCGATGCAGTAGCGGTCTTCGTCGATCATGCGCTGCAGGCCGCGGACCTGGCCTTCGATCTTGCGTAGCCGCTGCTGGTAGTCGTCCTTGGCGATGGCGTAGCCCCGCATTCCGCCCTCCTCGGTCGAGCACTCTCCTTCTGAGAGTGTCGGCCGATACGCGGCCGCTGCGCGGAGGCGAACAGCCCGAACCGGGGTGCCGAAGGTCCCTACCCGTAGGGGGTTCCGGCTCAGCTGGAGGGCCGGTGCACCACCGACCAGGTGGCTGCACCGTCGACCGAGTGGAAGATGCCCTCAGTGGTCGCTGTCCACAGCTCGCCGTCGGCCGCGTAGAGGGCTTCGATCCGTCCGTCGACGCGGCCCTGCTGGGTCCAGGCGCTGCCGTCGGTGCTTGCCCACAAGGTGCCGTCCGGCGAGACGCCCCACAGCTCAGCGGTCCCGGCGTCCCAGGCCAACGCGGCCAGCGCGACCTGGCCGTCGAGACTCCAGGTGCGGCCCCCGTCGCCGCTCACCAGGTGGCCGTCCCCGGTGCCGGCCACGACGCGGTCCGGATCAGTCGGGCTCACCGCGACCGAGGTCAGCATGTTCGCCAGCATGGACCGCTCCTCCCATTGGCGCCCGTCGGCGCTGACCAGGAACCGTTCGCTGGCGGCGTCATGGCCGTAGACGCGGCCATGGGCATGGTGAGCGCGTGGAAATCGGCCTCGCCGAGCAGCGACAGCGGCCGCCACCTCGCTCCCCCGTCGGTGCTCTCCACCAGACCCAGCAGCGGCGGCTTGCCCGGCACGCGTAGGTCCTCGTCGGTGATCTCCGGGTGGCCGCTGGCCAGGAAGCTGGCGGGACCGACGACGGTGAATCCCATCAGGTCAGGTCGGCGGTCCCCCACCCGAACGGGTGTGCCCTCGGTTGGAATCCGGAACAACCCGTGGTGGGTCGCAGCCAGCAGTGTGCCGTCGATCGGGTCGATGCCGAGGCCGTGGACGTGCACCAGCTCCGCCTCCTCGACGTCTGCCGGCTGAGGTGAGTCGCTTCGGGCGGCGACCACCGCCACCACCACGACGAGGGCCGCTGCCGCGACGGCGACCGCCGCCGTCAGCCACCCGCGCCGGCGGGTCGGGCGGAACACAGGTCGGGAGCGTCGAGCTGTACGGCTCACCGCGTCACCCCACGCGGGCGTGCGGGCGGCACCCCTTCGTCGCCGCCACCCTCGCCGGGCGTGGCCGCCACCCTGGCACGAACAGAGTGGTCGGGCGATGGCCCGTCCTGGTCGTCGTTTCGCTCGGACCGCCGGTGGGTCCACCACAGGCCGGCGGTGCCGATGGCAACGATGAGCAGGGCGTTGAGGTTGTTGCGGCTCAGCCCGAGGAGTCGGAAGTCGGTGTCGACACGGAGCAGCTCGATCCAGAACCGACCGATCCCGTAGCCGATCAGGTAGACGAAGAACAGGCCAGCCCGCCGCAGCCGGCATCGCTGGTCGAGCCACAGGATCGCGGCAGCCAGTGCCAGGTTCCAGAGGGACTCGTAGAGGAACGCGGGATGGAACGTCTCCGCCGCCTGGTAGGGGACGGCGCGGTGGGCGGGCTCGACCTCGAGGGCCCAGGGCAGGTCGGTTGGTCTGCCGTAGAGCTCCTGGTTGAAGTAGTTGCCCCACCTGCCGATGGCTTGGGCGAGCGGGACGGCTGGCGCGGCGATTGTGACGAACATCCCAAGGGGCACGCCGCGGCGGCGCAGCGCCCACGCCGCGCCGAGCAGGCCGCCGGCCAGCGCCCCGAAGAACGTGAGGCCGCCCTGCCAGATCGCCAGCGCGTCGAGCGGGTCGGTGGCGAAGCGGTCGAGGCGTGGCAGCACGTAGCCGACGCGGGCACCGACCAGTCCGGCGGCGACGGTCCAGCCGGCGACGGCGTCGACGATGGCAGGGTCCCCGCCGATCGCGGCGTAGCGGCGGCGCGCCAGCCATGCCGCGGCGAGCACGCCCAGCGCGATGGCCAGACCGTAGAACCGCAGGCTGAACGGGCCGAGTTCGAGCCCGTTGCCGGGCGGCGGCGGGATGGCAGCCAAGGGCCCGGCCAGGATGAGCAGCGAGGTCGTCACCGTCGTCACCCCTTCACCACCAGGGTGCCTTCCATGCCGGCCTCGCGGTGACCGGCCACGGCGCAGTAGAACGAGTAGCGCCCGGGTTCCTCGGCGCGCAGACCGCCGGTGGCGGTCTCGCCTCGGTCGGCGGCGACGTGGGCGTCGAGCTCGTCGATGGTGAAGTCGTGGAGGATGTCGACCGACGTGAGGGCGATGGCGATGTCCTCGCCGACAACCACGGTGATCTCATCGGGGTCGAAAGCGAAGCCGTCGGCGGTGACAGGGATCTCGCGGGCGCCCTCGGCCACCGGGCTCGGGTCACCGTGGCGGCCGCCCATGTCGTCCATGTGGTTGTCGGTG
This sequence comes from Acidimicrobiales bacterium, assembly GCA_035540955.1. Taxonomy (GTDB): domain Bacteria; phylum Actinomycetota; class Acidimicrobiia; order Acidimicrobiales; family CADCSY01; genus DATLFP01. The sequence continues at coordinate 6,939 of DATLFP010000267.1, forward strand.
TCGTCCATCGGCATGACGGTCGGCCCGTCGGCGTGGCGGCCGTGGTCGTTGTCGGAGCCGCAGGCGGCTAGCAGGCCGGCGGCAAGGAACACAATGAGAGAGATGAGGATGTGGCGGCGCATCGTGGCGCTCCCTTCTTCGAAGACGTGGTCAGCACAGGAGCCGCGCCGGGTCAGGGGCGCGGTGATCAGGAACCCGTGCTGATCAGATCCGAAGGATGCAGAGCGCCAGCCGGTCAGGCCCCGGTGGGCGAAACGGTTCCAGGGCCCGATGGGCCCAGGCCCGCGCCGCAGCCCCGGTGAGCACCGGCACCGCCAAGGGTCGCAGCGACAGTCGCCGCAGGGCCGTCCCGCCGGCGACGGCGGCGAGCACAGCGACGCACATGGCCATCACGTGCCCGAGCGGCCGGTGGTGGTCGGCGCCGTCCGGCCCGCCTGGCGCCGCCGTTGACGCGGCGTCGTGGTCGCTCATCGCCGCGCCATGGGCAGCGTGTGCCGCCGGGCTGTGGTCGTCCCCGGCGATGAGGTGCCCGGGGGCGTCGAGCCCGTGCATGAGCAGCAGGCCCCCGGCCGCGAGCACGAGCATCAGCCCGGACAACCAGCAGGGACGGTGCCGCATCACCGAGTGAGGCTAGTCACCCGACCGACGCGAACAGCAGCCGCAGGCCTCACGGGTTGCGGGCCAGCATCCGGTCGATCTGGCGGTGGTACTCCTCCTCGGCCCGGATGTGGGCCGGGTCGTACATCATCTGCCACATCGGATCACCGGCCATCCGTGCGGGCATGCGCGCCTCGGGTGCGGTGACTCGCATCGTGGTGGTCATGCGGGCATGCCGTTCGGTGTGCTCGGCCGGCACCCCGGAGGGGCCCGGCGCCGCCGTTGCGACGCGCTCGCCGGTGACGACGACCCGGTCCCCGCCGGGGGAGCTGTCGGAGCTGCTGGCGAGGACGGCGATGAGCCCGTAGGAGAGCACCATCCACGCGACCAGCAGTGAGGTCACGATCTTGGCCATCGAGGGCTCCTTCCAACCGCCTACCTCGAGTCTCACCCCCCTAGGGGGCGGGGGGTAGGGACCTTCGGCACTACCGGTGAGGGTCGATCGCCTCCGGCGCCGACGAAGCGGGTTGGCGATGATGAACCCAACCCTTCACCCCAAGGAGCACCCATGCACCGCAACCACCTCATCCCCTGCCTGGTCATGCTCGGCGCCGCGGTCCTGATCGCGCTCGCCTGGGGTGTGCAGCTCGGCTCCCTCGCCATCGTCGGCGTGATGCTCCTGTGCCCGCTGGTGATGCTGCTGATGATGCGCGCCATGGCCAGCAGCCACAACGTCGGCGACCCCGCCGAGCACTACCCCCACGAGCACACCCCGTGACCAGGGCCAGCCTACGGTGGGGCGCCCTGGGCGCCGCGCTGCTCGCCGCCTTCTACGTCACGGTACTGACGTGGGCGTCAGGTTGGTCGCACCTGGTGGCCCAGACCCGCCAGGACTGGTGGCTTCTCGTTCCCATCACCGTCGGGTTCGGCACCCAGGTCGCGCTCATGGTCGAGCTGCGACGCCGCCACCGCGCCCACCACCTCGCCCCGGCCGCCGGCGCGGGCACCGGCGCCTCCGCCATGGGCATGGTCGCCTGCTGCGCCCACCACCTCGCCGAGCTCGCTCCGCTTGCCGGTGCCACCGGGATGGCGGTGTTCCTCTACGACTGGCGCGTCCCGTTCATGCTCGTCGGCATCGGGGTCAACGCCGTCGCCGTCACCATCGCCGTCCGCCGACTTCGCCGCGTCCTCGTGGCCACCGGTGCCGCCGAGGAGCTGCACGCATGCGCCGCCTGAACCGGCTGGTCGCCGCAGCCGCCGTCGGCGGGCTGGTCGCCGCCGGGTGCTCGGGATCCGACGACGACCGAGCGTCGGGCTCGGGCTGGGCACGCCGCACTGTCGAGGTGGGGCGGGTGGAGATCGAGGCCACCCCGCTCACCGTCGACGACAGCGGCGTCGAGATCCGCCTCGTGTTCGACACTCACACCGTCACCCTCGACACCGACATCGCCGCGGTCGCCTCGCTCGTGGCCAGCGACGTCGACCACCGCGACGGGACCTGGGACGGCGACGGTCCGGGCGGGCACCACCGCGAGGGCGTGCTGCGCTTCGCCGACGCCCAACCCGGCGACAAGGCGTTCGAGCTTCGCCTGGACGGGTTCGACGAACCCGTCGCCTTCCGCTGGCCGTCCTGACCTGCCAGTCGTCAGCGCCGCGGGAAGGGGCTCAGGCCACCACCGCCGGGCGCTGCCGGTCGCCGTCCCTGTCAAAGCCGCGCCGGCCGTAGCGGGTGAGACCGCGAGGCTTGTAGATCGACAGGACGACCGGCACCAGCACACCGTCTGCCGCGTGCACCACGAGCGAGATCCGCGTCTGACGATGGGCGCCGCTGGCCGGCGGCCCCGCCGACACGGCCTCGGCCATCGCGCCGATGGGTTCGAGCTGCAGGAGCAGCACCAGACCGGCGACGACGGTGACGATCGGCTTGACGATCACCTACCAGTGCCGGAACAGGCCCCACGGCGTGGCCAGCGCCTGCACGCGCTCACCGCCGGTCCGACGGTGCCCTCGAGCAGCTACGGGCCGTCCTCGAGGGCTACGCCCTGCTCCAGCGATCACACGGCCACGGCGAGCTCCCGGCCTTGCTCCACGCCGGCGAGCACGTCGAGCGGGCGCGGTCCCGGCTACATGACTTCGTGCGCGCGCTGGTGCTGGCCGCCGTCGATGCCGGGGCGGTACGAGCGGACATCCCCGCCGAGGAGCTGACGTCGTTCTGCCTTGGTGCGCTCACCGCCGCGCCGGACTTGCCGTCGAAGGCGGCCGCTCGCCGGCTCGTCACCCTCACCCTGTCGGGTCTCGCCGCGAACGATCCTGGGCGGCCACGCGGCCGCGGCGGTGTCCCCTGAGCTGCACCGCGAGGGCCGCTGCGGCGACGATGACCCCGGTGGCGGCCAGCCATGGCCGCGCGCTGGCGAGCCCACCGGTCGCGAGACTGGTGGCGATCAGGGCGAGGGGGATCGCGGCGCAGCATGTCGCCACCGCGACCAGCGCCCAGAGGTCTCGCCTCGCCTCCCGAGGAAGATCCGAGGGAGCTGGCCCGAGCGTCATGACCTCGTCGGCCCGTGGCCGGCGCGGTGGCAGTGGCGGGTGCCGGAGACGCGTCCGCCGAAGAAGGCGCCGATGAGCTCGTCGGCCATCTCCTCGACGCGGCCCTCGGAGTAGCCCTCGACCACACAGGTGCGCAGGTGGTGCTCGAGCACCGCTTGGCGGGAGCGGTCCAGTGCGGCCTGCACGGCGGCGATCTGCTGGATGACGTCGATGCAGTAGCGGTCGTCCTCGATCATGCGGATGACGGCGTCGACGTGGCCGCGGGCGGAGCGGAGGCGTTGGACGGCGTCGGCGTTGGTCATCGCAGGGCCTCCCGGAGCTGCCGGTACTCCTCGGGGGTGAGCTCGCCGCTGGCGAGGCGCTCGTCGAGGATGCCGCGCGCTCGTCCGGTGCCGCCGTCGCGGTTGGCGCGGAGCACGAACCACACGGCGGCGGCGATGATGACCATCCAGCTGAGCATCATGAGGGTGCCCCACAGCCACATCCAGCCGCCTCCCCAGCCTGTCATGTGATCCCAGCCCCTCGACTGGGCGACGATCTCGGTCATCAATGCTGTGAACATGATCAGCTCCTCTCCGGGACGGGCCCGGTGTAGGTCGACAGGTCGGCGGTGAAGCGGTCCCGGCAGCGGGTCGAGCAGAAGCGGTAGGTCCGCCCGCCGTGGTCGGCGACCGCGGCTGCCGTGTCGGCGTCGACGGTCATGCCGCACACCGGGTCGATGTCCTCGCCCGCGGGTGCGGGCGATTCACTGGACGGCGTCTCGACCGTGACCTCGACCGCGCCGAGGCTGGCGGGTCGGAGTGCGGCGGGGTGCCAGCGGCGAAGCCGGTTGGCGTTGGTGACCACCGACAGCGACGACAGCGCCATGGCGGCCGCGGCGATCATCGGCGAGAGCCGGATCCCGAAGAACGGGTACAGGACGCCCGCCGCGATGGGGATGCCGGCGGTGTTGTAGACGAAGGCCAGGACCAGGTTCTGGCGGATGTTGCGCATCGTGGCCCGGGACAGCGAGATGGCGGTGACCAGCCCGCCGAGGTTGCCCGACACCAGGGTGATGTCGGACGATTCGATGGCGACGTCGGTGCCGGTGCCGATGGCCGAGCCGACGTCGGCCTGGGCCAGTGCGGGGGCGTCGTTGATGCCGTCGCCGACCATGCCCACCCGGCGGCCCTCACCCTGCAGGCGCCGGACCTCGTCCGCCTTGTGCTCGGGCAGCACTTCGGCCAGCACCCGGGTGATGCCGACCTGGCGGGCGATGGCCGCCGCGGTGCGCCGGTTGTCACCGGTGATCATCACGACCTCGAGCCCGGCCCGCTGCAGTGCGGCGACGGCGGCGGCCGACTCGTCCTTGACGGTGTCGGCCACCGCGATCACTCCCGCCGGCCGGCCGTCGACGGCGACGAGCATCGGCGTGCGTCCGTCCTCGGCCAGCGCGGTGGAGGACACCTCCAGGCCGCTGGCGTCGATGCCGGCGTCGGCGAGCAGGCGGGCGTTGCCGACCAGGACCTCCCGCCCCGAGACCACGGCGCGGATGCCCTTGCCGGTGATCGAGTCGAACAGCGTCGGCTCCACGACCGCCACCCCCCGGTCCGCGGCCCCGGCGACGATGGCCGCCGCCAAGGGATGCTCCGAAGACCGCTCGGCCGAGGCGACCAGGGCGAGCAGGCCCGTCTCGTCCAGGTCACCGACGACGATGACGTCGGTCAGCACTGGCTGGCCGCGAGTGATGGTGCCGGTCTTGTCCAGAACGATGGTGTCGAGGCGGTGCGCGGCCTCGAGCGCCTCGGCGGAGCGGATGAGGATGCCCTGGGTGGCGCCCTTGCCGGTGCCCACCATGATCGACAGCGGCGTGGCGAGACCGAGCGCGCAGGGGCAGGCGATGATCAGCACGGCCACCGCGGACACCAGCGCCAGGGTCAGCGCCGGGGCGGGCCCAGCCACGAACCACACGGCGAAGGTCCACACCGCGATGAGCATCACGACCGGCACGAAGTAGCTCGACACCAGGTCGACGAGGCGCTGGATGGGGGCCTTGGACGCCTGGGCCTGCTCCACCAGCCGGATGATCTGGGCCAGCATCGTGTCCCGGCCCACCTTCGTGGCCCGGAACCGGAAGGCGCCTGTCTGGTTGATGGTGGCGCCGATCACCGTGTCGCCCGACTCCTTGCCGACCGGGATCGGCTCGCCGGTCACCATCGACTCGTCCACCGCCGAGCGGCCATCGACCACCTCGCCGTCGACGGGGATCTTCTCGCCCGGGCGCACCGCCACGACATCGCCGACCTCGACGTCTTCGATGAGCACCTCGAGCTCCTCGCCGCCCCGCAGGACGCGGGCGGTGCGGGCCTGCAGGCCGATCAGCCGGCGGATGGCCTCCCCGGTGCCGGCCTTGGCCCGCACCTCGAGCAGGCGACCGAGCAGGATCAGAGTGACGATCACCCCGACCGCCTCGAAGTACACGTCGCGCACCTCGTCCGGGAGCACCCCCGGTGCCACCGTCACCAGCAACGAGTAGGCGAACGCCGCGGTCGTGCCGAGCGTGATGAGGCTGTTCATGTCCGCGCTGCGGCGGCGCAGGATCAGCCAGCCCGACCGGTGGATGGGCCACCCGGTGAAGAACATGACCGGGCTGATCAACGCCAGCTGCACCCAGTGGTTCATGATCCACGCGGGAACCCACATGGCGCCGAACACCTCGTGGGCCATCACCGCCACCGCCAGCGGCGCCGTCAGCAGCGCGCCGACGAACACCCGCCGGGACAGGTCACGGATCTCGGTCCGCCGCTCGGCCGCCTCGGCATCGCCATCAGGAGCGCCCGCCATCGGGGCACGCTCCTCCGACGCCTCCTGAGCGCTCAGCCCTGCCTCTCCCCCGGTGTGCAATGAGGCATCCGAGCCCGAATCGGCGGGCTCGACCACCAGAGTGCCCTGCACCATGTTCATCCCACAGGCGAACGTGAAGCTCCCCGCCGCGGTGGGCATCAGGTCCACTGCGGTCCGGGCAAAGGCCGGCAGGGTCCGGTTGATCCCGAATTCGGCCAGCACCACCCGCGAGGTGCAATCACCGGACTCCTGACGATCGAACACCAGTCGCAGCGGGACGCCCTGGCGGGCCCGCACCACCGACGGGTCGTACCCGCCGCGCACCACGACCTCGGCCTGCTGCCCACCGTCGACCAGCGCAGCCCGCCGGGCCCGCTTCGGCCCGAAGAAGAACCACGCCAGCACCACGGTCAGCACCACGGCACCGGCCACCACCACGACATCGGTCACGGTCACGGTCCCAGCATGACCCCCCTGGGGGAGGGGGGTTAGGGCCCCCCGGACACAACCAATAGGGACCTTCGACCCTGCCGGCAGCTGCCATCCGCCCGTACCCCCCACCCCTATCGGGGTGCGACGCTGACCGCCTCCGAGCAAGGAGGTCGTCCCCGTGGGATCCACCACCACGCCGACACCACGACCAGCCCCTCAGGCGGCGTACGACGACGCCGTTCTCCTCGCCCACGGAATCATCAAGACCTACCGCAGCGGCATCTGGCCCCGCCGCCGCACCACCGGGGTGCTGCACGGCGCGGACGTCGCACTCCATCCCGGAGAGGTCGTCGGCCTCGTCGGCGAGAACGGCTCCGGCAAGAGCACCCTCATGAAGATCCTCGTCGGCGCCCTCGCTGCCGACAGCGGCACCATCACCAGCCGCGGCCAGCTCGGCTACTGCCCCCAGGAACCCATCCTCTACCAGCGCCTCACCTGCGACGAGCACTTCGAGCTGTTCGGGCGGGGCTACGGCATGGGCCCGTCGGCCATCGAGCGGTCACGCACGGAGATCTACGACGCCCTGGGCTTCGGGCAGTGGTCCGGGGCTCGGGTCGACGAGCTCTCTGGTGGCACCCGCGCCAAGCTCAACCTCGGTCTCGCCCTCCTGCCCGACCCCAACCTCCTCCTTCTCGACGAGCCCTACGCCGGGTTCGACTGGGACACCTACCAGCGGTTCTGGCAACTCACCGCCCAGCGGCGCGACGCCGGCCACAGCGTGCTCATCATCAGCCACTTCATCACCGACGAGGAGCGCTTCGACCGCGTCCTGCACCTGCGCGACGGCCACACGGTGCCGACATGACTGTGCTGCCGGCGTTCCCCGGCCACGCATGCCGCGCCTGGCCGCTCCTCCGCTGGCGCTCCGTCGCTCGCACAGACCCCAGGGTCGACACATGACCACGCTCCTGTGGCGCCGCTCGGTCCTCGAGTACGCCCGCCGGCCACTCAACCTCATCCTGCTCGTCGCCGTCCCGGTCATCTTCGTCACGCTCTCCGCCGGCGCCCTCGCCGACTTCGCCGACATCCTCGGCGGCCTCGCCGACCTCGGCACCGTCGAAGCCGCCACCGCCGGATGGGCCGCCGCGGTGCTCGCCGGGGTGGCCGCCTTCTTCCACGTCTCCGCCAGCCGCGACGCCGACCGCCGCCTCGCCCACGCTGGGGCGGGACCCGCACGGGTCGTCGCCGCCCGCCTCGCGTCGTCGCTCACCCTCGCCCTCTTCGCCGCCGCTGGTGGCCTCATCGCACTCGCGCTGCGCACCGGCATCGCAGACGTGCCCCGCGTCGTCGGCGCAACCGTGCTGTTCGCCGTCATCTACGTCGGACTCGGCACCCTGGTCGGCGCCCTCGTACGCAACGAGACCAACGGGTCCCTCATCGTCGTCTTCGCCTGGATGTTCGACGTCTTCTTCGGCCCGGCCATGGGCCGCTCCGGCGGCATCACCGTCCTCTTCCCGCTGCACTTCCCCACCCAGGTCATCACCGACGTCGCCTCCGGCCACGCCGGCCCGCTCAGCGACCTGGGCATCGCCCTCGCCTGGGGCCTCGGCGCGCTCGCCCTCGCCGCCGTCGTGCTCGCCCGCACCACCAGGGCGTCGGCCACCGCGACGGCGCGGCTTCCCGCCTCGCTGTCCCGCATCGCTGGAGCGCTGCGCTACGGATTCCGTGACTACCGGCGCAACACCGTCCTGTGGATCCTGCTCGTGGGGCTCCCGATCGTCTTCATCACCCTCTCGATCGCCACCACCCCCGCCGACCCCGCCGTCGTTCGACTCGTCGAGTCCGGCCAGTCCTCCCTGCAGGTCCTGTCCATGGACGACCTCCACGGAGCGATCATGGTCCCCATCACCATCGGGTTCCTCGCCGGGCTCGCCGGGCTGTTCGTCGTGCTCGGCTCCACCGATGGTGACCGCCGCCTCGCCCTCTGCGGCTACCGGCCCCGCGAGCTGCTCGCGGCGCGCGCCGGCGTCATCGGCTTCGCCGCCCTCCTCACCACCGCCGTCGCCCTCGCCGTCACCGCCATCAGCTTCACCCCCGAACGCTGGCTCACCTTCGCGCTCGCCAACATCCTCGTCGCCCTCACCTACGCCGGCATGGGAGTGATCGCCGGTGTCCTCGCCGGCCGGCTCGGCGGGCTCTACCTCATGCTCCTGCTGCCCTTCATCGACATCGGCCTCGCCCAGAACGCGATGTTCGACGCCGCACCCCCCGGCTGGGGCCGCGTCCTGCCCGGCCACGGCGCCATCCGCGTCCTCCTCGACGGCGCCTTCACCACCACCTTCGACCAGACCGGCGCGCTCCTCCTCGCCCTCGCCTGGCTCGCCGCCATCACCGCCGCCAGCTTCGCAGTCTTCCATCGGCTCGCCTCACCGCGGACCACCTGACCCTGGGCCCAACCAGGCACCATCGACTCCATCGCCAACGACCCCGACCCTCGCCCACGGCTGCGCCACGGACCCCCTCGGTGCCGGCGCCTCGGTCTCACTCGGGTTCCTGCGCTCCCGGCTCGAACACGACCCCGGCCATGTGCCTGCCAATTGCGCCGCGTGTCCCGTCGTGCTCGGCCAAACCCGGGCGACGACTGCTGGATGCCCCTCGCGGTCAGCCGCTCGTTCCTGGACGAACTCACGGTGCCGTCACGGCTCATCGTCCTCGACGGCTGCGGCCACTTCCCTGTCGAACCCGGCGCCGTTGCTGGCCTCTGTGCCGCAGTCGAGCACCTGCTCGCCCTCCGGTCCTCTACCTAGAGGACCGGCCCAGCCAGCACCTGCCTTCGGTCGCCGGATTGAGATCCGTTTGACACGGGGCTCGCGACGGGCCGGCTGACGTCAATTCGGCCGCGCGGCATGCGCCTTGTGTCCGGCGGATTCTCGGGCGCGATCGGGACTCTTCGGGTTCGGGGCCCGACGAGAAAGAGGCCCTTTCCGAACACCGGAGAGGGCCTCTGACCTTCGATGGTGGCGGGGGCAGGACTTGACGATGGTTGCTCGGAGGTCGCGAGCCAGACGGAGCGGTGCTCGGACATCACGTCAGCCGCCGTCGCACTCTCGCGCTGCGTCGCCCTCGAACGCCGGCACCGGACGCGCTTCGGCTTCCGCGCGTGTGGAGGCGGCACCGTTCTCTTGGATGTCCTCGATCAACCAGTCCATCTCGTCGATCTCGCGCCGCTGGGCTTCGCTGATCTCGACGGCCAGCTCGCACACGCGGTAATCGTCGACGTCGAACCGCTCGGATCGGGTGATGGCGAGCGAGTGGTGCGGGATCATCGCCTTCATGAAGGAGACATCACCAACGGTGCTCTGGCTGCGGTCCAGGAAGGTCCCCAACCCCATCAGCACCAGGCTGACCACGATGATCGCGATGTTCGCCTTCGTGTTCTTGTACATGTTGAGCATCCAGCCCAACATGACGAGGCCCATGGTCCCGCCCATCACAAGCGCCATGAAGACCCGGCTCTGACTGAACCGGATGTGACTCCACTCGTAGGAGCCGACGAACATCACCCAGTACATGACGACCATCCCGGTGACGATCATCGCTGCGAAGCGCAGGTACATCTTGCGTTCCATGTTCCCCGAGTGACCCTCGTCGGTAGAGGTGTCGTGTCGATCCATCGTTTCGGTCGCCAAGGGAGCCGCTCCTTGCTCGCGTCGAGACACAGCTGAGCCCGCACTACCCACTGACCGCCCCGGCTACTACATGCAGTCGGAGGATCGCGCCATCGGCCAGCGCCGGACTGGCAGCGGGTCCGGTGTGTGCGACGGTCGCCTCAGCTCAGCCGCTGCTCGGCAACGGTCCAGCCGGTGGCGTGTCCTGATCGACGACACGGGCGGCGTCGGGAGCGGCCGGAGCAGTGTTGCAGCAGCAGTCGGCAGCCTCGCAGATGACGGCGCGCTTCCCGCTCTCGACGACACAGCCGCAGTCGGCGCACCCCATGCGCATCAAGGGAATCGTACGTCGATAGCTGCGCTGCGACGCCCTCTACGGGTCCACATCAGAGGTGTACCCGGACGTTGGAGTCCGGGCATTGCGTAGTCCGCTGACGGCGCCTGCGATGTGATCTGCCTTCGCGTGGGACGAAGCCGGCAGGTGAGGTCGACGCGGGGAGGCGCGCCAACAGTGGAGCTGCTTGTGTTCACGCGTTCGCATTGGCCCCAACCGGCTCCGCGACCGCCTGGTCGATCGCCGGGGGGCGGAGGTCGACGCGTCGCAGCAGCTGTGCGTTGAGGGCGACGACGATGGTGGACACGCTCATCAGCACGGCGGCGAGGGCGGGCGGCATGTCGATGCCCGCCCAGGAGAGCGCACCGGCGGCGATGGGGATCGCGACGACGTTGTAGCCGGCGGCCCACCACAGATTCTGGAGGCTCTTGCGGTAGGCGGCCTTGGAGAGCCGGACGGCACTCACCACGGCGCGGGGGTCGGAGCTGGCCAGGATGAGGCCTGCTGATTCGATGGCGACGTCGGTGCCGGCGCCGATCGCGATGCCGACCTCGGCGCGGGCGAGAGCGGGGGCGTCGTTGACGCCGTCGCCGACCATGGCCACCTTGCGTCCGCGGGCCTGGAGGTGCGCGACCTTGGCGTCCTTGTCCTCGGGGAGGACCTCGGCCATGACTTCGTCGATGCCGAGGTCCGCGCCAACCGCCTCGGCCACCTGGCGGGCGTCGCCGGTGATCATGGCGACGCGCCGGCCCATGGCGTGCACGTCGCGGACCGCGTCGCGTGCTTCGGGCCGGATCTCGTCTTCGAGGGCGATCCCGCCGATGATGGTGTCGCCGCGGGCGAGGTAGAGCACGGCGGCGCCGCGGTCCTTCCAGCCCTTCGCCCAGTCGGCGAGCTCCGCCGGTTCGGTCAGGGACCGTTCGCGAAGCAACGCGGGACCGCCCACGGCGTAGGCGTCGCCGTCGATGGTCGCTTCGACGCCCCGGCCGGTGATCAAGCGGAACTCGGACGCCGGGGCGATGCCGCCGCGTTCCTTGGCAGCGGCGACGATTGCACGAGCGAGGGGGTGTTCGCTGTCTGACTCGACGCCGCCGGCGAGGCGGAGCAGCTCGCCGTCGTCGATCCCGGCACCGGCGACGCCCACGACGGTGTGCTGACCCTTGGTCAGTGTTCCGGTCTTGTCGAACAAGAAGGTGTCGACCGTTCGGATCTGTTCGAGGGCGAGGCGGTCCTTCACCAGGATCCCGTTGCGGGCAGCCATGGCGGAAGAGATGGACGTCGTCAGCGGGATGGCGAGACCGAGGGCGTGGGGGCAGGAGATGATCAGCACGGTGACGACCCGGGTGATGGCCCCGCCGCCGTCGCCGACCAGCGACCACACGATCGCCGTGATGACCGCGGTGCCGGTGGCCACGTAGAACAGCAAGGCTGCGGCCCGATCGGCGAGGACTTGAGTGCGAGATTGCGACGCCTGCGCCTCGGCCAGTCGCGGTCGGGACGCAGCGACGGCTGTCGGGGGCGGGCCCTTTGGCAGGCGGCGCCGCCACCTACCTGGCGGTGGGATGCCCGGTGTGCAACAAGATCGTCGTGATGCTCCTCGGCACCGGCGGCGCGATGACGTGGTTCGCACCACTGCAGCCCGTGATCGCGGCGACCGGCGTGCTCGTCCTGGCGATGGCGCTGCGATCGGGCATCCGCTCGCTCGGGGCCGCCTCGTGTCCGGTCCGATGAACGTGCGCTGAGTCAGGCCATGACGCCACGACACGCCGCGTTGAATCACGGAGCGCTGCGGTAGACGACGTCCCACGATTCGCCCTGGTCCGTCGATCGGCGCATGAACAGTACGTGCGCCTTCGGCCAGGGCGACGTACAAGTCATCGCCGTTGACCTCGAACGCCTGGGGTTCGCCGCTCAGGCGCGCCCGCTCGGTCCACACCAGGCCGTCTTCCGACCGGTGCAGGCCTCCGTCGCCGCCCACGCCCCACACCCCTATACCGCCACAGTCGACGACAACCAGCCCCGCGCACCAGCGACCGCCTGCCAGCTGCGCCCGCCGTCGGTGCTCACGACAACGCCGTTTCCGGTGGCGGCCACCGCCCGCTGAACGTCGTCGGGATCGATCGCGAAGCTGGTGATCTCGATCGACGACAGCCGTTCCCATGTGCGGACGTGGCCGAGCAGGGATCTCGGCTCCCACGTCGCTCCTGCGTCTCCTCTCTCGACCAGGCCGAGCAGGGGCGGCTTGCCGTCGACGCGGAGGCGACGGTCGCGCAGGTCGGGATGACCGCTGGCGAGAAACCGGTCGAACCCGACGACGGTGAAGCCCATGGCGTCCTGGTAGGAGTCGCCGACGCCCTGCTGTGAGCGATCACTGAGAGTCGGCTCGTTCCGGCCCTACTGGCGGTGGGACTGACCTGGTGGTCTCAGGGCGGTCCCACCGCCTGGGCCCGAACGGTGGGGCTGCAACGTCATCGTTGGGGTCGCTCTGGGTCGAGAGGACGGCAGCTCGGTCAGGAGAGGTCGGCCAGGAGCTGATCGAGCGGCGATAGGCCCGCCGTCAGGATGCGTGGCTGCGCGGCGAGGGAGCGGATCCGGTCGAAGGCATCTGCGATAGCGGGCCCGGTGAGGATCGGTCCGTGGGCTGAGGCCACCGCCGTCGGGCGGAGCGCTTCGAGCTCGTCGACGTGGCGCCAGTACCTGGTGGGATCGAGCCATTGGTGCCACGGCGAGACGGAGCTGTTCACCTCTGCGAAGCTCTCCTCGTAGAGGTCCCGGGGCAGGTCGTCGATGTGATGGGCGGCGCCGGGGGTGAGGGCACCGAAGGCGTCGACGGCCCAGAGGATGCCCGTGCGCTCGTCGAGGAGCCCGCGGGTGGCGGGGCCATCGAAGATCGGCGGGAGCACCAGTCGCAGCCGGCGGTCGCCGGCGTCGAAGCACTCGCCCGGCTCGCGCCAGATCGAGCGGTGCAGCGGCACTGGGCGTTCGAGCGCCAACCGTTCGGCGCCGAAGGCGTTCTGGACGAGTGTGGCGTTGGGCGCAGCTTCGAGGATCTCGTCAAGCCCGCCCGTGTGGTCTGCGTCCTCGTGGGACAGGAAGACCCATCGGATGTCTTCGGGGTCAACGAGGCTGAACACCTGCTCGAGCCAGTGGGCGCGATGCACCGGCGCCCCGGTGTCGACGACGATGGGCTCGGCGCCACGGATGAGCATGGAGTTGACCGGGACGTAGACGTCGTCGGCGGGGGCCAGGTTCGGGATGAGGAACGTGTCGGGTCCCATGGCGACGGGCTCGGTCACCGGGGTGGAGGCGGTCAGGGCGGTCACGGGGGTTGCTCCTTGTGTGCGATGGTCCGGTCCCAGTGATCAGACCAACTAGTCGGTCTGGTTCTACAGACCAACCGGTCGGTCTGTCAAGGGCTAACCTGGCGGCATGGCTGATGCCGCTGACGCCCGGAAACGGATCCTCGATGCCGCTCAACAGCTGGTGATGGACCGCGGCTTCGGCTCGACCACCGTGGACGCGATCCTTGAAGCCGCAGGAGCCTCCAAGGGCGCGTTCTTCCACCACTTCGCATCGAAGGCCGAGCTCGGCCATGAGCTCGTGCGCCGCTATGCCGCCGCCGACGGCGAGATGCTCGAGGACCTCATGGCCAGAGCCGAGGCAGGCACCTCGGACCCGGCCGAGCAGCTGATCGCCTTCATCGAAGCGTTCGAGCAGGGCATCGAGGACCTCTCGCTCGCCCAGCCCGGCTGCCTCTTCGTGTCCTTCATCTACGAGCAGTTCCCCGGCCAAGACGACACACGAGCACTCATCCTCGACGACGTTCTACGCTGGCGGGAACGGATCCTCGACAAACTCGCCCTCGCGACCGCGCGACGTACACCAGCGGCCGATGTCGACTTGGCCTCCCTCGCCGACCAGGTCTTCACGATCGTGGAAGGCGGCTTCATCCTCGCCCGTGCCACCGGCGACCCGCTCAAGCTGCGCGACCAGCTCCGCCACCTCCGCACCTACCTCACCCTCCTCCTGCGGCCTACCTGACCTGTTCGAGGACGACACGAGATCCAAGTCGACATGGCAAGGCAGGCGGGGGCATCGGCATACGAGTACTCGGGCTCGCGGGAGGTTGCCGCGCGCCTACCGGAACCTCGGGGGCATGACTCGGCGGGGGATGCGCGGCGGTAGCTGATGGTCGACGACCCACGACAAGCAGCTCGCGACGGAGTCTCAGCGGGGCATCACCGGAGTTGATCGAGGACCTGCTGGCGATCCCAGTAAAGACGCTCGTGTGCCAGAAGGCCAGCTTCGAGTCGGGCAACGATCACCACGGGTACGCGGACAGGTTGGTTGGTGGCGTTGACGCCGAGGAAGGGTCCGATGTGGCGGCCTTTCCAGGTGGTCTCGGCCACGACGATGGGCTGATCCGCGACTGGAAGGACAGCTTCGACGTCGACGGTGATGTCGAGGCCGTCCCACCACATCCGGTAGTACTCAGCTGCGCCCGCATGCCCGGTCAAGGTGAGGCCGAGGGCGACGTCCTCGAAGATGCAGTCAGATGTGAGCGTGGCGAGGGTGTCGTCGAGGCGGTGCCCGTTTTCGGCGTCGGTGTGGCGGGCGAGCAGTTCGAAGTCGGCTTCGGTGAGCATGTCAGCCTCCGGGGGTCGTGGTTGTCGGTGATCCGTCGCTGTCGTGCGTGAGCGCGTGAAGTGCCTCCTTGGCGATGCCGCCGAGCGCGTCGACGGCGTCGGCGACGCTTGCGACGCTCGGTCCCCATCCGGTTGTCTGGCGGAATGAACTGTTGGTGATCCGGTGGCTTCGGAGCAGGAACCCCAGCGCGGTCCCCGCAAGACCATCGCCGCTCGGCGGTCGAGTCCCGGTGGGTTGTCGGCCTACCGCTCTGTGGTACAGGTCGTTGACTGCGGCTCTCGGGAGCGGGTCGTCGTCCACGATGTCGTAGACACCCGAGGAGGCGTCGACTGCGGCGGCGAGCGCGGCGCCGGCGTCGGCTTCCCAGAGGGTTGGGGTGTATGCCTCGCCGGGTCCAGGTAGCGCAGGACCTCCTCGGGCGGCGGCGAGAAGGCTGGCCCGGGTGCCCGCGGAGGAGGGTCCGTAGAGACTGCCGAGGCGTAGCACGACGCCTCGTCTTTCGGCGTGTGCGGCGAAGCGGGCCACTTCTCGCTCGGCCACCAGGGTCGAGTCGAGTACCGCAGCCGGGTCCAGTGGAGCGCCGGCGCGCAGCCACGTGCTGCCGCCGTCGGCGTAGACGAAGCAGATCGATGGGTACACGAATGTCGTTACGTCAGAGTCGATGGCTGCGTCGACGAGTGCCGCCGTCGCGTCGGCGCGCAGCATGTCGTTCTCGTGCCATACGGATGGTTCGACGGCGGAGGCACCGGTTGGGACGTGTGTGGCCAGGTGGAGGATTACGTCGGTGCCTTCGAGCACGTGGCCGAGTGCGTGACGGTCGAAGATCGACACCGCGAGCGACGTTGTGCCGTCGTGGTTCTCGGCGCTGGAGTCGGGATGGGTGGCCATCACGACCTCGTGGCCAGCCGCGATGAGCGCTGGGAGGACGGCAGTCCCGAGGACACCGGTTCCGCCGGTGATGAACACACGTTTGGGATTCGGGCGTCCCGCCGGCGTGCCGTCGGTTCTTGCCGTGGTGAGGGGCGCTGTTGTCATGCCCGAATGATCCGACAACCATCGGAGTGGGCACATCGGGGGATCCCCTACTCCTGACCCCTGACCCCTTCGAGGGTGTCGGTCGAGGCTGCCAACGCTGCCGCTTCGGCTCGGCTTCGGGCGCCGAGCTTCTGCAGGAGCCGGCTGACGTGATGTTCCACGGTCTTCGGGGAGAGGAACAACTGAGCTGCGATCTGGGCGTTGGTCTCGCCGCGGCGCAACCCGCCGAGCACCTCGCGCTCCCGGGCGGTGAGGTCTCTCATGGCTACGGCTCGGTCCGGGGCGGCGCGCGGTGGCGACGCACCCAGGCCGCGGAGGACAGACGCGGCGTGGTCGCGCAAGGGAGCCGCTCCGAGCCGGACGGCGGCCGCGTGTCCTGCGCGGGCCGATGCGATCGCCCGTTCCCGATGTCCGCCTGCGCGGTGTGCCCGGGCGAGATCCAGATGGGCAGCGGCCCAGAGATCTGGGCGTTCCCCCGTTTCCAGCGCCCTGATCGCGACCTCGAAGTGGTGAGCCGCTGCCTCGTCGGACGCGGCGAGGGCCGCTCGCCCCTCGGCGAGCGCCGCCATCGCCTTCACCACAGCCGACTCGGCAGGTTCGACCATCGCCCGCAGTCGACGAGCCGCCACGCCGGCTCCCTCCGGATCTCCGGCCGCGACTGCCGCATCGACCAAGCTCAGCAGCAGTGGTGCGCACCGCAGCGTGTCCCGGACCAGTTGATCGAGAGCCTTCTGCGCCACTGCTGAGGCCAACGCGGGCTCACCGCGGGCCAGATGCACTGCGCTCAAGGGGACAGCCACCGCGAGGCGATCCTCGTAGGGGGCGATCAGTTCCGCCGCCGCATCCACCCGGCCTTGGAGAACGCGCAGGCTGGCGAGCCGGGCGACTGCGTCGACCCGATGCGAGGCCCGAGCAGGCCCCCTACCGGCTAACGAACTCGTCAGCAGCTCCTCGGCCTCCGCCCATCGGCCGGCGTGAACCAGCACACCCCCGAGCGCGATCGAGCAATGGCTCCTCAGCACGACCGGGCGCCCTCCGCTCGGTTCGAGCATCAGCTCTCGGACGGTGTCCGTCCATTCGCTGACCCGGTCGACGTCTCCGACGCGCTCCGCTGCGGTCAACAGCGCACAGAACGCGGTGCCGAGCACGACCGGGTCATTCACCTCGCCGGCCGCGATGAAGGCAAGCGCTTCATCCAGCTGTGCCAAACCCCGCGCCACCGCGCCGCTGCTGACGAGAGCGACTCCGCCGTCGGCCAGGGCCCGAACATGCAGTGCCGGTTCGTCGAACGCTCTGGCGATCTCCAACGCCCGGTCGGCGCTGGCAGCCAGCGCCTCGACATCGGTTCTGTCACAAGCCAATCGGGCCAGCTCCCAGTAGCCCCACTCCACACAGGGGCCGAGGTCCTCCAACAACCGGCGGGCCCGCTCGAGCCAACCTCGACCGGTGGCTTGTCTGCCCAAACCGTCCCAGCAAAGCTCGGCAAGCATCGTCGCCACCCGAGCGGCCCGGGCCTGCATACCATCACGTACCAGGCATCGGAACGCCGTCTCCCAGGCATGGCGAGCCTCCGGATAGCGGTCCTCGGCATAGGCCGCCATCCCCACCACCGCATGGAGCTCCCCATCGTCGCGCTGTGACAGGCCCTGCCGGCAAAGCGACTCCGCCAAGCCCACGTCCCCGCGTCCCAAGGCATCGAAGGCCGCCGCCAACACCGTCGGGTGGTCACTCACCGGACTCGATGATGCCACCGACGACAGCGATCGAGGGTCGGAAAGGGGGGACCTCCCGATGCGCCGGCATCCGTACGGCAGCGACCCTTTCCTCAGACATCACAACAAGAGGAGGACCTCCCATGGATACCCGCATCGACGAGATCGCCCCCGACATCTTCCGGCTCTCGACGTTCATCGAAGACATGCCACCCGCCGGGTTCACGTTCAACCAGTTCCTCATCAGAGGCGAGGAACCGTTCCTGTTCCACACCGGCCAAAGGCAGCTGTTCCCGAACGTGTCCGAAGCTGTCGAGCGCCTCATCCCACTCGAGACCTTGCGCTGGATCTCCTTCGCGCACATGGAGGCCGACGAGATGGGGGCCATGAACCTCTTCCTCGCAGCCGCCCCGCACGCCGCCGTCGCCCACAGTCCCCTGGCCTGCGACCTGTCGATCAACGATCTCGCCGACCGGCCACCCGTGCCCATCACCGACGTCCTCGACGTCGGCGGCCATCGCATGCGCCTGGTACCGACGCCCCACGTCCCCCACAATTGGGAGAGTGCTCTGTGGTTCGACGAAACCACCTACACACTCCTCGCCGGCGACCTGTTCACCGCCGTCGGAGACGGACCAGCCCTCACCAACGACGACCTCGTCGACGCCGCCATGACCGGCGAGAACACGTTCCACTACACATCGCTCGGCCCCGCCACCGCACCCACCATTCGAGGGCTCGCCGCACTCGAGCCGACAGTCCTCGCATGCATGCACGGATCATCCTACGAAGGCGACGGTGGCAGACAGCTCCGCAGCCTCGCCAAGGTCTACGACAACCTCGTCAACAGCGCCCCCACCGAGGTGCCCGCCTGATAGACACCACGCCCAGCCCGGACACATCAGGCCCCGTCCCACACAACGTCCCAGAACGCGCGGGCCTTGATAGGGCTGGGTGTCGGCGAGAATCAGGCCACCACTGGCTGCGCCACCGCCCACTCAGCAGCGGAGGCAGCGAGATGTCCGACGGCGCCGGAGCCCCACGTCTCGGCGGCTGGGTCGCGCTCGTCGGGCTCGGTTCCCGTGACCGTGAGCGTGATCCGCGCGCCGTGGCCGGTGCCGTCGGCAAGTTCGACGCGAACGTGCTCGCCCGGCCCGCCGGTCGGGGACACATCGAACGCCAGCACGCGGTGCAGCTCAACCTCGGTCATCGTGCCGATCACGACCTCCGGCGCCATGTACGGCGTGAGCGGCTCACCGACCGCTGGTGCCCCTCGCTGCTCGCCGGTGTCGCGGTCCTTCCCGAACCACAGGTCCCACGCGACCTCGACCGGACACGTCAGCTGACGCTCGACTCTCACCGTCCAACGGCCCTCGGACTCCGTCACCTCGGGCCGATCGAGGCCGAACTGGTGAACGAGCTCCTCGTGCCGGGCGATGCCTCGATCCGGCGGAGGTAGAGCCTCGTCGGCGAGGACGCTTCGGAGGCCGACCAGGCAGAGGTCCCAGCCGGTGGCGAAGCTCGGCGCGCCGAAGCGGTCATCAAACGTGTGGATGAGGGCGAACGTCGTGCTCTCGCCGTTCGACGTGAGCTCGAACGTCAGCCGGTCGGCACCCCACGTGAACGTGAGCCGCCGCGGTGCATCGACGGCCTCGACGGTGCCGACCGCGCCCGGACCTCCGTCGAACGCGCTGAAGCGCATCTCTCCGCCGGGTCGCAGGTCGACCTCGACGGGGCTCGGGAACCACTGACCGAGGTGCTCGGGCGTCGTGACGGCTCTCCACACCTTCTCGATCGGGTGCGGGTAGTCACGCTCGACGCGGACGGTTGGTCGCCCGTCGAGCGTGAGGAACTGGTCAGCGGACATCGGTGTCTCCTTCGTTGACGCTCATCGCGTCGAGGTGGGCGCCGAGGCGGTCGAGGCGCGACTCCCACATCCAGCGATACGGCACCAGCCAGTCGTCGACCTCGGCGAGCGGCTCGACGCGAAGGCAGTACCAGCGGCGGGGTCCGTCCACCCGGGCGGTCACCAACCCGGCGTCACGCAGCACTCGAAGGTGCTTCGACGTCAGCGGCTGGGTGAGCCCAAGAGCCTCGGCGAGCTCACCGACGAGGTGCTCGCGCTCGCGAAGGCGGTCCAGAATCGAGCGCCGGATTGGCTGCGCCAACACCTCGAACGCGGTGGACATCGCCTCAGTATGTCACCTACGGCATATGCTGGGCAAGGCATGCAAGGAAGGCAAGGCACGATCCGATGAGAGCGACAACGCTGCGTCGGAATGCCGCCCATCGCCCGGGACCGTGCCGCGCGAGGGAGGCGTGGACGCTCAGCCCGGGCGGCGGGCGAAGGCGAGGCGGACGCCGAGCCCGATGGTCACGACGCCTCCCGCCGCTCCGACGGCTTCTATGCGGCGCGGCGAGCGGGCGAACCATGCACGGGCGGTGCCGGCCAGCAGCGCCCAGGCGCTGTCGCTGTCGCTGGCGAGGGCGATCGCCATGCACACCAACCCGAGCAGCACCAACTGCACCGGCACCGCGCCGGCGGCCGGGTCGACGAACTGCGACAGCACCGCGGCGAACAGCAAGAACCCCTTGGGGTTGGTGATCCCGACGACCAACCCCTGCCGACCGAGGCGCAGCAGGTTCGGCGTCGCGGCCTCCTCGGCACCGACGCTCGCGGCGGTGAGAGCCCGTCGGTGGCGGATCGCCTGCACGCCCAGCCACACCAGGTACGCGGCGCCGGCCAGCTTCAAGGCGTCGAACACGACGATGGACCGCTCTACGACGGCGCCGACGCCCGCTGCGACCAGCAGGACCTGCATGAGCAGACCCAGGTCGTGCCCGACGACCGTGGCCGGGGCGGCGCGCCGCCCGAAGCTCACCCCTCGCCCGACGATGAACAGCACCCCGGGCCCGGGCACGGCGATGACCGCCGACGCGGCGTTCTACCCGCTTCCTCGATCGCGCTGACCTGGCAGTTCAAGGCGATCGACGAGCACGACGGGCAGCTTCCCCCGATCCCTCTCCCGACCGCGTGTTGTCCGCGGCCTTGGACACGGAGGAAGACCATGAAGGGCTACGTGAGACGAAAGGGCGACCGCCGGATACCGCCGCAACGCCGATCTGCACGTCATCCCGACGCTCGGCCAGATCCCGATCCGGCGGCTGCGGGACAAGCACCTCGAGGAGCTCTACGACCGGCTCGCCCGCCCGACTGGCGACACGCGTGCCCTGTCGCCGAAGACGGTGCTCGAGATCCACCTCATCGTCAGGGCCGCGCTCGCCGATGCCCTGCGAGACGAGTACGTGACCCGCAACGTCGCCCTGTCGGCGCGGGAAGCCGCGCGCCCGAAGCCAGTGGCTCATGGCCGTGCGCATGAGCGGTGCGGGGCGTTCGACGACCGCGTTCAGGTGCGGGTCGAGCCGGTCGACGCGGTCGACGAACGCGTCGAGCAGCTCCACGCTGCTCATGTCCTGTCTCGTGAACCTCGCCGATGTGGTCGAGGTCTTTCACGAGTCCGGCGGGCTCGAGGCCGCGGTCGGCGTGGGCGAGGCGAGGCGTGGAACGCAGTTCGACCCCGCCTCGTCGACCTGTTCTGTCACCATGCGGTGGCGATCTTCGGCGAGCGCGGCGGGATGCGACCATCGCATCACATCGGTGTCGTCGGACCGTTGTAGGTGAAGCAGCCGCAGCCGCTGGCATAGGCCATCGGGCGGTAGGCGGCCACGCCGTCCCGTCGGCCGTCTGGGAATGACGTCGTGAAGGTCACGGCGGACACGAAGCCGGTGCCGCCGTCGAGCGCGGCGCGCAGCAGCGCGTCGCCGTTGGCCAGCGCACCGGGCCGCTCGGCTGCCCGCTCGAGGAGGTCGACCCCGTCGCAGGCGAGCAGCCCGGCCAGCGTCTGCGTGCCGCCGCTGAAGGTGCGTCCGTGGTCCCTCAGCGTGGTGAGGCACTGTTGGGCCTGGACGCTCGTGTCGTAGTCGATGTTGAGGTCGATCGCCGGCGCCCAGCCGACGGCCAGCGCACCGGTGAGCTGGTCCGGAGGTACGAGGCCCACGAGCGCCGCGGGGTACTGCTGGGTCGAGAGCAGGTAGGTGGGCGTGTAGCCCTGAGAGTTGGCCGCCTGCATGAGGAGCATCGGCTCGAAGGCGTTGTGGGTCAGGAACAGGATCTCGGTCACCCCGGCGGACCGAAACTGCAGCACCGCGGCGGATGCGTCGCCGGACGCGCCGCTGTAGTCACCGGTGTCGGAGTCTCGGACGGTCTGCGTGACGACGGTGAGGCCTCGATCCGTGAGATCGGCGCTGAGCTGCGACGCGCTGCGCATGAATGCGGGCGCGTCGGTGACGAAGATCCCTGCGGTTGTCCCTGCCCTCAGCTTGCCCTCGCTCCGGAAGGCATCGGGGAGCACCGCGGCGAGACGGTCCAAGAGCGGCGTCGCCCACGCCACGACGGTGCTCGACTGCGTTGCCACGGTGCGGTCGACGCCGTAGTTCGTGCCGAGCAGGGCGGGAATGCCTTCGTTCGACAGACAGACGTGGGCCGAGGCGTAGTAGTAGCCCGACAGCACGGCTGCGACCGTGTTGTCCTGTGTGAACCTGGCGCAGGCCGCTTGGCCTTGGGTCTGGGGCGAGTCGGTCAGGTTGACGAGGTGGAAGATGAGCTCGAGCTGTCGTCCGGCGACGCCGCCGTTGGCGTTGACCTCGTCCGCCATCGCTTGCCAGTTGGCGGGTTCGTTGCCGGCCGACGCCGCGCCGAGGCCGGCGTCCTCCATGGTCTGGCTAGTGCTGGGATCGGCGGCGATGATCCCGATCGAGATGGTTGTGTCCGTGACGCCGGGGAGGTTCGGGGCGGCTGCGGCTGCTTGCCCGCTCGCGGTGTCGGTTTGGCCGACTCCCGCGCTCGCGCCGACCGACGTGGGAACACGCCCGGCCGGGTCGGTCGCGGTGCGTCCGCCGGCCGCGCCAGGACTCGCCGATGGCGCGTCGGTCGGTGGGCCGGGCGGGGCGGTCGATTCGAGTCCCGGCGCAGTCGCGAGCGTCGAAGCGTCCTGCACGGTGCTTCCGCAGGCCGTTGCGAGGAGCAGGACGCCGACGACGAGGAGGAGAGGCCGGCGGCCGGCGGAGGACATCAGCGGGTCGCCCTGGCCGTCTCGACGACCTCGAGAATGGCGTCGCGCACGGCGGCCGGACACTCCTGCGGGATGAGGTGCCCTGCCTGTTCGACGATGACGACCCTCCCGTTGGGCACCGCCGACATCAGCGCAGCCGCGGTCTGGTTGAGGAGCGGGCGCGTGGTTGCCATGCCGCGGTCGACCCGTCCGCCTTGCAGACAGACGGTGTGGACGTCGGGCGTGCCGGCGGCTTGGAGACGCCGCATGGTCGGAAGGGCGCCGATGATCTGCGCTGCCTCACGGCCTCCTGCGCGCATTGCCCGTGCGCACGCGTAGTCGCGCCGCATGATCGCCACATCGGACTCGCTGATCTCCGCTGCCATGCCATGGGGCAAAGAGATCCGAAGGATCAGACCTTTGCCGCCGAGCCGGGCCAGCACCGACATGGCTCGGAACGCCCGCCGTGCCAGCCGTGCGTGTCGCTCGGGCATGCTCTCGGCGACGGTCGCGTCGACGAAGATCAGCCCGGCAACCCGTTCCGGGTGCCGATCGGCGAAGAGTCGGATGATGGGCCCGCCCCAGCTGTGCCCGACGAGGATGACCGGCGCCGTCTCGCCGAGCACGTCGAGGAGCGCCGTGAGATCCTCGACGATGCGCTCGAGGGTCCGCTCGTGCGGGTCGACATCACTGCCGCCGTAACCGGCTCGGTCATAGGACAGCGTGCGAGTCCGCTCGCTGACCTCCCGCTGGGTGTGGATCCATGAGGCGGCCGGCGCGCTCATGCCGGCTTCGAAGACGACGAGCGGGCCGGGTCCCTCGCCCGCCACGACCGCGCGCAGCCTGCGCCCGTCGGGCAGCTCGACGATGTGCTCGGTGAGGCCCGGCCCGGGGTCCAGGTCGCGTCGCACCGTCACGCGTCCACCGCCGTGCCGGTGAGCAGACGAACTGCCGACAGCGCCACCGCCTCGAGGTAGTCAGGCGTCAACGGCTGTCGCCCGATCATCCGGCGGTGCATCAGCGGCCCCTCGAGCAGGTCACCGATCAACGACAGGTCAGGGACCTCGTTGATCTCACCGCGCTCGATCGCCCGCTCGATCGCGTTCCGCATCGGTTGTCCCCGTCGCTCGCCCATCTTGCGGAACGCGAGCTCGGCGTCAATGTCATGGCGCAGGTCAGCGAGCAGTCCGACGAGGCCGTCGATCCACGGCGAGGACCACGACGCCGCCAGATCGTCGAGATAGGCCCGGATGTCGGAGTGCAGCGACCCGGTGTCGAACTCGGAGACCGGTGGCAGGTGCTCGGCGAGCGCGTCGGTCACCAACCTCACCTTGCTCGGCCACCGGCGGTACACGTCCGTCCGGTGCGCGTTCGCCTGGGCCGCGACCCTCGTCAACTTCAAGGCGTCGTAGCCCTGGCTCGTCAGCAATGACCACGCCGCCGACAGCAACCGCAGCTCGAGATCACGATCCCTCGGTCGCCCAGACATCGCACTCCATTCCGCTACATCTCGTAGCGAAATGTAGAGGACATCGTCGGCGATCGCAAGGCCTACGACTGGGCCATCGCCGCGAACGAACTCGCTCCCTACGCGCTGGGCAAGCTCGCCATGCTCTACGTCGAGAAGCTGCGCGAGGCAGCCGACGCGTTCGAGCTCCGTCCCGCTGATGCCGGCGGGAACGTGGTGCTACTGGAGCCGTACGACCCCATCGTGTTCGCGCGCACCATCGAACGGTCGCACTTGTGCATCGTGAACCCGACCCAGCTCGCGGTTGACCTGCTCACCGGCCCCGGCCGAGCGCCCAGCGAGGGCGAAGAACTCCTCACCTGGATGAAGGACAACACCGATGCCTGGCGAACCTGACCTGCTTTGCATGTCCGCGCGCCGGTTGTCGAGCCTCAGCC
Organism: Acidimicrobiales bacterium; assembly: GCA_035540955.1. Classification (GTDB taxonomy): domain Bacteria; phylum Actinomycetota; class Acidimicrobiia; order Acidimicrobiales; family CADCSY01; genus DATLFP01. Next base: position 31,750 of record DATLFP010000267.1, read on the forward strand.
CACCTTCAGGTCGACGAGGCCCACACTCAACTCGGCGTCGAGCGCCTCGGCGATCTTGTCCAGCGTCGGCAGGCTCGGCGAGATGTTCCCACCTTCGAGGCGAGCGATGGCCGACTGCGTCGTACCCACCCGCTCCGCGAGCTCGCGCTGGCTCAGCCCACGTGTTTCACGCAGCGCGCGGATCTCCATCGCCAGCCGGATCGCCCGGCCCGCCTTCTCATAGCCGCGGCGGCGCTCCGGGCTCTGCGCCCGTGCTGCCTTGACCTCATCCCAGCTCTGTCGCCCCGTCATTGCTCCTCCTCCACGGTGTGGCCTTCGGCGATGCATCGCTGCATTGCCTTCGCCGCCCGGTCGATCTCGCGTCGCTCCTGGCGCTGTGTCTTGACGAACACGGTCAACAGCACGATCCGCCTTCCGGATGCGATGTAGTACGTGATCCGCACCCGCCTGCGGTCCAGGCTGAACCGCAGCTCTCGGAGCTTGCCTCGCAGTTGGCGGGTGAACGGTTCACCGAGATGCACTCCTTCTTCGGCGAGCAGATCGATGTACCGCTCCGCTTGACCGAACGCTTCGTCCTCGAGCTGAGCGAGCCAGTCGACCACCTCGCCCTCGAGCTCGATCGTACCCCAACCCATAGCATCAATGCTATCCCCCCTTGTGGTGCTCGTGGTCAGGCGAAGCCGGCCTTGTCGAGCATCGCGATCAGCGACGGTCGGCGGCGGTGGGTCTCGCGCAGACCAGCCACCCGCACCTCGAGCTCGACCATGGCATCGGCTCCGGTCGCGGCCTTCTTCGCCGCCTTCAGGTACCGGACCGCGCTCTGGTATGACCGCTTGTCCGCGGTGGTGAGCACCTCGTCGACCAACCGGAACCACACGACCATCGCATCGGCCGGATGCGTCACGGCACGGGCCTCAGCGAGGCGCTTCCACCGGTGCTCACCCACCTCCCACCCAACAGGTTGTTCGGGGGTGGCCAGCGTCCAGGCGGCATCGGGTTCGCCGTCGTCGAGGAGCACGTCGACGAGCCCGCCTGGATCACGAGCACCGAGCACTGCGCGCGCCTCGGCGCGCATCGCCGCCCACTCGCCAATCCTCTCGGCCGCCGAGCGCAGGAGCCCGTAGGTGGTGGCGCTCGGCATCCGTTCGTGCTGCTGCCGGCGCAGCCCCAGCCCGCCGGTCACGTCACCCCGATCCGCGAGGAGATCGGCGGCCAGATCGTAGAGCTTGGCCACCTGCCACCCAGAGGTCCGCTCGATCCCGTCGAGCGCCCAGCGCAGCGCGTCATCGGCCAGATCGAGCTCGAGCATCGCCTCGGCCACCCGCAGGTACTGGTGCGGCGATGTCAGGTCACCGCCGAGCATCTCGACCAGCGCCGGCACGTCCCGATCAAGCACCGCCAAGCGCTCCGCCGCGTACCGGGCCGCGAAGCGATCGGAACCCTCGGACTTCGCGGCGACCTCCCGCCGGTAGACCGCCAGCCCCTTCTCGCCCAAGCCGGGCGCGTAGTGGACCGGATCGACCTCGAAGAAGTCCTGGTCCACGAAGCAGAACCTCACCATCCACTTCGCCAACCTCGTCGGGTCCGCCACACCCGACTCGCAGGCCTGCGCGTGCAGCTCCAGCAGGTCCCGGGCGAGATCGCCGATCATGCCGTTGGAGTCGTCGGCCCGCAGGATCACCCTCACCACATGACCGACCGCCCGCTGCAACAGCTCCACCAGCTCCCGGCTCGGGCTGGCATCGACCGCCTCGGCCAACGCCACCACCACCGGACGCGCCTCAGCCGCCCACTCCGAGGACTCCCAATAGCCGAGGTGCCGGCGAGTGCGCAGCCCCGAGTCCACCTCGACCCGCAACACCTCCAACCGCTCCTCGGGCCTCGCCGCCGCCAACCGCACCACCCGAGCCGTCTCCTCATCACGCATCGCTGCTTCCCCGAGCAGCCGACGCACCGTCACCTCATCCAACCGACTCACCAGATCATGCGATGCGTGCCCGGTCCCGGCCTCCCCTTCTCGCTCCACCTCCCGATCATGGCGCAGCGCGCAGCGGGGTGATGAACGCTCATCGCCGTTCCCCCGACTTCCCGTTTCCGCTTGCAGCTCGTCTACCTGGGCATTCGCGTGGGGCGGCTCGGCGAGCGCCCGCTGGCGAGGGTGGTCTACCGATTGTTCCCCCCGTCCCGACCAGCGGGACCGCGTTGAAGGAGGAACATCATGAAGGGCTACGTGAAGAAGCGCGGCGACCGGTACTACGCGGTGATCTACGAGGGCCGCGATCCCGTGACGGGCAGGGAACGCCGCTCCTGGCGTCCCGCCGGCGCCGACCGGGCCGACGCCGAGCGACTCGCCACCAAGCTCGCCGCGGCCGAGACCGCCCGGGTCGACGCGGTCCGATCGCTGACCTTCGGCGCCTACCTGACCAGCCAATGGCTCCCCGCCAAGAAGCTGCATCTCGCCTCGAGCACGTATCGGGGCTATGAACGCAACGTCCACCGCCACGTCCTCCCCACCCTCGGCCGGGCTGGGATCCGGCGGTTGCAGTACCAGCAGATCGAGGCGCTCTACGACCGGCTGCTCGAACCCGACCAGGGCAAGGGTCTCGCGCCCAAGACCGTGTATGAGATCCACCTGATCATCAAGGGCGCGCTCGCCGATGCGCTGCGCCGTGGGTTGGTGACCCGCAACATCGCCGTCGTCGCCCGCGCCCCAAGCAGCGCTCGCTGCGACGGACCGAGGGCACCTCGCTCACCGAGGACGAGCTACGCCAGCTCATGCGCACCGCCGCCGGGCACCGGCTGTTCCCGCTGTACTGGCTGACCGCGATGACCGGGATGCGTCGCAACGAGGTGCTCGGGTTGGGCTGGCCCGACGTCGACCTCACCAAGAAGCGCCTGCACCTCAACCGCGGGCTCGTCGCCGTCGGCTACGAGCTCCACCACACCCGCGGCAAGACCAAGACCGCACGGCGGACCATCGCTCTCGACGACACCACGCTCACGATCCTGTCTGGGTGGCGGCCTTCCAGGCCGCCGAGTTCGCCGCCGTCGGCATCACCAACCACGATCGGTGGGTGTTCACCGACGGCGACGGCCAGCCCATCCACCCGCATGCCGTGTACGAGGCGTTCCGCCGCATCGTCCACAACGCCGGCGTCCCTGCCATCCGCTTTTCACGACTTGCGGCACACCCATGGGAGCTTGCTGATCAAGGACGGAATCCCGGCAAAGGTCGTGTCCGAGCGGCTCGGGCACGCCAACATCGCCTTGACGATGCAGACCTACCAGCACCTGCTGCCCGGCATGCAAGCCGACGCCGCCCGATCCACCGAGCGGCTCGCCAAGCCCGCTCCCCCGCCCGAGGGTGACACGGGGGAACGTCGGGGGAACAGCCGGAGGAAGAGCGCCTGAACCGGGGGAACACCTCGGCAACGACGAAGGCCCAGGCCGCTGACCTGGGCCTTCACTCACTCGTTGGTGGCGGGGGCAGGATTTGAACCTGCGACCTTCGGGTTATGAGGCAGCCTTCCGGGTGCCGCGTCGTCCGGGCTGATCCGACTTTGTCCTGGTCACAGCGGCTTTTCGAGATCGTTGGTTCGGCTCCGTGCGGGTCGGTCTGTCGTCGTTCGTTTGACCGGACGTTTGACCTGCCGACGCGCCGAGCTCCCGTTCGACGGCCCGCCGGATCCAGTTCGAGACCGACCTGTCCTCGTCGTCAGCCCGCCTCCGGATCGCCTCGAGCATCTCGGGGGCGAACCGGACCGGAACCATCTCGGTGAGCTGGCCGCGCTGACGAGGTCGGCCTTGCGGCGTCTGGTTGTCCGGATCGGCGTAGAACTCGTACTCCTCCTTGCGCGTCATCGGCTTGGTCATCGGTCCTCTCGATACTGGTCGGCAAGGTGGCGTGCCGCGACGTAGCAGCCGATCGGGCGGCAGAGACGCCGGTCGCCCGAGTCGGGCGGTGCGATCGGCACGACGAGCACCTGACCTGCGACCTCACCGACCATCAGCCAGTGAGCCGGAGGCTTGGCCGGGTAGAAGAGCGGGTCGGAGGCCCAGACGTCGTAGATGTCATCGATGCCGAGCTCGGCGTGCTTGAACAGGTGTGCTGCTTGATCATCGATCTCGAACGGTTCGTACGGGTCGAGGAGGTCGGGGTCCAGCAGCTCATCCACCGGTAGGGTACCGTATTACATCCGAGTACGGAAGTAGTGCCTGTCGGTCGCTTGGTGTCGACGAGTTCGAACGACGAGCCGTGATCGTGGAGACCCTTGGCCTTCTGAAGCAGACCATGGACCACATCGACACCACCATCGCCGCCAGCACCCAGGCGCACCAGCGCCCGCCCAGGAAGCCACCGGCCTGGTTCGTCCACACCGCTTGGCGGATCCACCGAGGCCTCTACCGACTCTCCGGTGGGCGGTTCCTGTGGACCACGTCGAACAAGCGAGCTGGGGAACGCTGCTCCTGACGACCACCGGGCAACGCTCGGGCCAGAAGCGCAACGTCATCATCGGCTACCTCGAGGACGGGCCCAACCTCGTCGCCATCGCGATGAACGGCTGGGACGAAGGCCACCCAGCCTGGTGGCTCAATCTCGCGGCCAACCCTGACGCCACGGTCCGGCTCGCCCACGGGGAGCCCCAGCGCGTGCACGCTCGCGAAGCGACCGGCGAGGAGCGAGCTCAGCTGTGGAAGCGGTGGCTCGACACCGACCCGGAGCTCACCGCGCACGCCAGCACCCGCACCACGGTCACGCCCGTCGTGGTCCTCGAGCGATGATGTCGCAGCCGCTTCGGCGTGCGACATGCGCGCTCGTCAGACGGTGATGACGACCTTGCCGCGGGCGTGGTGCTCGCTCACGTATCGGATCGCAGCCGTCGTCTCGCTCAGTGGGTAGGTGCGGTCGATCGCTGGCGTGACCTGTCCTGACTCGATGAGTTCCCTGAGGATGTTCAGGTCTGCGGCGTTCTCGGTGGAGGCGAGCATGCCGAGCGTCTGGCCGACGAGCGGGGAGATCAGCACGGCCCGCAGGGAGCGGTCGAAGCCGCCGAGCCACCGGCCGCCGGTCTCGCCGCCGACGATGACAAGCGTCCCGTGGGGGGTGAGCGCTCGGCGCAGTCGAGAAAGCGGGCGGTTGCCGCCGATGTCGAGGATGACGTCGTAGTGGTGCCCATCGACGATGACGTCCTCGCGTGTGTAGTCGATGACGTGGTCGGCACCGAGCGCTCGAACGAGGTCGACCTTCGTTGTGCTGCTGACGCCGGTGACCTCGGCCCCGAACGTCTTGGCGATCTGGACGGCGAAGGTGCCAACGCCGCCGGACGCACCGAGGACGAGCACCTTCTGTCCTGGCTGCACGTTGGCCTTGCGGACCGCCTGCAGAGCGGTGCCCGCCGAGATCGGGACGGCCGCGGCCTGCTCGAAGGAGAGGTTCGCCGGCTTGGGGGCGAGCCTGTCGGGGGCGACGCGGGCGTACTCGGCGAAGGAGCCGTCAGTAGTGCCGTACACCTCATCGCCGGGCGCGAACCCGGTGACGTTCTTGCCCACCGCCTCGACGGTGCCAGCGAGGCTCCGCCCCGGATTCACTGCCTTCGGCGAACGGACGCCGAAGCCGGCGAGGCGCATGGCGTAGGGCATGCCGGTCATCACGTGCCAGGTCCCCATGTCCACGCTCGCAGCGGCGACCCGCACCAGGACCTCGTCGTCGCCGATCGTGGGCCTGGGCACCTGGGCGAGTCGGAGCACGGCCTCGGGATCGGCCCCGTAGTGGTCCTGGACGATCGAGCGCATGGTCTCACCGCCCGTGGGTGTCGGGGGATTGGGTCGGTCGATCGGTGCGGTCTCCATCAGGACTCCTGCTCGTTGACTTACGTTGTAAGCACCGTATACTTACGCCGTAAGTTCGTCAACCCGGGATGCACGGGAGACTCATGGCCCCCAGGACCCAGCCGACCACCGACACCCGAACCCCGCTGAGCCGGGAGCTGGTGCTGCGCGCCGCCATTGCCTTCGCCGACGACAACGGGATCGCCTCGTTGAGCATGCGCAAGCTCGGGGAGGCCGTGGGTGTCGAGGCGATGTCGCTCTACAACCACGTCGCCAACAAGAGCGATCTCCTCGACGGCATGATCGACGCGGTCTTCGGCGAGGTCGACCTGCCGGCAACGACCGATGGCTGGAGAGCACCGATGCGACAACGAGCGATCTCGGTCCGAGAGGTGCTGTCCCGCCACCGCTGGGCGATCGGTCTCATGGAGTCACGCACCTCCCCGGGCCCTGCGACCCTGCAGCACCACGACGCCGTGCTGGGCTGCCTCCGAAACGCCGGCTTCTCGGTCGAGCTGGCTGCCCACGCCTTCTCGGTCCTCGACAGCTACATCTACGGGTTCACGCTGCAGGAGGCGAACCTGCCGTTCGAGTCGGGTGAGCAGACCGCCGCGCTCGCCGAGGCGATCCTGGCGATGGCTCCCGCCGACGCGTACCCCCACCTCACCGAGCTCGCCCTCGAGCACGTCCTCCAGCCCGGATACGACTACGGCGACGAGTTCGAGTTCGGGCTCGACCTGATCCTCGACG
>DATLFP010000268.1:0-32498 GCA_035540955.1 Acidimicrobiales bacterium
CCCGCCCTCACGGACGAGCACGGCGGTCTCCTGCACGGCGTTGGCGGTGCGGCCGGTGTGCACGACGGTGCGGATGTCGATGCCGTCGCGGATCACGATCCGCAGCAGGGCGTCGCCGAACACCTCCCGGGCGACGTCGACCGGGACGGGCCCGACGCCGACGATCTCGCACATCTCGCCCCGTTGGGTCTCGCCGCGGCGGAGGGCGGCAAGGTCGACGAGGCCGATGAGCTCGCGGCGGTCGCAGAGCCGCTTGCGCCCCCGACCCCGCCGCGCCTCCGGCGCCGCCGTGTCGCCGGCGCGGGCGGCGGCCATGGCGACCAGCCCGTCGGCGGCATACGCCTCCGACGGCTCGTGCTCGCCGGCGCGGCGGGCGTGGTCGAGGGCGGCGTCGATGAACGGCTGGGCGGCGGCTTCCAGGATCGCGGCGGCCTCGGCGGGCAGTGCGTACGAGCCGCAGCGGGCGCCGCCCGCGTCGGTCCAGCGCCGCCAGAACCGGTTTCTCCGGATCCGCTCGTGACGCTCGGCCGAGTCCTCCGCCCCGGCGCGGACCCGCGCCGCCTCGTCACGCAGCTTCTGCAACGAGGTGTGCTCGGCCATCGCCAGCAGCTCGGACTCCGCCGCCGGGTCCGCCCTCGCCGCCGACGCGACAGCTTCGGCCTGCTTCAGGCTCAGCTCGCCGTTGCGGAACGCGCCGTCGGTCGCCGACCCAGACGCAGACGCGAGGTTGGCGGCCGTGCCCAGCACCGACCGGGCGTCGCTGACCGTCGAACCCGTGCGCTTGGCCAACCAGTCGGCAGGCGACCGGTCGCCAGCAGGACGCCACGCCTCGCTGTCGGCGACCGCGCCGGCGGCCACCGTCTTGCCGGCCGCCGCCAGCCGCTCGACCTCGGCGAACCAGTCGACGAGCTCGACCGCCTCCGCCGGCGACAGCGCACCGGCGTCGACATCACGCACGAGGCCGCGCATCGACCCCAGGATCAGCTGGCGTGCTCGCACACGGATGCGATCGAACAAGGGGACTCCCCCGCAGGGACGCAGACGAGACAGGGTGCGGAGCCAACGGCTCGAGGGGAAGTGAGAGCAGCCTATCGAACATACGCGCGACGCGCAACCCCAAAATGCCCGATCTCTCCGGATTTTTCGGCGAGGGCCACGCCGCGCCGCTGACGTGCCCGGGACGACCAGCTACCGCTCGTAGTGCTCCCGATTCCCCTCGGGGAGCTCGATGGAGATCGGCCGTCCCTGGGAGAGGAAGAGGATGATCCCCTGCCGGAGCACCTCGTCGAAGGCCCAGTAGAGCTCCGGCGCCAGCGGGAACGCCATCCCGCCTTCGCGCATCCGCACGTAGTTCGGCCAGCCGTTGCGGACCATCTGGTCCCACATCGGCTCGCGGGGGAGCTGCAGCCACTCCATGATCTGGTCGCCGAGGATGTACCGCGTGTAGGCGTGGAAGAACGGTCGCCCCGGGCTGTTGCGGTGGCCGCTGGCGATGTCGAGGAGGACCTGGGCGAGCTCGACACCTTCGGGCGTCGAGCCCAGCACCGGCGTGAGGAGCTGCTCGGACTGTGCGTCGGCGCTCTCCCACGTTGCGGGGATGTACTCGTCCTTGACGCCGAGCATGTGGGCCGTCACCTGCCAGGTGTGCAGGAAGCCCTCCGCCTCGTCGGCGTCGATCTGCATCGGCCAGCTCCTCATCGTGTTCATGACGAACGTGGCGAGGCTGTGCCAGGTGATCAGGATGTCGGCCTGGCTGATCGGCCGCTCCTGGCTGCCGCGCACCAGATCCCATCCCGGCGATTGCGGGAGCAGGTGCCGCACCGCGGCGTGGACCATCCGGGTCTTGACCGCGGAGACGATCATCTCGCCGTCGTCGAGGTAGGCGTTGGGTGATCCGACGTCGTAGCCGAACTTCGCCGTCCGGGCGATGCGGCTCCGCATGTCGGCGCCGCCCTTGGAGTAGTAGACCGCGGTCGCCTCCCGCGGGATGGCACACGCCATCATGCCGCTGCCGAACCCGTAGAGGACCCCGAGGTAGTTGCCGCGCTTCTTGTTGAACTCGATCGACGCCTCGAGCTTGGCGGGCTCGACCCAGGTCGGCAGCTGGCGGGCGTGGTCGATGAACTCGGCGACGTACGGCGGCATCCCGTCGGGGAGCAGCTGGTCGTTCCGAGTCCAGCTGCGCAGGACCTGGTTGACCTGCCCCACCTCGCCACGCTCGAAGATCTGCGCCACGACCGGGTCGGCCTCGTCGTCCCAGATGAGCTCTGGGTCGGTCTGGGTCGGCGGGTCCGAACCCGGTCGTCCCGGGGGCTGGATCGATCCGATCGGGTCCCACGTCCAGTCCGGACGGCGAGCCAGTGCCGGCGTGGAGACGCCGAGGGCGCCGAGCACGCCCAAGGTGCCGCCGGCGAGCAGGAACGTGCGCCGGCTGAGCGGCTTGGAGCTCTCATTGGTCATGGCAGCTGATCCCCCATCAGTGGCTACAAGGTGGTCGCCTCGCGCAGGCCGAGCTGTGCGAGGTGGTCGGCGAGCATCCGACGGCCGAGGTCGCGTACCTCGCCGTGGTCCCGGCCGTGCACGAGGAGACCCACGCCCGAGGCCAGGACGACGAGGCGTTCCGCCTCGTACTCGAAGTCGAGACCCGGCGCGAGCTCACCGTCGTCGACGGCGTCGGCGAACGGTCGGGCGAGGATGGTGACGAGCGCCTGCCGGGAGCGCTGGAGCGCGGCGGCGGCGTCGGCGTCGGTGGCCGACTCCGTCCAGAACGCGACCCAGACCGCCCACTCGAGCCGCCGCTGCTCGTCGAGGGGGAGGAGCGCCTCGACCGCGGCGGCGATGGCCTCGGCCCCGCGGGCGGCGCGCGACCTCGCCCACACGCGCTCCCCGGCGGCGAGGTTGTTGCGGTCGAGCGCCGCCGTGGCGAGCTGCTGCTTGCTCTCGAAGTAGTGCGTCACCCGCCCCGCCGACACGCCGGCCTCGGCGGCGATGGCTCGGATGGTGGCCCCGCGGAGGCCGACCGCGGCGATGGTGCGCCGAGCCGCCTCGACGATCAGGTCGCGCGCCGCCAGGTTGCGATGTGTGCGGGCCACCCCATCCCCCGGGTCCGAAACAGATGTTTCGAGACAGTTGTACCGGAAAGGGCAGTGTGCGTCCAGCGGTGGCGTTCGGGCGGTGGTTCTGCCGGGGACCTCGGCTCGACCACCGCCCAAACACGGGGTGGGGGTCGCTGAACGATCGTTAAGATCCGTCGCCATGGCGACCACCGAGGAACTGGACTTCGACCCCGACGCCCTCCGGGAGCGCTACCGGCAGGAGCGAGAGAAGCGGCTGCGGCCGGACGGGTCGGAGCAGTACATCGAGCTGTCCGGCCAGTGGGCGCGCTACGCCGAGGCGGACCCGTACGTCGAGGAGGTCGTCGAGCGCGACCCGATCACCGACGAGATCGACGTCGCCATCATCGGCGGCGGCTTCAGCGGGCTGCTCGCCAGCGCCCGCCTGACCGAGGCCGGCGTCACCGACTTCTGCATCGTCGAGGCGGGCGGCGACTTCGGCGGCACGTGGTACTGGAACCGGTACCCGGGTGCCCAGTGCGACATCGAGTCGTACTGCTACCTGCCGCTGCTCGAGGAGCTGAGCTACATGCCGAAGGAGAAGTACTCCTTCGCGACCGAGATCTTCGAGCACTCCCAGCGCATCGGTCGCCACTACGGGCTCTACGAGAAGACGCACTTCCAGACGCGGGTCCGCTCCCTCGATTGGGACGACGAGATCAAGCGCTGGCACATCACGACCAACCGCGGCGACGACATCAAGGCCCGGTTCGTCATCATGGCGCTGGGGACAGCCAGTCGGGCCAAGCTGCCGGGGATCCCCGGCATCGAGGACTTCGAAGGCCACTCCTTCCACACCAGCCGGTGGGACTACGCCTACACCGGTGGCGACACCGACGGTGGCATGACGAACCTGTCCGACAAGCGGGTCGCCATCATCGGCACGGGCGCCACCGCCATCCAGTGCGTGCCCCGGGTCGCGCAGTACGCCAAGCAGCTCCACGTGTTCCAGCGCACCCCGTCATCGGTGGACTGGCGCGGCAACAAGCCCACCGATCCCGAGTGGTGGAAGGCGCTCCAGCCGGGCTGGCAGCGCGCCCGGCGGGAGAACTTCGGGGCGATCGTCGCCGGCCAGCCGTTCGAGGAGGACCTCGTCAACGACGGCTGGACCGACATCTTCCGCAACGTGATGGCCATGCCGAAGAGCGACAAGCCGCTCACGATCCAGGAGATCGGCGAGCTGATGGAGCTCGCCGACTTCCGGAAGATGAACCAGATCCGCAAGCGGGTCGACGACACCGTGCGCGATCCGGAGACGGCCGAGAAGCTCAAGCCCTACTACCGGCAGTTCTGCAAGCGGCCGACCTTCAACGACGAGTATCTGCCGTGCTTCAACCGGGACAACGTTGAGCTCGTCGACGTGAGCGACGCCAAGGGCGTCGAGCGCGTCACGCCCCGGGGCGTCGTCGCCAACGGGGTCGAATACGAGGTCGACTGCATCATCTACGCGTCGGGGTTCGAGATCACCACCCGATTCGAGCGGCGGCTCGGCATCGCGGTCAACGGGCGGGACGGTGTCTCCCTGTTCGATCACTGGGCCGACGGCATGAAGACCCTGCACGGCTTCTCGACGCGGGGATTCCCCAACTGGTTCTACATCGGGGTCTCGCAGAACGCCCTCAGCGTCAACATGACGGCGATGTTCGACGAGCAGGCGCGCCACATCGCCTACATCGTCGCCGAGACGATGCGGCGCGGTGGCACGACGGTCGAGCCGACCCAGGAGGGCCAGGACGAGTGGGTGCAGCTCATCGCCAGCCTGCAGATGGCGAGCACGGGCTTCTTCGAGTCGTGCACCCCCGGCTACTACAACAACGAGGGCCAGGCCGGGGCGGGGCTCGGCGCCGGCCTCTACACGCCGGGCATCAATGCCTTCAACGCCCTGCTCGAGCAGTGGCGGGCACAGGGTGACCTGGCCGGCCTGGAGATCGACCGCCCCACCAGTGACCTGTAGTTCATTTCCAGCAATCCCCAACTAGAGTTCGGTCGTGGGCAACTGGAGCTTCCTCACGAACCACGCGCGGGCCCTCGTCTACGTCTCGTCCCACCCCGACGCCCGCCTGCGTGACATCGCGGCCGAGCTGGACGTGACCGAGCGGACCACGTTCGCGATCGTCGCCGACCTCGCCGAGGCGGGCTACGTCGTCAAGGAGCGGGACGGTCGACGGAACCGCTACCGCATCCAACCCCACTTGCCCCTCGACGACAGCTTGGCCGTGGAGCTGACGATCGGTGAGCTGCTCGACCTGGTGAACACCGAGCGCGCCCGGCGGACGCGAGTCCGACGGAGCGCCGGGTGATGGTTCCAGAATATTGGAAATTCATTGCGGGTATTTCATTTCTAGTGTAGAGTGACTAGTAGCCCATCTCGACCGGTCGCCGTCGGCGGCTCCCGGATGAGCAGCGCACCACGAGCCAGTGCTCGGTCGGCGCCTCGATCCGAAGGAGCCCCGAGATGGGCATTGTCGACAAGAACCGACCGGTGATGACGCGCCGCTCGCGCCGCATCCTCGGCTGCTCGATCGCCGCCTTGCTCGCCGCCGTGGTGACGCTGCCGACGGCCGCATCCGCCGCTGAGGCGCCGGTCGGGCTCGGCACCGCCACGAGCTACGGCGTGCTCGCCGGCTCCACCGTCACCAACACCGGGCCGTCGGTGATCAACGGCGACCTCGGCCTCAGCCCGGGTACCGCCGTCACCGGCTTCCCGCCGGGTGTCGTCAACGGGACGATGCACGTCACCGACGCCGCCGCGTCCGGTGCGCAGTCGAACCTGACGACCGCCTACAACGACGCCGCCGGTCGATCGACCACCGGGACCATCGTCGCCGATCTCGGCGGCCAGATCCTCGTCGCCGGCGTCTACTCCGGGGGCGCGCTGAGCCTCACCGGCACGCTCACGCTCGATGGCGGTGGCGACCCCAACGCGGTGTTCATCTTCAAGGCGTCGAGCTCGCTGACCACCGCGTCGTCGAGCTCGGTCTCGCTGATCGGCAGCGCCCGCGCCTGCAACGTCTTCTGGCAGGTCTCGAGCTCGGCGACGCTCGGAACCAACTCGTCGTTCTCGGGCACGATCCTGGCGCTGACCTCGATCACCGCCACCACGAACGCCTCCATCGCCGGACGCCTCCTGGCCCGCAACGGCGCGGTGACCCTCGACAGCAACATCGTCACGGTGTCGACCTGCGCCGCGGTCCCAGCAGCGACGACCTCGACGTCGACGACCTCCACCACGTCAACAACTTCAACGACGTCAACGACGACACCCGACGGGGCGACGCCGGTGACGACGGCACCCGCCACCCCGATCGCCGGCGGCGACGGGACGACGACCGGCGGCGGCGACGAGGTCGTCACCGGCACGCCGACGACCGTCGGCGGGACCGCTGACGTCTCGGGCACGACACCGCGGCCCGCCTCAACGTCGACGGAGCTCCCCCGAACCGGCCCGGGTACGAGCGCCGTCTTCCTCGCCGCCGTCGCGGCGATCACGCTGGGGGCGATCCTCCTCGTCTCCTCGCGGCGGGCGCTGCGTCCGCAGCGGGCACGCTGACGTCGGCCGACGGGTCGGGCTAGGCGTTCCCTCCCTGGATCGCCCGCCAGACCCGCTCGGCAGTGCACGGCATGTCGAGGTGGGTGACGCCGTAGGGGGCGAGGGCGTCGACCACCGCGTTGTGGATCGCCGGCGTCGAGCCGATCGTCCCTGACTCGCCGATCCCCTTCGCTCCCAGCGGGTTGCGGGGGCTGTCGGTCTGGGTGTTCGACACCTCGAAGCTGCACAGCTCGGCGGCCGACGGCATCGAGTAGTCGGTGAGGTTGGCGGTGATCGGGTTGCCGTCGCCGTCGTACTGCACCCACTCGAACAGCGCCTGGGCGGCGCCCTGGGCGATGCCACCGTGCTGCTGGCCGGCGACCAGGAGCGGGTTGAGGATGCGGCCGCAGTCATCGACAGCGACATGGCGCAGCATCGTCACCTGACCGGTCTCGGTGTCGACCTCCACCACCGACACGTGCGCGCCGAAGGGGAACGTCGAGTCGGATCCGTCGAAGTCGAGCTCGTGGCGCAGCGGGCCCGCCTCCATGCCGGCCGGGAGCTTCGAGGCGTCCTTCGACGCCGACGCGAGCTCGGCCCAGGTGACCGCCGCCGATGGGACCCCGGCGACGTTCAAGCCGCCGTCGCCGACCACGATGTCGTCTGAGGCCGCCTCGAGCAGATGGGCGGCGAGCGCCCGAGCACGGTCGAGCACCTGGGTCGACGCGAGATGGATGGCGCTGCCCGCCGTCTGGAGTGAGCGTGATCCCATCGTGCCGGCGCCGCGCGGAACGCGGTCGGTGTCGGAGTTCACGAGGGTGATCCGGTCCATCGGGATGCCGAGGATGTCGCTGGCCAGCATGGCGAAGGCCGTCTGGTGACCCTGGCCGTGGACACTCGTCCCCGCGAAGACGCTCGCTGAGCCGTCGTCGTGCACCTCGACCGCGCCCCACTCGACGTGGAGCCCCACGGGGGCGGTCACCTCGACGTAGGTCGACAGGCCGATGCCGAGCTGCTTGACGTCGCCGCTCGCCCGCCGCCGCTCCTGCTCGGCCCGGGCCTCCCGGGTCCCGGCGGCGTCGAGGGCGGCGTCGAGTGCCTTCTCGTACTCGCCCGAGTCGTAGTTCGCCCCGGTGGTCGTCGTGAGCGGGAACCGGCCGGGCGCGAGGAAGTTGCGGCGCCGGATCTCGGCGGGGTCGAGACCGACCTTGCGAGCGGCGACGTCGAGGACCCGCTCGATGAGCTGCGTCGCCTCCGGCCGTCCGGCCCCGCGGTAGGCGCCCACGGTCGTGGTGTTCGTGAGCACCGTGGCGGTCTTGAACCGGACCTTGGGGATGTCGTACACGCCCACCGACATCATCTGGGTCAGCATCGGCAGGATGGCACCGATGCCCGGATAGGCGCCGGCCGCGGCCACGACCGAGCCGTCGAGGCCGACGATCGTGCCCGCCCCGTCGAGACCGAGGCGCGCCGTCATCACGAAGTCGCGCCCATGGACGAGCGACAGCATGTCCTCGGAGCGGGTCGGCACCCACTTGACGGGCCGGCCCAGCTTCAGCGCGGCCGCCGCGGCGATGAGGTGCTCCACGTACGGCGCCGCCTTCGGCCCGAACCCACCGCCGACCCAGGGGCAGACCACCCGCAGCTTCGACGGGTCGAGCCCCAGCATCGGCGCGTACGCCTCGTGGATGGAGTGCGGCGCCTGGTGCGACACCCACAACGTGAGCCCGCCGTCGGCGGGAACGGCGAGGATCCCGTTCACCTCCATGGGCACGCCGGCCAGCCGCTGGCTGACCATCTCCACCTCGGCGACCACCTCGGCGCCGGCGAGCGGGTCCGAGTCGTCGTCCTCGGGGAAGCTCGTGCCGAAGCAGACGTTCGAACCGTGCTCGGGGAACAGGAGCGGGGCGTCCGGCGCCAGCGCATCCCGAGGGTCGGTGATCGACGGCAGCGGGTCGTACTCGACGACGACCCGCTCGGCAGCATCGACGGCCTGGGCGCGGGTCTCGGCCACCACCGCGGCGACGACGTCGCCCACGAACCGCACCTTGCCGGTGGCGAACACGGGCCGGTTGAGCGACTCGGGCATCATCGGGAACTGGTGCAGAGCGGCCAACCCGAGGTCGTCGCCGCCGGCGGCGTACACCCCCACGACGCCCGGCATCGTCCGAGCATCCACGTCGTCGACCGCCATCAGGTTGCCGTGGGCGATCGTCGACCGAACGAGCGCGACGTGGAGCATCCCGGTCTCGACCAGATCATCGACGTACTTGCCGTCTCCGGTCAGGAGCGTGGGATCTTCGAGGCGACGGACGGCGTTGCCCAGGATCGAACCCGACGAAGGCATGGCGATGACCTCCCCGTTGGCTGACCGGACGGTAGCCCCCGCGGCCCCGCTCCCGCCGCCTCCCCGGTCGGCGCGGCGCCGCGCCGGGTACGGTCGGCGCCGATGGACGTGCTCGTCGTGGTCGGCGATGCCACCCCCCCACCCCGGCTGCTCGTCAAGGTCAGGCACGTCGTGGCCGTCGCCGACGACGCGCCCCACCCCGAGCTGATCGCCGACCTCCGCAGCCGGATCCCCCGGCTCGTGGCCGTGCTCGGCGCCGGCGAGCACGGCGCCGGCGTGGCCGCCACGCTGCACGGCGCCGGCCTGCCGGTCGAGTACCACACCGACGACGAGCGCGCCGGCGATGATCCGCGCCTCGCCGGGGTGCCGATCCGCCCGGTGACGGATCGGGGTGCGCCCATCGACGCCGCCGACTCGCTGCTCGACCTCGTCGGGCACACGCCGCTGGTCCGGCTCGACCGCACCGCCCGCCACCTGTCGTGCCAGCTGCTGGCCAAGCTCGAGCTGCTCAACCCCGGCGGCAGCGTCAAGGACCGGCCGGCGGTCACGATGATCGATGCCGCCGAGCGCGACGGACGGCTGCAGCCCGGCGGCACCATCGTCGAGCCCACCTCCGGCAACACCGGTGTCGGCCTCGCCATCGTCGCCGCCCGGCGCGGGTACCGGTGCATCTTCGTGATGCCCGACAAGATCGCCCCCGAGAAGGTGGCCCTCCTGCGGGCCTACGGCGCCGAGGTGATCGTGTGCCCGACGACGGTGGCGCCCGAGCACCTCGACTCGTACTACTCGGTGTCGGACCGGCTCGTCCGCGAGACGCCCGGGGCGTTCAAGCCCGACCAGTACCACAACGCCGCCAACCCCGCAGCCCACGAAGCCAGCACCGGGCCCGAGCTGTGGGAGCAGACGGCGGGCCGCATCACCCACTTCGTCGCCGGCATCGGCACCGGCGGCACCATCACCGGCGTCGGCCGCTTCCTGAAATCCCGCAACCCCGACATCCAGATCATCGGCGCCGACCCGGCCGGCTCGGTGTACTCGGGCGGGACCGGCCGGCCCTACCTCGTCGAGGGCATCGGCGAGGACTTCTGGCCGACCACCTACGACCCCGCCGTCGTCGATCGCGTCGTCGAGGTCGCAGACCGCGACTCGTTCCTGACCGCCCGGCGGGTCACCCGCGAGGAGGGGATCCTCATCGGCGGCTCCGGCGGCACCGCGGTGTGGGCCGCCCTCGAGGTGGGGCGCGACCTCGGACCCGACGCCGTCGTCGTGGTCCTCATCCCCGACTCGGGCCGCGGCTACCTCTCGAAGCTCTACAACGACGAGTGGATGGCCGACTACGGCTTCCTCCGCGCCGCCGGCCAGACCGTCGGCGACGCCCTCTCCCGCAAGCGGGGCGACCTGCCGGCGCTCGTGCACGTGCACCCCGACGAGTCGGTGCGGGCGGTGATCGCACTCTTCCGCGAGTTCGGCGTCTCCCAGGTGCCGGTCGTACGGGCAGAGCCCCCGCTCGCCGCCGCCGAGGTCGCCGGCACCGTCGCCGAGCGCGAGATGCTCGACCTCGCCTTCCGGGACCCGACCGCGCTCGACCTGCCCGTCGGCGACGTGATGGGCCCGCCGCTCGCCGCTGTCGGCCTCGGCGAGACCGTCGACGTGGCCGTCGAGCGCCTCCGTGCGTCGCCGGCGGTGCTCGTCCTCGACAACGGCCACCCCGTGGGCGTGCTGACGCGATCCGATCTCCTGAGCTTCCTCGCCGCCCGCCCGTCGTGACCGGCCGCGACTGGGGCTTCGAGACGCGGGCGATCCATGCCGGCCAGGAGCCGGACCCGGCGACCGGTGCCGTCGTGACCCCGGTCCACCTGACCTCCACGTACGCCCAGGACGCCGTCGGCCAGCACCGGGGCTACGAGTACTCCCGCACCGGCAACCCGACCCGTCACGCCCTCGAGCGGTGCCTGGCCGACCTGGAGGGGGCGGCGCACGGCCTCGCCTTCTCGAGCGGGCTCGCCGCCGAGGACGCCGTGCTCCGGCTGCTCGCCCCCGGCGACCACGTGGTGCTGTCGATCGATGCCTACGGCGGCACCTACCGGCTGGCGACGCGCGTGCACGAGCCCGCGGGACTGCGCACGACCGCCACCGATCTCACCGACCTCGACGCCGTCGCCGCGGCGTGGAGTGAGCGGACGGCGCTGCTCTGGGTCGAGACACCCACCAACCCCCGGCTCGACATCGTCGACATCGAGCGCCTCGCCTCCTTCGCCCACGAGCGCGGCGCGCGGTGCGTCGTCGACAACACCTTCGCCACCCCGTACCTCCAGCAGCCGCTCGCCCTCGGCGCCGACATCGTCGTCCACTCCACGACCAAGTACCTCGGCGGGCACTCCGACGTGGTCGGGGGCTTCGTGGCGACGTCGGACGACGCGATCGCCGAACGGCTCGCGTTCCTCCAGAACGCGGTGGGCGCGGTGCCGGGGCCGCTCGACTGCTACCTCGTGCTGCGCGGCATCAAGACCCTCGCGGTGCGCATGGACCGGCACTGCGAGAACGCTCGCGCCGTCGCCGCCGCGCTCGAGGCCCACCCCGCCGTCGAGCGCGTGCTGTGGCCCGGGCTGGAGCGGCACCCGGGCCATGCCCTCGCCACCCGCCAGATGCGCGACTACGGCGGCATGGTGTCCTTCACCCTCGCCGGTGGCGAGCAGGCGGCGCTGGCCGTCGCCGGCGGCACCGAGCTCTTCACGCTGGCGGAGTCGCTGGGCGCCGTCGAATCCCTCATCGAGCACCCCGGGCGGATGACCCATGCGTCGGTCGCCGGCTCGCCGGGCGCCGTCGACCCCGCCCTCGTCCGGCTCTCGGTCGGGCTCGAGCGGGCCGACGACCTCGTCGCCGACCTGCTCCAGGCGCTCGACGCCGTCTGATCCCCCGCGCCGGCCCGGGCGCGGTCCTAGCGTCGGACCAGGTGTCCGTCGACCCCGACCTGTCCCCGTCCGATCCGCCTGCATCCGTCACCGGCCGTCGCCGGAGCGGGGGCCGACGACGACGCCACGTCCAGCCCGACGTGCTCGCCGTCATCGCCGCCGGCGGGATGATCGGCGCCTCCGCCCGGTACGGCATCGCCCACCTGCTTCCACCGGCGTCCGGTCGGTTCCCCTGGGCGACGTTCGTCGAGAACCTGACCGGCAGCTTCCTCCTCGGCCTCCTCCTGGTGGCGCTGCTCGAGCGATTCCCGCCCAGCCGCTACCTGCGCCCGTTCCTCGCCACCGGCGTCCTCGGCGCCTTCACCACCATGTCGACCTACCAGCTCGAGACGGCGCTGCTGATCAAGGACGGCCATGCCGTCACCGCCACCGTCTACGCCCTCACCAGCCTCGCCGGCGGACTCGCCCTCGCGTATGCCGGCATCCAGGCCGGCCGCCTCACACCACCACGGCACCAGGAGCAGCGATGAGACTCGAAGGATCCCAGCAGCGACTCACGGTCTACATCGGCGAGTCGGACCGGCACGGCCACACGCCGCTGGCCACCGAGATCGTGCACCGGGCCCACGCCGCCGGTCTCGCCGGCGCGTCGGTCTTCCGGGGCGTCGAGGGCTTCGGCGCCTCGAACCACATCCACACGACCCGCATCCTGTCGCTCTCCCACGACCTGCCCATCGCCATCGTGATCGTCGACCGACCCGACGCCATCGAGGCGTTCCTGCCCGAGCTCGACGACCTCATCACCGAGGGGCTCGTGGTGCGCGAGGAGGTCGAGGTCGTCAAGTACGTGGGCCGGACGCCGGCCGACCCGTGACGGCCCTCGCCTGGGCGACGTTCCTCGCGGCCGCTGGCATCGGCGCGCCCGCGCGGTACCTCGTCGACACCTGGATCTCGGACCGCACGGGCGGCGCCTTCCCGTGGGGGACCTTCGCCGTGAACGTCTCCGGGTGCCTGGCGCTCGGTGTGGTGGCGGGCCTCGGCCTCTACCACGATCTCGGTGCCACCGCCCGGACCGTGCTCGGCGTCGGTGCGTTGGGGGCCTACACCACCTTCTCGACGCTCACCTTCGAGACGATCCGGCTCATCGAGGAGGGGGCGGTCGACGAAGCGGCGCGCAGCGCAGGCGCCAACCTCGTCGTCGGCCTGCTCGCCGTCTCCGCCGGCCTCGCCGTGACAGCGCTCTGACCGAGCCCAGCCATGCGCGCATGGCAACGGGCGTTGCCGGGTAAACGGTCCCACGTTTGGACGGCGGCCCAGCCCGGGCCATCCCACGGCCATCCCACGGAGTGGCACATGAAGGACCCGCTGGAGGAGATCGCGGACGAGGCCGACGCTGTCGCCGACGGGCAGCGGGACGTCGCCCGCCGCGCACGGTCGATGCAGCAGCAGCGCGAGAGGGGGCAGTCCTGGACCGAGATCCTCGACACCGAGGACGCCCCCGGGCTCCTGGATCGCCTGCGCGTCGGATCCCGGCGGATCGCCGCGGCCACGAGCCGGCTCGGCCAGCTCCTGGCTCGCGGCCTTGCCGCGGAAGGGCGGTCCCGGCGGCAGATCGCCGAACGGCTCGGCGTCAGCCACCAGCGCATCTCGGCCATCCTTCGCAACGGCGACGGTCGAGGTCGCCGCTCCGACCCGGCCGGTCGATAGCCACCGGTGAACCTCGAGGTCGCGGTGTGCCTGCCGCGAGACGCCGAGACGGTCTCGCTCGCCCGCGGCGTGGTGACCCACGCGCTGACGGCCTTTGGTGTCACCCCGGACTGCGTCGACGACATCCGCATCGCGCTGAGTGAGGCGTGCACGAACGTGATCGAGCACGCCACCGCCGACGACGAGTACGAGGTGCGGCTCGAGGTCGACGAGGAGCGGTGCGCGATCAGCGTGATCAACGCCGGCGGCGGCTTCGACGCCGGCAGCCTCCGCGGCGTCATGCCGGATGGATCCTCGGCCCGGGGCCGGGGTGTCGCCCTGATGCGAGCGCTCATGGACCGGGTCGAGCTCACGTCCGAGCCGGAGACGGGCACGATCGTCCACCTGGTCAAGCGCCTGTCGGTCGATCCCAACGCTCCCCTGGCGCGGCTCCGCCTTCATCGCCCCCCGCGCGACTGACCCACACAAACACACGCCAGATCTCGGCCATCACAACCACCCGAAGGGGGGGCCGTGTGCGCCGAGATCGTGTCGGGGCAAGACTCGACCATGGCCATGAGGATGCTGGACGCCGCGCCGCTGTCGAACGCCGAGCTCTCGACGATCGACCGCTACTGGCGAGCCGCCAACTACCTCTCGGTGGGCCAGATCTACCTGCTCGCCAACCCCCTGCTGCGCCAACCGCTGGCCGACGAGCACGTGAAGCCCCGCCTGCTCGGTCACTGGGGCACGACGCCGGGCCTCAACCTCCTCTGGGCCCACCTCGACCGCGCCATCGCGGCGCGCGACCTGGACATGATCTTCGTCACCGGCCCCGGCCATGGTGGACCGGCGATCGCCGCCAACACCTGGCTCGAGGGGAGCTGGACCGACACCTATCCGGCGGTCGGGCGAGACGCGGAGGGCATGGCCACCCTCTTCCGCCAGTTCTCCTTCCCCGGCGGGATCCCGAGCCACGTGGCCGCCGAGATCCCCGGCTCCATCCACGAGGGCGGCGAGCTCGGCTACTCCGTCGCGCACGCCTTCGGCGCCGCCTTCGACAACCCCGACCTCATCGTCGCCTGCGTCGTCGGCGACGGCGAGGCGGAGACCGGCGCGCTCGCCGCGTCGTGGCACTCGACGCGGTTCCTCGACCCCGTCGGCGACGGCGCCGTGCTCCCCGTCCTCCACCTCAACGGCTGGAAGATCGCCAACCCGACACTCCTCGACCGGATCGGCGACGACGACCTCGATGCCCTGCTGCGCGGTTGCGGTTGGGAGCCGTACCTCGTCGAGGGCGACGACCCCGCGCTCGTCCACCAGCGGCTGGCGGCCACCGTCGACGCCGTGCTCGACGAGATCGCCGCCATCCACCACCGGGCGCGCGCCGATGGCGACGACCGCCCGCCACGCTGGCCGATGATCGTCCTGCGGACGCCCAAGGGCTGGACGGGGCCGGCGGTGGTCGACGACCGCGCCATCGAGGGCACGTGGCGCTCGCACCAGGTCCCCTTCGGTGACGTCCGCGGCAACCCCGCCCACCGGGCCGAGCTCGACCGCTGGCTCCGGTCGTACCGCCCCGACGACCTCTTCGACGACGCCGGCCGCCCGATGCCCGACCTCCTCGAGTGGCTTCCGCGGGGCGACCGGCGGATGGGCTCGAACCCGCACACGAACGGCGGCGCCCTGCTCCGAGACCTCACCCTGCCGCCCATCCGCGCCCACGCCGTCGAGGTCGCCTCCCCCGGCGCGGCGTCCTCGGAGCCGACCCGCATCCTCGGCCGCTGGCTCCGAGACCTCATGGCCGCCAACGCCGAGCACCGCGACTTCCGGTTGTTCGGGCCCGACGAGACGGCGTCGAACCGGCTCGACGCCGTCTACGAGGTGACCGACAAGGTGTGGTGGGCGGAGATCCGCGACGGCGACGAGCACCTGGCCCGCCGCGGCCGGGTGATGGAGGTCCTCTCCGAGCACCTCTGCCAGGGATGGCTCGAGGGCTACCTCCTCACCGGCCGCCACGGCCTCTTCTCCTGCTACGAGGCGTTCATCCACATCATCGACTCGATGTTCAACCAGCACGCCAAGTGGCTGAAGACCACGCGCGAGCTCGAGTGGCGAGAACCGATCGCGTCGCTGACCTACCTGCTCACGTCCCACGTGTGGCGCCAGGACCACAACGGCTTCAGCCACCAGGACCCGGGTTTCATCGACCATGTCGTGAACAAGAAGTCCGACGTCATCCGCGTGTACCTGCCGCCTGACACCAACTGCCTGCTCGCCGTGGCCAACGAGTGCCTCCAGACCCGCAGCTTCGTGAACGTCATCGTGGCCGGCAAGCAGCCCACGCCGGACTGGCTCGGCATCGAGGACGCCGAGCTCCACTGTGCTCGGGGGATCGGCATCTGGGACTGGGCCGGCAACGACGAAGGCGAGCCCGACGTCGTGCTCGCGTGCGCCGGCGACATCCCCACCGTCGAGGTCTTGGCGGCGACGGCGATCCTTCGTGAGCAGCTCCCCGCCCTGCGGGTGCGGGTCGTCAACGTGGTCGACCTCATGCGCCTGCAGTCCGAGAGCGAGCACCCGCACGGTCTCTCCGACCGGGACTACGACACGATCTTCACGACCGACACGCCCGTCATCTTCGCCTACCACGGCTACCCCTGGCTGATCCATCGCCTGACGTACCGCCGCACCGGCCATGGCCACCTCCACGTGCGCGGCTACAAGGAGGAGGGCACGACGACCACGCCGTTCGACATGCTCGTGATGAACGACATGGACCGCTACCACCTCGTGATGGACGTCATCGACCGCGTGCCGAGCCTGCAATCGCGAGCCGGTGTGCTGCGGCAGCAGATGGTCGACCAGCGCGCTCGCCACCACCGCCACACGCGCGCAGAGGGCGAGGACCTCCCTGAGATCCGCGACTGGCGCTGGCCCACGTGACGCCCGCCGGCGGGCCGCGCATCCTCGTCGTCAACACCGGCTCGTCGACGCTCAAGCTCCGCGTCCTCGACGGCGCCGACGGCACGGTGTGGGACGAGACGATCGACCCCTGGGACGGCGACGCCAGCCCGATGGCTGCGGCCATCGAGCGCGCCGGCGCCGTCGACGCCGTCGGGCACCGCGTCGTGCACGGCGGGGACCGGTCGGCGCCGGAGCCCGTGACCGACGACCTGATCGAGCGGCTGGCCGCCCTCACCGAGCTGGCCCCCCTCCACCAGCCCCGGGCGGTGGCCGCCCTGCGCGCCGCCCGGCAGTCGCTGCCTCAGGTGCCGCACGTCGCCTGCTTCGACACCGCGTTCCACGCCACGCTGCCTCCGGCGGCGCGCACCTACGCGCTGCCGGCGGCGTGGCGGCGCCAGTGGGGTCTTCCCCGCTACGGCTTCCACGGGCTCTCCCACGCCTGGGTCGCTCGGCACGCCCCGGCCATCGCCGGTGTCGATCCCGATGCACGGATCGTCAGCTGCCACCTCGGGGCCGGCGCCTCCGCCTGCGCCATCAGCGAGGGGCGCTCGCGTGACACGACGATGGGCTTCACGCCCCTCGACGGGCTCGTGATGGCGACCCGGTCGGGATCCGTCGATCCCGGCCTCCTCCTGTGGCTCCTCCAGAGCGGCCGCGTCAGCGCCGACGAGGCGGCCGACCAGCTGGCCCGCCATGCCGGCCTCGCCGGCCTGAGCGGCACCGACGGCGACGTCCGTACCGTGCTCGCGGCGCGCGAGCGCGGCGACCACGCGGCGGCGGAGGCCATCGAGGTGTACCTCCACCGCCTTCGGGCGACGATCGCGGCCATGGCTGCGGCGCTCGCGGGCATCGACGTGCTCGCCTTCACCGGCGGCATCGGCGTCCACCAGCCCGCCATCCGGGCCGGCGCCGCCGCCGGCCTCGAGTTCCTCGGCGTCGGCGTCGACGACGGCTCGAACGCGGCCACGCTCGGTGACGGAGAGGTGAGCGCGACGTCCACCACGGCGCACACGGTGGTCGTCGAGGCTCGCGAGGATCTCGTGATCGCCGACGAGGTCCGCAGCCTGATCGGCTGACGGGCGGTTCGTCGCGTGATCGCGACACGTTCGCGACAGACCGGGAACCGTCCCGCGAGGCGGGCGGGTCAGGGTCTGGCCATGGACCACCAGGACGCCCCGCTGGTCACGAGCAAGCCCGCCGAGGTCTTCGTCATCTCCATGAGCGACACGGTCCTGCTCCTGGTCGACGGCGAGCCGACCGAGCGGAACGAGAGCCTCGTCGAGGAGATGCGCAGCTCCTTCGTGAGCACGGGCACGCCGGCCGACACCATCGAGGTGATCTGGCAGGGCGCCCACCCCGTCGTGAGCTCCTAGCTGCCGCCTGAAGGCTGCTCGGGGACGACGAGCACCGGTCGGTGCGAGGTACGGACGACGCCGCCCGACACCGACGGCGACAGCAGCCGCTCGAGGAACCCGCGGTGGTGTGAGCCCACCACGATCACGTCGACGTCGTGCTCCTCGGCGGCATCGCAGATCTGGCTGACCGGGTCGCCGATCTCCACGAGCACCTCGGCCTCGGCGACGCCGGCCTCCTCGACGCGGCGGCGGATCTCCTCCTCGTCGGGCTCCACCAGCGACTGCCACTCGTCGGCGGTGAGCGGTGCCGCCACCCCGAAGGGATGCGCCGCCCAGAGCCCGGGCACCTCGCTGACACGGATGACGAGGAACTCGGCGGATGCGCCGAAGAGGATCGAGGCTCGGCGCGCCGCCTGCGCCGACGCCGCCGACTCGTCGACGGCGAGGAGGACCCGGGTCGGCTTCATGCCTCCACCCTTACCGAAAGCCGTGCTCGCCATCCACCCGCTGGCTCAGCCCGTGGCGATGAGAGGCAGGTAGTCGAACCGCGTGACGGGACCGTTGCTGAGCGAGCCGTCGGCGCGAGGGACGTCGACGGCCACGCCGTCGAGCTCGAACGCGACTGCGTACACGTCGGCAAGACCTGTCGCCGTGTACACCAACTGGGCCAGCGCGAGCAGCTGCTCGCGCGCCGGCGCGTCGGCGAACGCGCTCACCAGGTCGATCGTCGCCACGCCGTCGGCGATCACCGCCTCACGGACGACGTCGTCGCCGGGGATGGCCGAGCGCAGGCCCACAGCAACCTCGGCGTCGGTCGGTCCGGCGAGAAGGGCGTCGACCACGCGACCGATCCGCACGGGCGTCGCGACCTCGCGGTTGACGCCGAGGATGCGACCCTCGGCCACGAGCCACACCTGCACCTGCCGGCTGGCGAGCTCGGGGAGCGTGGTCGTGGTCGTCGCTCCCTCGGGGGCCAGCAGGTCGTAGGGAACCCGGTCGGGTCCGGCGGTGGCGGCCTGCCCGGTGCTCCGGACGCCGCAGGCGGCGGCCGTCACGAGGACCAGGAGCGCGGCGATCAGTCGGGCTCGCACAGCTTCACCTCCGCCACGAACGCGGCGCCGCCACCGTCGGCGTCCTCGACGTACACCCGACCGCCGTGCAGCGCGGCGTGCTCGGCGGCGAGGGCGAGCCCGAGCCCCGTGCCCCGCGGCCCTCGCACCCCGTGTTCACCCCGCTCGAACCTCCCGAAGATCCGCGCCCGTTCCTCGAGGGGCACGCCCGGACCCTGGTCGCACACCCGGAACCGCAACATGTCTCCGGCCCGGGAGACCGAGACCGACGTCGGGCCGCCGGCGTACCGCTGCGCGTTGTCGAGGAAGTTCACGAGGACCTGGCCCATGCGGCGGCGGTCGAGGAGCACCGGGCTCGGCACGTCGGGATCCACCGTGACGGGCAGGTCGGGGCGCGACACGGTCGCCGTCGCTCCCTTGACCAACGCCCCGCAGTCCGTCGGCTCGAGCACCACCTCGGCTCGCCCGGCGTCGATGCGGGAGATCTCGAGCAGGTCCAGCACGAGGTGCTGGAAGCCGTCGACCTGCTCGGAGAGAAGATCGAGGGCGTGCGCGCTGCGATCGGGCAGCGCCTTGCGACGACGCTGCATCACGTCGATCGCTGCCGAGAGCGCGGCGAGGGGCGCCCGCACCTCGTGGCTCACGTCCGAGGCGAACCGCGACCCCTGCTCGACGCGCTCGGCGTAGCTCTCGATCACCCGGTTCAGGGAGCCGACCAGCGGTTGCAGGTCGGGATCCGTCACCGGCTCGAGCCCGACCGCCTCGCCGGCGGCGATGGCCTCGGCCCGCTCGGCCAGCTTGCGGAGCGGCCGCACGAGCCGGCCGGCGAGCAGGAAGCCGATGAGCCCACCGGCCACCGTGGTGGCCGCCCCGGCCGCGAGGAGCGACGAGCTCATGGTGTCGAGGGCGTCCTCGAGCTGGACCATCGGGATGACCTCGGCATAGACGGCGCCGACCGCCGGCAGCGGAACGGCGACCGCGAGGTGGGGCTCGCCGCGGATCCGGTACCGCTGCCATGCCGCGACGCCACCCTCGATCTCCCGGAGCACATCGATCGGAAGGTCACTCGCGCCGATGGCGACCGATGACGAGAACCACTCCTCGCCGTAGCGCACGAGAACCGTCGAGCCCTCCTCCGCCGAGAGCGCGGCGATCGCCGCGCCTGGATCGCCGGCGCGGGCGCGGAGCTGGTCACGGACGAACCGCGCGTTGAGGTAGGCCCGGTCGCGGCCAGCCGACTCCCGCTGATCGGTGAGGTAGCTCCGGGACACCGTGTAGGAGAGCAGGCCGAGGGCGACCGACACGATGGCGGCGGCCAGCGCGAAGGTCACCGTCGCCCGGGCCCGGTAGCTGGCCCGGACCGCGAGCCACCGGAGGCGCGGCCGATCCACGGCGCAATGCTTCCACGGCGAGTGGCGGGTGCCCGCGTCGTGGTGCCCCGCATGGACGGGCGACGACCGATCGTGACGCGACTGTGACGACGCCACCACCCTTCGGGGTCGGGCGCGCGGCGCCCGGTAGCGTCGAGGCCGACATGGAGCGACCGCGGGCATGAACGAGCGCGTCCTCCTCGTCGAGGACGACGAGGCGTTGCGCGACGCCATCGCGCTCGTCCTCCGGGCCAGCGGGATGACCGTCACCGAGGTGGGCGATGGCCACAGCGCGGTCGCTCGCTTCGACGACGGGGCCGACGTCGTCGTGCTCGACATCATGCTCCCCGGCCTCGACGGGTTCGAGGTGTGCCAGGAGATCCGCCGCCGGTCACAGGTGCCGATCGTCATGGTCACCGCCCGCGACGCGCCGGCCGATGTGGTGCGCGGGCTCGAGCTCGGGGCCGACGACTACGTGGTGAAGCCGTTCGAGGCGGCGGTGCTCCTGGCCCGACTGCGCGCCGTCCTCCGCCGGGCCAACCCCTCGGAGGAGGCCGCGCTCGAGGTGGGCGGCATCCGGGTCGACCCCGCCGCCTGGCGCGCATGGCGCGACGGGGCCGAGATCGATCTCACCGCCACCGAGCTTCGTCTCCTCGCCGAGCTGCTCCGCCACGCCGGGCAGGTGCTGAGCAGGGAGACGCTCCTCGAGCGGGTCTGGGGCTACGACTACCTCGGCGACTCGCGGCTCGTCGACATGGCGATCAAGCGGTTGCGCGACAAGATCGAGGACGAGCCGAGCAAGCCCCGACGCATCGGGACGGTGCGGGGCGTCGGCTACCGCTACGAGTCGGGCGGGTGATCCACCGCTCTCCCTTCCCGGCTCAGTTCCGGCGGCGCCTCTCGATCGCGTTCGTCGTGGTGGCCGGGATCAGCGCCGGCGCCCTCGCCCTCGGCGCCGCCATCTGGGTGCACTCCTACCGCACGAACGCGTTCCACGAGCGCTCCCGTGCCCACGCGCGCGACGACGTGCAGCTGCTCGCCGCGGGCGCACCACCGGAGGTGGTCGCCGGGCGCCTCGCCGACGCCGAGACGCCCGGCGGTCCCGGCGTGATCGTCGTCACCGGCGGAGCGCTCATCCGCTCGGTGGAGACGCTCGGCCTCGGCGACCTGCCGGCCGGGATGCGGGACACCGTCCGACGGCAGCCCGGCCAGCTCGTGGAGGGCACGACCGAGCTCCGGACCGGCGCCGCGCTCGTCATCGGTGCACTCGACGAGGTCACGGGCGCCGAGGTCTACTTCTTCTTCTCCCGCGTCGAGCTCGACCGCAGCAACCGCGAGCTGCATCTCGCGCTGGCCGTGGGGTGGGGGATCGTGGTGGCGGTCGCCGGGATCGCGGGCACGGTGATCGCCCGCCAGGCGCTGCGCCCCGTGCGCACGGCGGCCGACGCCGCCCGCTCGGTGGCCGAAGGCCTCCTCGACACCCGGCTGCCGGTCCGGTCCGAGGACGAGTTCGGCGAGTGGGCGGCCTCGTTCAATGAGATGGTGGCGGCCCTCGAGCACAAGATCGACGCGCTGGCGATCGCCCGCGATCGCGAGCAGCAGTTCGCCGCCGACATCGCGCACGAGCTGCGGACACCGATCGCGGCGGTGCTGACCGCCGCGTCGCACCTCGCCGAGCACGACGCGACGGCGCCCGAACAGGTCGCCGAGATCGCCCAGATCGTGGCCGCCTCCGCCCGCCGGCTCGACCGCCTCACGAGCGAGCTGCTCGAGCTGCACCGGTTGCGGGCCGGCCAGGAGATCCTCCAGGTCGAGGAGGTCGACCTCGTCGCCGCCGTCGGGCACGCCGTCCGGGCGCACGGGTGGGCAGCCCTCGTCGCGATCGACGCCGCCGACCCGACGCTGGTGGTGGCGACGGATCGCCGCCGTCTCGACCGGATCGTGGTCAACCTCGTCTCCAACGCCGTCCACCACGGCGGGCCACCGATCAGCATCCGGGTCGCTCGTGCCCACGACGGTGCCTGGCTCACGGTGACCGACAGCGGACCGGGCATCCCGCCGGAGGAGATCGCTCGGATCTTCGACCGTCATTACAAGTCGAGCCGGCACCGCGCCTCGGCGGCCGGCGGGAGCGGGCTCGGCCTCTCGATCGCCCTCGAGTCCGCACAGCGGCTCGGCGGGACCCTGGAGGTCACCTCGAGCGAGGGACGGGGCACGACCTTCACGCTCTGGCTGCCCGAGCTCGCGCCGGCCGGTCCCGACGGCTGATCGTCTTGCGGCAGCGCCCCGGGCGCGGCAGAGTCCTGCACCCTTGTCCGAGATCGCCCGCCTCCTCGATGCGAACGCCGGGTACTCGGCGGCCCGCGCCAAGATCGCCGATCCCCGGCCCAGCCGTCACCTCGCCATCGTCACCTGCATGGACGCTCGCATCGACGTGTTCGCCGTGCTCGGCCTGCACCTCGGCGAATCCCACGTCATCCGCAACGCCGGCGGGCGCGTGACCGACGACGTCCTCCGCAGCCTGGCGCTCTCCTGCCATGTGCTCGGCGTGCGGACCGTGGTCGTGATGCAGCACACGAAGTGCGGTCTGGCCGGCGTGACCGACGCCGAGCTGCAGGCTGCCACCGGAGCCGATCTCGGGTTCTTCCCCATCGACGATCACGCCGCCGCCCTGCGCGAGGACGTCGATGTGATCGCGTCGACGCCCTACCTGGCGCCGGTCACGATGGTGGCGGGGATGGTCTACGACGTCGAGAGCGGCGAGATCGACGGCGTCGTCCGCTGGGAACGCCCCTCCGCGTAGCGTGCGGGCATGCCCAAGGCGGCCGGCGAGGAGCGGGTCCTCGACCTCGACGGCAAGGAGGTCAGGGTCACCAGCGCCGACAAGGTGTTCTTCTCGGCGACCGGCGAGACGAAGGGCGATCTGGTCGACCACTACCTGCGGGTCGCCGAGCCCCTGCTCCGGGCCATGGGCGGGCGCCCGGTGCTGCTGCAGCGCTTTCCCGACGGCGCCGACGGGCCCTCGTTCTTCCAGAAGCGGGTTCCGAAGTCGGCGCCGCCGTGGCTCGAGACCGCGGTGGTGAGCACCCCGAACGGCACCACCTCCGATGCGCTGGTCGCCGCCGACCTCGCGCACGTCGTGTGGGCCGTCAACCTCGGCTGCATCGGCTTCCACGTCTGGCCGAGCCTCGCCCGCGATCAGGATCACGCCGACGAGCTGCGCATCGACCTCGACCCGCAGCCCGGCACCGACTTCGTCCGCCACATCCGGCCCGCGGCGCGAGAGGTGCGGGCCCTCCTCGACGAGGTGGGCATGGTCGGACTCCCCAAGACCACGGGCAACCGCGGGCTGCACGTGTACGTGCGCCTCGAGCCGCGCTGGGACAGCTACCAGGTGCGGTCGGCGGCGGTCGCGGTGGCACGGGAGCTCGAACGCCGCCGACCCGACCTCCTCACGGCCGCATGGTGGAAGGAGGAGCGGGGCGAGCGGATCTTCGTCGACTTCAACCAGAACGCACCGCACAAGACGGTCTTCGGGGCGTGGTCGGTGCGGGCGAAGCCCAACGCCCCGGTGTCGACCCCGATCAGCTGGGATGAGGTGGACGACGTCGAGCCCGACGACTTCCGGATCGCGACCATGGCGGCGCGCCTGGCCACGTACGGCGATCCGTGGGACGGAGCCGAACCGCAGTCGCTCGAACCACTGCTCGAGATGCACGAGCGCGACCGGGCCGACGGTCTGCACGACGCCCCGTGGCCTCCGGTGTACCCGAAGCAACCGGACGAACCGCCGCGGGTGGCGCCCAGCCGGGCCAAGAAGGAGCAGCGGCCGTAGACGTCGTGCTGGTCGCCGGCTTCGGCGTCCCGACCTCGAGCATGCTGCCGCTCGCCCGCGGCCTCCGAGCCGCCGGCCATCGCCCGCGGATCGCCCGCACCGGACTCAACGTCGACTGCGGGGAGCGGACGGTGTCGCGCCTCCTCGACTCGCTCGACGGGCCCGTCGCCCTCGTGGGGCACAGCCGCGGCGGCCAGCTCGCCCGGGTTGCGGCGGTGCGCCGGCCCGATCTCGTGACGCGCCTGGTCACCGTCGGCACCCCGTGGTCGATCGGCCCCCCCGACCGTCCCGGCGTCGCCCGGGTGACGAGAGCGGTGCGGGCCGCTCGTCGCCACGGCCTGCCGCTGCTGGCGAGCATCGAGTGCGCCGATGGACCGTGCTGCGAGGCCTACCGCGCCGACCTCCGCCGGCGCCCCGATGCGCCGTGGGTCGCGCTCTGGTCGAGCGCGGACCGCGTCGCCGGGGACGACGCGCGTCCGCCCATCGAGGCCACCTCGTCGCGCGACGTGGGCGGCTCCCATCTCGGCCTCGTGCTCAGCCACCGGGGCCGGCGGGCGATCGCCGAGGCCCTCATGGCGCCGATGTCGTGACGCTCTCGGGATCAGCGGGTGAACGCGGCCCGGACCCGCTGCGCGAACCGCTCGGGCTCGACCAGGTGCGGGTAGTGGCCGTCGCCGTCCCACACCTCCACGGTCGCTGACGGCGCGAGCTCCGTGAGCCACTCGGCGTACCCGGGGCCCGGATCGGACCCGTGGATGGCGAGGTACGGAACCGTCACGTCCCGCAGGACCGACTCGACGAGCGCGTCGAGCTGCGCGGCCTCGGTCTCGAGCACGAGGCCCCAGACGCCGAGCACCACCTCCTGACGGGCCGCGGCGTGGCAGGCATCGGCCCACGCCCGCGCGTCGGCAGGCAGGGCGTCGACGCCGAGCGACTCGAACACGACGCCGATGGCCTCGGTGAAGCCGTCGCCCCGCAGCATGGTCTCGAGCGGCGTGAGCGCACCCTTGAACGCGGCGAGGGCGAGGGGTTGGTCGACGTTGACGACACCGGCAGCACGCGCCTGCGCGGCGTACGCGGTCACCACGACCCCGCCCAGGCTGTGTCCGACCAGCACCGGCGCCTCGTCGAGCCCGGCTTGGGAGACGACCGTCGACACGTCCTCGACCATGCCCAGCGCCGAGTAGTCGGCGGCGTCGTGCGACTCCCCGTGGCCACGGAGGTCGAGCCGGATGCACCGGAACCCGTCTTCGAGCAGGGGCACCACCGGGTCCCAACCCCGCCGGTCCTCGGTCAGGCCGTGCACGAGGATCAGCGGTCGGCCGGCCCCCGACTCCTCCCACGCGATCACGTGCAAACCTCCGCCATCACCGCACCGTAGGCCACGCTCGACCGACCGCGGCAGCGGACGACGCGCCGGCCCGACCCATCTACAGTGCCGTCCTCAGTTTCGGAACGACAGAGGGGGACACGGCAGATGGCCGAGGTGAGAGAAGAGGGCGAGCTCGGAGCGGGAATCGACGAGGTGTGGGGGGTCGTCGGCGACTTCGTCGGGCTGATCGAGGGGATGGGTCTGCCCGTCGAGTCCGAGGGCGAGGGCATCGGCATGACCCGCACGATCTCGATGGGACCCGAGCCCGTCGTCGAACGGCTCGAGGAGCGCGACGAGGCCGCGAAGAAGCTGGTGTACTCGATCCAGGCCGGCCCGATACCGGTCAAGGACTACGTCTCGACCATGCAGCTATCGGAGGCGGGCGAGGGGCGCACCAAGCTGGTGTGGTCCTCGACGTTCGAGCCCGTCGGTGACGAGGCCGCCGCCAAGCAGATGGTCAGCGGGATCTACACCGGCGGCATCGCCGGTCTGCAGGGCCGCTTCGGCGCCTGACCATCCCGTTCTGTGTCGATTCACCCGTGAAGTCCGCGGGTGGATCGACACAGAAGCGGTCAGTCGACGCAGGACAGGCAGCGGTTGGTGTGGGTGTGGCCGTCCTGCTCGTGGGAGAAGTCGTCGCCGCCGAGGGCGGGATCGTCGCTGATGGCGATGGCGCCGGCGGGGTTGAACCCGTTGGCCGGGTCGTTGGTCCACTCGCCGGCCTGGTAGCGGCGGCCGCCGTTGGTCTTCATGATCATCCCCGACCCCTGCTGGCCCCGCTCGTCGGGTCCCTGCTCGTCGCCCTTGTAGAAGACCTCGACGAAGTCCTTGATCGCGGTCGGGAACTCGCGGGTCATGAAGATGAGTGGGGCACGGGGCTCGCCGCCGGTCGGCGGGTAGGCGAACACCGCCCGCACGAAGGTCTCGTTGGTGAGGTTCGGGCCCGCCAGGTGCACGCCGGTGAACAGCGTTCCGGCGGCGGCGGCGTAGATGTTCACGAGCACGCCCGGCTCGCCGAGCTCGTTGTTCGGGTCGCCGTGCTTGTACATGCGGTAGCCGCCCGACTTGTTGACCGAGGTCCATGTCACCCACAGCGGGCTGATGCCGAAGGCATGGGTCCACTGCTGCTGGTCGTAGAGGCGACCGGCTGCCGTCGTGTCGGAGAGGCCGGTGCCCACGATGAACCACTCGGGGAAGTACTGCTGCCGCGTCGCCTCCTGGGTGATCAGGATGGGATAGAGCGGATCCCACACCGGCACGATCGTCGTGACGTTCGCCGCCTTGAACTTGGCGATCATGTTCGTCACGTCGGTCTGGTTGCGGCCCGGGTCGTACACGTAGGAGATCGTCTCCTCGAAGTGCATGCCGTACCGGGCGAACTCGCGGACGAACGCGTCGCGAGCCCGCTTGCCCTCGGGGTCGACCTTGCCGCGGGCGCCTTCGATGTAGAGCAGACCGAAGCGGCGCGTCTGGCTCTTGAAGGTCTGGGTCGGGAACTGGTCGTCGCCGGCGAACTCGGCGTTGCGGCCCCACAGCTTCTTGGCCACGTACTCGGCGGTGTGGATGGCGTACTCCGTCGTGGTCGGCAGGGAACCGAAGAGGAGCGGTGGCAGCTCGGTGTAGAACTCCGATGACCCCCCGCCGCACAGGCAGATGATGCCGAGCTGGGCGAGCTCACGGGCCAGCACGTTGGGGATGCCGGCGGCCGGATCGCCGGTGATCACCGCGAACGGCTTGATCTCGTTGGCGATGCGCTGGGCGTCGGCCTTCATGGCCTCGTCGTTCTCCGACGGGCCACCGGCCTCCATGTCGACGTACACGACCTCACGGCCGTAGGTCTCGTAGTGCTGGTTCTGGTAGCGGCGGATCGCCTCGTAGGTCTGGGCGATCTTCGGCCGACCGTCGGAGAGCTGCGCGCCCTGGAGGATGGCCTGGGTCGCGGGGTCGAGCTGGCCCAGCCAGCGCACGACGAGGATCTGGTCGGCGGTGACGCCCCGGAAGGTGGCGCCGCCGTTGTCGGTGCCGGGCTCCCACTGCACGCACGGCGGCATCGTGTAGCCGATGCCCTTCTGGCGGCCGTCCTCGCGGCACTGCGGACCGGTCCCGAACTGCACGCCGCCGGCCGCCGCCGGCGACGCCTGACCGCCGCCACCGCTGCTGGCGGCCTGACCGCCACCGCCGGCGCTCACGCTGCCGCCGCCACCCGCCGCGGTGCCGCCGGCGCTGACGGTCCCGCCGCCCGCCGGCGACGTCACCGTCGACCCGGTTCCGGTTCCGGTCCCGCCGCCGGTGCCGGTCACCCCGACGTCGAGGCCGGCGGCGTCCCCGGTCGTGCTCAGATCGATGTCCGCGGCGCCGCCCGCCACTCGGTCGCCGGCATTGCCGGGAAGGACTGCGATGACGGCGACGAGGGCGATGACGACGCCGAGAGCAATGCCATACCTCTCGACGAACTGGCGCAGATCCACGGTACCCCCAGGTTGCGATTGGGCTCAGAGGCAGGTTCGACCGCACGTGCAGCGAATCCTTCCTTCGATGCGCCACACGTCACACACCGAATCGGACATGGGGGAGCACACCGATGGATCGCGCTGAGCTGCGGGTCGCGGCACGAACGGGGATGGGCGTCCTCGCCCTGCTCGTGTTCGTGCAGATCCTCTATCCGGCCCCTGGAGCGATCCTGTTCCTCGGTCTCGTGCTCGGCTCCCTGTCGGCCCTCGTGGCCATGGGTCTCGTGCTCGTGTACCGGGCCAACCGGATCGTCAACTTCGCCCAGGGCGACATGGGGGCGGTGGCCAGCGTGCTGGCGGCGTCCCTCTACGTCGGTCCGAAGCTGCCGTTCTTCGTGTGCGTGGGGATCGGCCTTCTCGCCGCGCTGGTGACGGGCTTCATCGTCGAGGTCGGCCTCATCCGCCGCTTCTCGCACGCGCCCCGCCTCGTGCTCACCGTCGCCACGATCGGCATCTCCCAGCTGCTGGCCGCGCTCCAGCTGGGGCTGCCCCGGCTGTTCGACTTCGACACCGCGCCGCAGCCGCCGGTGCCCTTCGACTTCACCTTCCGGTGGTTCCCGGTCGTGTTCCGGGGCGGCCACCTCCTCATCATCATCGTCGTGCCGATCGTCGCCCTCGGCCTGGTCCTGTTCTTCCGCCGGTCCCGGATCGGGATCGCGGTACGGGCCGCCGCCGAGTCGACGAGCCGCGCCGCACTGCTCGGCATCCCGGTGAAGCGCATCAACACCATCGTGTGGGTGCTGGCCGCCGGGATGTCCGGCGTGGGCGTGCTCCTCCGCCTTCCCATCCAGGGCGTCCAGATCGGCGAGACGCTCGGACCGGGCCTCATGCTGCGAGCGCTGGCCGCCGCCGTGATCGGCCGCATGGAGAGCCTTCCCCGGACGATGATGGCCGCCGTCGCCATCGGCATCGTCGAGCAGGCCATCCTGTTCGAGACCGGGCGCACGATCGTCGTCGACGGTGTGCTCGTGGGCGTGATCGTCGTCGCCCTCCTCGTCCAGCGGCAGGGCGACCGCTCCCGCTCGCGGGACGCCGGGATCGAATCGTGGGGCGACACCCGCGAGGTGCGGCCCATACCCCGCGAGCTCATGGCGCGCCGCGAGGTCCGCATCGGCGTGTGGGCGCTGGGCGTCGCGTTCGCCGGGTTCCTGCTCTTCGCACCGCTGGGCTGGTCACCGAGCCAGGTCAACCTCTTCAGCGTCGGCATCATCATGGCCATCCTCATCACGAGCCTCGTGCTGCTGACCGGCTGGACGGGCCAGATCTCGCTGGGCCACCTCGCCATCCTCGCCTGGGGGGCGTCGGTCTCGGGCTCCCTCGCGCAGCAGGGCAAGGACTTCTTCGTCTGCCTGGCCGCCGGTGCGATCACCGGTGCCGTCGTATCGCTGCTCCTCGGCATCCCGGCGCTGAAGATCCGGGGGCCCTTCTTCGCGGTCACGACGCTGGCCTTCGCCACCGCCACCGGCACCTTCTTCCTCAACGAGGAGTTCTTTCCGTGGCTGGTGCCCGAGAGCTCGGTGCGCGTCATCCGTCCCGTGCTGTTCGACAAGTTCGATCTCGAGTCGAGTCACACGTACTACTACGTGCTCCTGCTGGCATTCGCGCTCTCGGCGGCGATCATCTGGCGCATCCGCAACTCGCGCACGGGTCGCGCGCTCGTCGGCAACCGCGACAACACCCGTGCCATGCAGTCCTACGGGGTGAGCCCGCGGAACATCCAGCTCACCGCCTTCGGCATCTCGGGCCTGCTGGCCGGGCTCGCCGGCGGGCTGTTCATGTTCAGCCAGCACGGCTTCCAGCAGGGCGCGTCGATCCTCAACCCCGCCAACAGCATCATGCTCTTCGCGATGGGGATCATCGGTGGGCTCGGCTCCGTCGTCGGCGCCGTGATCGGCGCCGCCTACCTGACCTTCGTCAACTACTCGAGCTTCACCCGTGAGCCGCTCTCGCAGTTCCTCGCCAGCGGCGTGGGCGTGCTGATCATCCTTCTCGTCTTCCCGGCGGGCCTCGGCGGCGCCGTCTACAACCTGCGCGACGCGATCCTGCGGACCTTCGCTCGCCGGCGGGGCATCATCGTGCCCAGCCTCCTCGCCGACGTGCGGATCGAGGACATCACCGAGGAGCAGCCCGTCATCGGTGACGCCGCCGTCGTCCACGAGACGGTCAGCCGGCCGAGTGACGACGCCCTCCTCGTCGTGCGCGACCTCGAGCTCTCCTACGGGAAGACCCAGGTGCTGTTCGGCGTCGACTTCCACGTCGAGCGGGGCGAGATCGTCGCCCTCCTCGGCACCAACGGTGCCGGCAAGTCGACGCTGCTCAACGCGATCAGCGGGTTGGTCAAGCCCAGCCGCGGCACCATCACCTACGACGGTGGCGACGTGACCGGCCACGGTCCCAACCGGATGGTCAACGACGGCGTAGTCATGATGCCCGGTGGCAAGGGCGTGTTCCCGACGCTCACCGTCGCCGAGAACATCAACCTCGCCGGGTGGCTCTTCCGGAGGGAGCCGGAGTACCTCGCCTCGGCGACCGAGCAGGTGCTCGAGATGTTCCCGATCCTCCGCGAGCGATGGGACGTGAAGGCCGGGAACCTCTCGGGCGGCCAGCAGCAGATGCTGACCCTCGCGCAGGCGTTCATCGCCCGCCCCAAGCTCCTGATGATCGACGAGCTGAGCCTCGGTCTCGCGCCCGTGATCGTGCAGCAGCTCCTGGAGATCGTCCGGCGCATCCACGCCAACGGGACCACCGTGGTCGTCGTCGAGCAGTCGGTGAACGTGGCCATCACCCTCGCCGATCGAGCGGTGTTCCTCGAGAAGGGCGAGGTCCGCTTCGACGGTCCGACCTCCGAGCTCCTCGACCGCCCCGAGATCCTCCGCGCCGTGTTCCTGGAGGGCGCCGCCACCCGGCGCCCGTCCGAGGGCACGCGGACGGGATCCGGCTTCATCGAGTCCTGCGACCACTGCGGGCGCGAGCACCCCGTCGCGCTCGAGCTCGAGAACGTCTCGGTCGCCTTCGGCGGCGTGCAGGCCGTCAAGGACGTGAGCTTCTCGGTCCGCGAGGGCGAGATCGTCGGCATCATCGGCCCCAACGGCGCCGGCAAGACGACCGTGCTCGACATCGTCTCCGGCTTCAACCCGGGCGCCACCGGCATCGTCCGCATCGGCGGCACCAACGTCAGCGACCTCTCGCCGTTCGAGCGGGCCGTGCTCGGCCTCGGGCGGTCGTTCCAGGACGCCCGGCTGTTCCCGTCGATGACGGTGCGCCAGACGATCGCCACCGCGCTCGAGCGCCACGTGCCGGTGCGGGACCCCATGGCGGCGCTGGTGCTCTCCCCGTCGATCACCGTGTCCGAGAAGTGGGTCGACGAGCAGGTGACGAGGCTGATCGACCTCATGCGCCTCGGTGCCTACGCCGACAAGTTCGTCGGCGAGCTCTCGACCGGTACGCGCCGGATCGTCGACCTCGCCTGCTCGCTGGCCCACGATCCCGACGTGCTGCTCCTCGACGAGCCGTCCTCGGGCATCGCCCAGCGCGAGACCGAGGCGCTCGGGCCGGTGCTGCTCGACATCCGCGACCAGACGGGCGCCGCCATGGTCGTCATCGAGCACGACATGCCCCTCATCACCGGCGTCTCCGACCGGTTGGTGGCGCTGGAGCTGGGTGCCGTCGTCGCCGTCGGCAGTCCCCAGGAGGTCATCACGAACCCGCGAGTGGTCGAGGGCTACCTCGGCAGCGACGACGCCACCATCATGCGCTCCGGGGCCAAGAAGCCGACCGCCGAGCCGACCGACAAGCCGACCCGCCGCCGCCGGACGCCGATCAAGGCGGGCCGGTGATGCGCCGGGCCATCCTCGCCGTCGCCATCGGCCTCCTCGGGCTCGCATGGAGCGGCGCCGCGGGCGCGCTCGACGGTGACGCACCGGCGGCCACGGGCTGGTGGAGCCGCGACCCGTCCGCCCGCGAGCAGCCGCCCGGCGGCTTCCAGATAGCCTCCCTCAGCGGTCAGCCCGTCAGCGTTGCCGCACTCGGGTACGCACCGGCGGACGGCACCGTCACCGTGACCCTGCGGCTCCAAGAGGCCGACGGCTCGATGGTGACCGACGCGACCGCGCTCGACGTCTGCACGACGACCGACGCGTGGGAGCCGGCCAACCCCGGCGCCTACGGCGACGCGCCCACGCCCGACTGCACGTCGGCGGTGCCCCTCTCCCGCGACGCCGAGACCCTCGAGTGGTCGGCCGAGGTCGGCCACCTCGTCGGCGACGGTGCATCGCTGATGGTGGTGCCGGCGGCCTCGAAGGTGACC
Organism: Acidimicrobiales bacterium; assembly: GCA_035540955.1. Taxonomy (GTDB): domain Bacteria; phylum Actinomycetota; class Acidimicrobiia; order Acidimicrobiales; family CADCSY01; genus DATLFP01. The sequence continues at coordinate 32,373 of DATLFP010000268.1, forward strand.
CGGAAGCCGGGGTCGATGGGGGAGCCCGAGCCCGCCTCGGCCGCCGGCACCACCATCAGCGATGCACCGTCGCCGACGAGGTGGCCGACCTCGGCCGACCACTCGAGGGTCTCGGCGTCGCGGGAG